>JAYEHC010000041.1:0-14351 GCA_034659355.1 Patescibacteria group bacterium | reverse complement strand
CACAAATAATATTGTCAGAAGTATAATCGCAAGGATATAAACTAACCTCGCTTCCATGATTATCTCCTATATTTGAATTTCCATATTCCTTTCCATTACCAGCCGATGCAATAAATAAACCAGTAAAGCTTTCAATAGCCGCTTTTAATAAAAGATCATTAGACGGTCCTCCCCAACTCGCATTAATTACTTTAGCTCCATTTTGTCCAGCAAAATTTATGGAGCTAATATTATCTGCAGTGGTCAAACTGCTTTTAAGCGCCATTATTTTAACATTCGGCGCAACGCCAATAATTCCTTTATTGTTATTTTTCACCGCTCCAATCGTTCCCGCAATGTGCGTGCCGTGTCCGTCATTATCCAAAGGAAATTTATCATCATCTTCATAATCATAACCGTGCTGACATCCACCTAATAGATTGCCTTCATCATCCACACAATTACTCCCATCCCACATATTATCAATAAGGTCAGGATGATTATAAGCAACACCGCTATCAATCACTGCTACAATAATATCATCTTCGCTTTCAGCGCCTTCAGATATTTCCCAAGCATCAACAATATTTATATCCGCATTGGGAGTTCCTGAAACTCCATTAACTTCTTGCCCCGTATTATCAAGTCCCCAAAGTTTATCTTTATAAATATCATTCGTATCAATTGTCAAAGGATAATATAAAAAATTCGGCTGGACATATTCCACCCTTGAATCATTTTTCAACTCCGCTATTTTTTCCTCAACCGTTTTAGTATCCTTTATTTTCAAAACAGAGATGTTGCTTTTTCTAATATCTTCTTTTTTATCCAAACTTTTACTAACCGCAAACTGCATCGCCTTTGTCCTGCCAGAAGAATACTCTAAATTTATTTTCCGCTCCTTAAACTTTACTAAAACTTCCCCCTCAACATAATTTGGTTTTTCCAGCTGTTTTGTTTCTGCCATCTTTTTCAAACTTTCATCTGTGCTAAAAGTTTTCATCTTTCCCTCACCGTCAAAATCTCTCAGCTGTTTAACTTTTTCTAACTGCTTACTTTCTAATTTTTCCAATAGCAAATCATTATCCCCTCTCATTTCCTCCGCCGCAAAAATCAGCGACACTGGCGCCATCGTTCCCGATAAAATCGCCACGACCATAAATCCCGCAAAGGATTTTTTCAGAGTTTCTTTATGCATATTTTTTTTGTTAAAAATAATTAAAATTTTAAAACGCTCTTACAGGTTAAAACCTGAACTCCAAAATCAAAACTTGGAGATCAGATTTTAATCTGTAAAATTTAAAATAACAAAATCATTTAACACCAGCGACCAATCAAAAAAGGCTCCCCATACTGGCGACACCCTTTCGGACATCCAACATTCTTTCAAATGTTGACCACGCAAGTGAGTACCAGACGGAAAGCCGTCTTTACACTTGCGTGGATTTTCAACCATACTCCAGACAAAAAGCCCGAAGGTTAGGTTAATAACTATTCAATTTTCAATTACACAATAGCACAGTCAATAAAAAAGTCAAATGCTTTGACGGTTTGCGATAAATAATAAACACTTTTCGCCCTGCCTTCAATTTTCCTTTGCGGGAATGGGTTTGTAACCCATTCCTTTTGTTTCTAAATTTCAACAACTTTTCTCTTATCATTCTGCGTTTTTAATACAGGCGGAATATTTAAATAATTTTTATTTGCTTGGGAAATATTTGAAACTGTTTACAAAACAGTTCCCGCAACAGATGTTCGTCTGAATATTCAATCAAACATAGATCTTTAGAATTTAGTAAATATGAGCCGTGCTGATCTTGTTGCGCGTATAATCTATCGCTTCAATTATATTTTTTCATCAAATTTATTTATCCTCGCTCGCAAACTAAAATCAGGCAGTCCCGCGTAAACTGCGTCTGCCCCGAATTCCAAAGCATACTTCAATTTTTCAAAACTTCCCGCCGGAGCAAGAAGTTCAGTGTTATTCAAATGTTTTGACATATTGACATTTTAACAAAAAACCGCGACTGTTTACATTATACAATTTTATGCTTTGTAATTTAAGAAAGTTGGTTGTTATTTATACAACTCTTTATTTTCTAAAATTTACATAAATAAATTCTCTGGATTATTTCTATTATAAAGAAATTAAAATAAAAAAACCGGATCATTGATATTGATCCGGATAGAGTTTTGTGATTTATATTCTGTTGTCTATAAACATTTTATGATACCCGTTTGCTCCTCTTCTATTTCTTTTATGTCCGTTTTCCGACAGGAAATCCCAGACTTCATAAAATCTATAGTATCCGGGATACAGAAAGTTCTCTTCCAAGTAATATTCTATATCCTCTCTTGTTATCTTAAACATTACCAGAAGATTCACTGGAAAAATACACCCTTTTTCCAATTTTCTGTCTATTGCCTTTATTTCTTCATTGTTATATTCCACATTATTAAATTTCGCGGCATAGAAGAAAAATCTTACAATTGTCTTTTTGCTCCTGCCACACATCTTGTAATCCGTTCTAAGTATCTCATATCTCAATTTACCAAGAACTTCGGTGGGCAAGAAATCTCCCCTGAAAAGAAGATTGTAATTGTCATGCCATTTTATAGGCACCCGTTTTGTAAGGTTAATATCTATCATATCAAACCTCTCAAACAACTTTCTTATTTTTTCTGACAACTCCTTATTTTTCTTACTTCTTTTTTTCCCATTTCCTTTTTTTTCTCGCAGTTTCATTTCATTCCTAACAGCCAATGGTATCACATGGTGCCTGTTTAAAAAGACATCCGAAAGATTTTCCCAAAACAGAAATGAATCTTCTTCTATAATACCTTCTAACATTCCTATTTTCATTTATAGTCCCTCCTTTTTTGTAAGTTTTCAGTATCATAAATTGTCAATGCATAAAAGCAACAAGGTCCCCTTCTTGCTTTTCTTTTAATTATATTTTAGCACTACTGAAATAAAAGTCAAAAAAAAGCGGGTTGCCTGCTTTGCAAACAACCCATTGTTATATTATTTAGTTTATTCTTTTTATATTTCCTCCTGTCTTTCAACTACCTGAACACCTAGAAGATTTTCTAAGTAATTCAGCCACAAATCTGTGTTACCTGCATCAAGCGCTCTTACGCAATCTCTTGGAATTGTTACCCGATAATCCCGATTGCGCAGATCAGCTGTCGTGTAAAGCACGCAAATATCCGTGTAAACACCAACAACAATTATATTCTCCGGATCTTCCCGTTTCAGAATTTCTTCCAGATTAGTGCCATAAAACCCGCTGTAGCGAGTCTTTGGAATATAGTTGTCATAAGAGACAAACTGTTTTAATTCGTCAACCACCTCAACTTCTTCCGTTTCAATAACACAGTGTGGCGGAAACATCTGAAATTCCAGATCATCCGGTCTGTGATTGTCAGCCAGAAAATAAGTTTTCCAGCCATCAGCGGTCATCCTTTCCAAAAGATCTTTTATATTGGGAACAATTGCCATATTTTCTTTGTTGGCAAGATTTCCTTCCGTAAAAAAACCTTTTACTGTATCTATCGCCAATACCATATCAGCCATTTCTTCCTCCTATAACTGTTTTGTTCATTGTTCTATTCCACTCTTTATAAAGAGTTTTCCAATGACTAAATGTCAAACTAACACTTAGTCATTGGTTTTTAAATCGCCTAATCGTTCTTAGACGCTAACAGCTTCTCCGTGTTCGGATATTTTATTTATCTTCCTCCTTTATGTGCTGTGCCTGTTCAGTCCCTTTTCGCGCTTACGATCTCGCCAGCCTAAATTTGCTTCGCTTTAATCTCTGAGATTGTCTTTCTTCGCAAATCTTTCAGTTCGTCGCTGATCCTGACCGGATACGGAGCGGGATTTTCTGCTCGGCGAAATTCTGCCAGCAACATCGCAATATTTTCTCGCGCGAATACTTGAATATCTTGCAACTCTTTCGGCTTAACAAACATCTTACTTTTTCTGGTTTTACCTCCTTTCATCATCTGAACCAAAACTGGCTCATATTCTCCGTCTGGTTTTCCCTCGTCAACAAGCGCGATAACATCGCCGTCAATCTGATCGCCAGACATTCTTCGCCAGACATTTTTCCTGCCTGGCAGAGTTGTCTTGATCTCATCACCGGAAATTTTAATGGTTGGAATAATTTCCCCATCAACTTCCAGCGCTGACAATTTATAGACACCTCCCAAAGCAGGCGGATTTTCCGGCGCAGTCATTTTAGTTCCAACACCAAAACCAGTCGCTGGCGTGCCAACATTCACAATCTGACCAAGCAGTTGAATATCCAAATCGCTGGTCAAAATAATGCCAGTAAACTTTTTCTTTGCTCTGTCAAATTCTCTCACCATTATAGCTAGCTCCGCCAGATTACCACTGTCAATTCGCAGAGCATTTGCGGGCTCGCCAATAATCTCACTGGTTCTCATCGCATTCTTGGCTCCTTGAATAGTATCGTATGTATCAATAAGATAAATCCGATTGTCGGGATTATGCCTGCCAAAAATGACAAAAGCGTTCACTTCCGAACCAGCGATAAGAAAATACGCCTGTATAAATTCGTGCGACATTGTTCCACTGATAGGAATACCAAGATTTATTGCCGCTCTTACATTTGAAGTATTTATCATACCTCCGATAAAAGCAGATCTTGTTGAAACTATTCCAGCTCCATCGCCCGGTGATCTCCGCAGTCCGAAATCCGCTACTGGCTTACCTTGAGCAACTTCCGTTATTTGACTGGCATAAGTAGCAATCAAAGAAGCATAATTCATCGCCTTCAAAATCGCCGATTCAATAATCCAAGTTTCCAGCCAGTTGCCTTCCACTCGAATAATCGGCTCATTTGGAAAAGCTAGATCACCTTCTCTGATCGCCCAGATATTTCCCTTAAATCTCAACTTTCGCAAATATTTAAGGTATTCCTCGTATTCCGGCAAAGCGCTTAACGGATCTATTATTTTTACCGCTTCAATATCTTCTTCAGTAAAACGATAATTATAGAGATGCTTCAGCACTCGTTCTATTCCCGCAACAAGCAAATAGCTCCCAAAAGGAGTTTTGCGAATAAAATAATCGTGAACGGTAAAACGCTCCTGATCACCTTCCGCAAAAATCGTCCTTGCCTGTCGGAAATGATACTGGTCGGCGATCAACGGATCGCCCAGCCAGGTCTTCTGTTCATCATATTCCCAGCTATTTATGTTCATCTTGTTCTCCTCCTGTAATTCTACTTTGACACCTCTTTCTACACAGCTAAATTAAGACCTTCGTGAATTTCTCTGATCTCAGTCGCAGAAAATACTATGTGAGATATACCATTAGGATCTCTATAGCGAAACGACCCTCTGGCAATAGTTCTTATCTGAAAACCAAGATCTCTCATCGCTCTCAAATAGCTTTCCGGAAGATCATCCGAAGTGTAGAAAGCATTCTTCGTTTCGTTCGTAATCCCGCACTCTTCTTTCAGATACGATGGCCATTTTTCGTCAGAGTTAATATCGTCTAATTCAACGATTTTGTATAGCTCCGCGTCATAGCCAAGAACATTAAGTTTCTCAACTATTCTACTCCGCCGTTCCTTTACGGGAAGAGGATCAGCTTTTTGGGCAGAACCGATACACACCACAATTTTATCGTTTTCACGAAAAGCCGTTTCAATTAAAAGAGTGTGTCCGGGATGCAACGGTTGAAATTTCCCTATTACCAAACCTATTTTTATCATCTTATTATCAACCTCCTAAGTATCGTTAGCGCCATAGACTACACTTCCTTAATATAGCTTATATATGCCCTTATCTTAACATCTGTAAATGCGCCTTCCTCCTCTTCGCTGTCAAGCCATTCATTCACCTCTTCAAGCGGAACTTCACAGACAGTAATCCCTCTCTCTTCCTGTTCATCTTTCTTGCCGACAAATTTCAGATCCGTAGCCAGAAAAATGGTCAAAAATTCATCAGAAAGTCCCGCAGAAACGGAACCGGCAAACAATTCTCTGGTTCTGCCAGCTCGATATCCTGTTTCTTCCTGCGTCTCCCTAAGCGCCGTGTCTTCAAGACTTTCGCCTTTGTCACGCAACCCAGCAGGAAACTCAATTACCATCTTACCAACTGGCGGACGGAATTGCTTAACAAGAATTATCTTGCCATCGTCCGTAACCGGTATCACGGAAACAATATCCGTGCCCGTTGTTCTTTCGACAGCTTCCCATTCTCTCGGGTTTCCTTCGTTATCCCGATAGCTAATCCTTACTAATCTCAGAAATTTTCCTTCTGAGATAGTTTCTCTTTTGGTTATATTATTCATGGTTTCTCCTTGATCTTTTCAACATCGCCAATCTCAACAAAGAGAGTTTCTTGTGACGATCGCTGAATGATTATTCGTTCGTTTCCGCGAAGATTCATAATCCTCGCGCCATCTACAACCAGTCTTGCTTTACCAAATATTCTCTCTATCTCAAAAACATCACTGTCCGGTTTAATAAGATAAGAGAGTTTTTCTCTATCACTTGGCGAGATCACTCGCAGGATAAACTTATCATCTTTGATCAAAGTCGGTCCCCCGGCGCTTTCAGCATAAGCGGTTGAGCCGGTCCTGGTAGCAAAAATAATTCCATCGCCACGGTACTCATTGCATCCACCACCAATGACAATCTCGCAAACGATCGTCTGAGCATTGGTTCTCTCCACAACTATGTCATTAAGCGCGTCTTTCCTAACAAGCAGATCTCCTTCTTTAGTCCTAGCCAAAACTTCTATTCTGGTTCTTCTGGCAATGATATAATTATTTTCGTCCAGCATCATTGATAGCTTTTCAAAAACCTCCGCCGGTTCTATATTGGCCAAAAAACCAACATATCCGAAATTAACTCGGAGAAGAGGCGCTCCATAAGCCGCCACTTTATTGGCGGTATGAAGAATCAAACCATCACCGCCAAAAGTGATGATAAAATCAAGATTTTCTAAGACAGAGTTTCCCAGCCTTAGAAAAACTTGGTGCCTTTTCTTCTTTAGCCAGTCCCTGACTTCCAAAGCAAGCTTCTTCGCTTCCGGCTTTTTGCGATCATAAATAATTACGATTTTCATTTCGGTCACCTCCTGAATCAGTAATATTTCCCCCCGAAGAAATCATTGAAATCTCTCTGGGTTTGATCTATACATTCACTTTCTTACAGAAATGTAAATTTCTGCGCTCTCTTTAAAAGTGACGGCAGACACATTGGCGAAAGTTCACTCTTAAAACTATTTGCCGCGACTCTCTCAACTACCATTTTCACCACTTCCGCGGGATAATAATAGTCCTCTGTCAGCCTTTTCTTTGATACCTGTCTTTCATTAAGCAGCCAAAGCATCAAATCAAGAGCCGGATATGAAATTCCCAGATCATCTTCGTCGCTTTGCCCCGCTTCAAGTTCAGCGGTCGGCTTTCTTCGGATAATCTCATCTGGCACTTCAAGATATTTCGCCAGTTCCCAAACCCAAGTCTTATAAATTCCGCCAACTGGATTATAGTCGCTGGCGCCATCGCCATAGCGCGTGAAATATCCAAGAAACACTTCCGTTTTGTTGCAAGTATCAACAACCAACCCGCCTTTAACTCCGGCAATGGCATAAAGAATTTTCATTCTTTCCCTCGCCATAATATTGCCCTTATCAACCGGACCGAACATGATACCGGCTCTTTTGAGATTTTCAGCCGTTGCATCAACTGCTTCGTTAATTGGCATCTCGAAAATATTATCTGCTGGCAATTCCAACGATTCAACCAATGAGTTGGCATATCTTAAACTCTTATCTGAACCTATTTTAAGGTATGGCATCTTTACGCCAATGACATTTTTTCTACCAAGCGCTTCTTTGCAGAGAGTAGCCATCAAAGAAGAGTCTATACCTCCCGAAAGTCCGATCACAACATAAGGACGCCCTGTTTTGCGGTGCATAGCTTGGATAAATCTTATGATTCTGCCAGCTATTTCTTCGCTTTGCCTCACGGCAGTCTGCCGAAGCTCTTCATAAGACTTCAGCTGTTCTTCTCTTAGTTCGTACACTTCTCTCATATCTATCTTCCTCCTTTCTATTTATTTAATCTCTCTTCTGTTTATTCAGTTGTCAAAGAACCGCCTGATTTTTAAATTCAGGTCTTAACTTCAATATTTGAAATTAAGATTTGAATTTAAATTCTTGTAAAAGTGTATTTATTACACTAAGCTAATTTAAAAATAAAAGAACTTATTAAGTATCTTAGTGTCAACTATACATATAGTAGCAGAAACAACAACCCTGTCAAGAGCAAATTATCCACAGGTGTTTAACGAGCTTGACAACCTACAAGGAAAGTAATAGAAGCAGAGTACTCAACAACATTAAGATAAACACTCTTCTTCTTTTTCTCTTTTTTTATTATCCGACCTTCAACATCTTCTCCACTCCCCTTTTCGCCTTCAATCCGACTTTCCCATTAACCTCAACTTCGCCATTCAAATTCTCCAAAACATCAGCTATTTTTTCCAGGCTGATTTTTTTCATATCCTCGCAAATTGCTTGTTTATTCGCTGGATAGAAATTCTTTTCAGGATTTTGCTTTTTTATTTGATGGATAATTCCAGAATCCGTGCCGATGATAAAATCTTTTGTTGAAGAATTGGAAACATATTTTTGCATCCAGCCGGTGCTTAAAATTTTATCGGCGCTATTTCGCGCCGCCAAAGAACATTCAGGATGAACCAAAACTTCCGCGCGGGGAAATTGTTTTTTGAGATTTTTGATGTTCCGTTCAGTTATTTTGTTATGCACCGGGCAATAGCCATCGCAGAAAATAAATTCTTTATCGCTGGAAAGAGAAACAAAATGCCCCAGTTGTTTATCGGGAATAAATATTATTTGTTGATAATCTTTCAAAGAATTAATCACTTTTTGCGCGTTGCTGGAAGTGCAGCAAATATCACTTTCCGCTTTTACTTCTACGGTGGAATTAACATAGCAAACAACCGTCGCGTCGGGATAGCGATTTTTTAATTGTCTTACTTTTTGAACATCAATCATTTCCGCCATCGGACAACCGGCGGTTTTGTCAGGCAATAAAACTTTTTTATCAGGATTGAGAATCTTCACTGTCTCCGCCATAAATTTTACACCGCAAACAACGATTATTTCTTCTTTCACTTTCATCACCTTTTGCGCCAAAGCCAAAGAATCGCCGACAAAATCAGCTATGTCCTGAACTTCCGGCAACTGATAATTATGAGCAAGAATAATTGCCCGTCTTGCTTCTTTGAGTTTATTTATTTTTTCTGCTAGATTTTTCATAATAATCCGTTAATTCTTTAATATCCTAATATCCAATATCTTAATATTTACTAATATAATGGCATCCTCTGCTTTCATTATTTCTCTTCGCCGCTTTGGCGATAATTAAAGCCGTTTGAATTCCATTTCTAAGTTCTAATAAATCTTGGCTTAATTGGGCATAGCGATAGAATTTTTCTACGCGGTGGTTTAGATAATTCAAATCCGCCACCGCTCTTTCTAGCCTTTCGCTCGTTCTGACAATTCCGACATAATTCCACATAATGGATTTTACATTCATCCAATCTTGTTTAATTAACGCCGGATCAGAATTTTCGCAACCGATATAAGTCCAGGGTTTTACCTCTTTTTCATTGATGAGCAAAGGGCTGTTTTTCAATTCACGCATTGCGCAATCCGCGCATCTTTTTGCCCAAACAAGTCCTTCCAAAAGCGAGACGCTGGCTAAACGATTAGCGCCATGCGCGCCCGTGCAAGAAACTTCACCGAGAGCAAATAAATTTTCCAGAGAGCTTCGCCCGAATTCATCAACTCTAATCCCGCCGCAAAAATAATGAGCTGTCGGCGCGACAGGAATTTTTTCTTTGGTGATATCTATACCAAAATCCAAACAAGTTCTGTAAATATTTGGAAATCTTTTCTTAATAAAATTCGGCTTTCTGCAAAAGGCAAGATCAAGATAGACAAAGTCGTTTTTGCCATTCAATATTTCCTCATAGATTCCTCTCGCCACGATATCTCTCGGCGCCAAACTTCCGCGCTTGTCATATTTCTTCATAAAGGGTTCACTTTTTCCGTTCTTCAATTTTCCACCCTCGCCCCTTACCGCTTCCGAAATAAGAAAATTATTTCCATCACGGTGAAACAGTGAAGTGGGATGAAATTGGACATATTCCGCATTAATAACTTCCGCGCCGGCTCGATTTGCCGCCGCCAGTCCATCGCCTGTTATCCCCGCAGGATTTGTCGTTCGTAAATAAACTTGCCCAATTCCTCCAGTTGCCAAAACAGTTTTTTTAGTCAAGACGATTTTTATTTGACCATTTTTATTATTCAGAAGATAACACCCCGCGCATTTTTTATTTTCATAAATCTTTCTTGAATCAACCGCGTGATGAGGTAAAGTTAATAAATCAACCAAAGTACAATCAGCTAAAATCTTAATATTCTTCCTATTTTTTACCGCTTTAATCAATTTAGTTTCAATTTCTTTTCCGGTATTATCACCACTGTAAAGAATGCGTTTTTCCGAGTGCGCCGCCTCACGAGTGTGGTCATATTTATTCTTTTCATTTTTGTTAAACTTCACATTTGCTTTTTTGATCAAAATTCTTTCTATCAATTGCGGTCCTTCTTTAGCAATAATTTCAACCGCCTGTTCATTGCATAATCCCGCCCCGGCATTCAAAATATCTTTTCTAAGTTTCTCCTCTGTATCATTTTCCCCGCGCCCGACAATTCCTCCCTGTGCGTAAAAAGTCGCTGATTCTTGAATATTTTTTTCTTTTGTTACCAATAAAACTCTTATCTCTTTATCTTCCGCCAATTCCAAAGCCGCAACACTTCCAGCAATTCCCGCGCCTATTATTAAAACATCAGCTTTTAATATTTCTTGCTTTTGCATAAAATTAATACAACTAATGAAAGTTTCCTGATACTTACTGTTGATTATACACATAGTAGCAGGAATAAAAAAACCTGCCAAGAGACAATTATCAATAATAGTATGGTAGTGCGTATTATCACACTGCTTTAGAATTTGATTGGGATCAAAACATTTCCACAACCATTAGATTTCTTTTTTTGAAAGAATATAGTTTGGAGGGACGATGCGGAACCCCCGCTTCTTTGCCAGCTTCTTTAATTAAATTTAGAGAAAACATTTTTTTGCGAAAGTTTCTCTTGTCCAGCTCCCTGCCTAAAATAATTTCATAAACTTTTCTCATTTCGCTTAATTTGAATTTTTGCGGAAGGAGATTGTAAACAACATTAGTATAGATTAATTTGGATTTTAACCTTAAAAGAGCGTATTTTAATATTTTATTGTGATCGTACGCTAACTTAGGAGTTTTATTGATTGGCATCCAACGAATCTCCTCATATTTTTCCGTCGTTTTTAAATCAATATCTCCGCCATTTACTAAAGCTAGATAAGCCACTGAGATTATCCGCGTTGAAGGATCTCTTTTCACATCTCCGAATGAGTAAAGCTGTTCCAAATAAGCGTTTTTTATTCCTGTCTTTTCATAAAATTCCCGTTTAGCGCATTCATCAACACTTTCATAAATCCTAATCCTTCCGCCTGGCAATGCCCACTCACCCTTAAATGGCGCGT
The DNA here is from genome assembly GCA_034659355.1 of Patescibacteria group bacterium. Lineage (GTDB taxonomy): Bacteria > Patescibacteriota > Minisyncoccia > JAHIHE01 > JAGLIN01 > JAYEHC01. The sequence continues at coordinate 2,710 of JAYEHC010000041.1, read as the reverse complement.
ATTTCATTTTGACTAAGAGAGTGTTTATTTTGCCGTTTATAATGGCAAGCGTCGCCAAATCAACCGCAGCAGCGGAGTATTTATATTTTTTAAATTCAGGAATTTTCTTATTTTTTCTCATTATTTGCTATTACTTAGTGTTATCTAAACACATAGTATCACCAATAAAAAAAGTGTCAATAGCAAGTTATCCACAGGACAGTTATATTATATCTTAGTCTTGGTTCATATTTCTAGTCTGCTTTAGGGCTTGTAAAGAAATAACATTTTCTAAGTTCGCTCAGCTTTATGCCGGATTGGTTTGAAAAAGGTTGAAGGATATTGCTATATGCTGAAAGCTTTTTCAAGCCAAGATGGTGTGAAGATGAGATGAAACTAGAAAGGTTATTTATTTACAAGCGCTTAGCTGAGTAAAACTAAATTTTTTACTCATAATTTATCTAAAAATATTTATACGCCGATTTCACGCATTCCGCAACTAACTTCGCACACGATTGAACATCTTTCAAGCTCAGAACCTCAACAGGAGAATGAATATATCTTGTCGCAATACTTATTCCTCCCGAGGGTATGCCTTGACGCGTTAAATTTATAATAGCGGCATCCGTTGTTCCGCCTTCAAGAACACTAAGCTGATAAGGAACCTTTCCTTTTTTCGCGGAATCTTGCATCCACTCAAGCACCGATTCAGAAACAACAATTCCCATTCCTTCCGCGTCACTGACGGTAATCACAGAACCTTTTCCGATTTCAAGAGCGGAATATTTTTTCTCAACCCCCGGATGATCTCCCGGGATTGTCGTATCCACGGCAACCGCCACATCGGGATTTAGAGCGTATGCCGCTGTCCGCGCTCCTTTCAGTCCGATTTCTTCCTGCACCGTCCCGACAAAATTAACAGTGGCTTTTGTTTTTGATTTAGACAAAAGACGAGCCGCTTCAATCATAATCGTCATTCCCGCGCGATTATCAAGAGCTTTTCCGGTAACTATCCCATTTGCTAAAACTTTAAATTTTCTATCCAGCGTTATCGTATCACCGATTTGAACACCGATTTTCTCAACATCTTTTTTATTTTTTGCGCCAATATCAATATACATTTCTCCGATTTCAATAACTTTTTTCATTTCCTCCGCCTTCATTATATGCGGCGGTTTTGAACCAGCGACTCCGATAATATCCCTATTTTTGGAATGAATTACAACTCTTTGATTAAGCAAAGTCTGATCAAACCATCCGCCTGATTTGGCAAAGTAAATAAAGCCATTATCGTCTATATATTTAACCATAAATCCAATCTCATCCATATGCGCCGCAATCATCACAGAAGGTCCTTCGCCATTTTTTGTCGCAATTAAATTACCAAGTTTGTCAGTTTTTATTTCGTCAACGAAAAGTTTTATTTCCTCTTCTAAAATATTTCTCACTTTTTTCTCGTGTCCCGAAATCCCATGCGCGTTGGATAGTTTTTCCAGAAGATTTTTTATTTCTTCTAAATTAGTGTTTGTTTCCTTTATCATTGTTTTTTTGTTAAAAATTTATTAAATCAAAAAACAACGCATTAAACCCAGCTGTATTTAGCCAGTAATTTCTTGAGTTATTTTTCAAATATTTTTTAATTTCTTTGCGTTGAGTTTTTAATTTATCTCCGCATTTTTTACTACCTAAAAGAATATTAGAATAATTACCATCTAAAAACGCAATGTAGAAAACATTCTCATTTTTTTCTTTTAAATTTGTTATTTCAATAAGCTCAGCTATTTGTTTATCTTGTCCTCCGCCAGAAGTGTTTAAGTGTTTCGCCTCAACTATAAATATTTTTTTATCAATCTTAATGATTAAATCTAAGTCCTTATTCTGTTTTTTTGTTTTTATTTTAACGCCCAGTTTATCTCGAACATTATTCAAACTAAAAACTTTGGAGAATTGAGCAACACATTTCTTTTCTGTGAGAAAATCATTCCAAGTTTTAACTTCGTCAATATTAAGCTTTTGTAAAATTGAAAGTAATTTTACTTCTCCGCACTTGCCTTTTTTCCTTGAAGAATTTGAATCTAAAATCGCTTGAATCCATTCTTCTGGAACAAACTCATTTAAAACTCTTTTGGCAAAATATCTTTCTGTGATTTTTTTATTATTTTTAAATTTTCCCATTTGACCAATTTTCAAAACAACCTTTACATAGGTGAAGATTATCGTCATTTATTGGTTCTTCTATATCAAAAGCATTAAAATTTTTATCTTCATTGTAATTTCCTTTTTTATCTATATCATATTTAACCCAAACTTTTTGTAAATTAAACCTTGATTTTTTATTGCAATAATGACATTTTATAAAATTTTCTTTATTCATATTTTTTTATTTTTTATGTTAATTATTCATATTTTGCTCTATTATTCTTATGAAATTAGACAGAGATGTGGCATCAACACCAGTTCTGTAATACCAATCCTTATATTTTTTCCAGCCAGTTCTTGTTCCATGTTTATTAAATTCCCTGAATTCTCTTTCAGTTAATAAAACATTTCTGTTGCCATTATTATTTAATAAATTTTTAATTTTATTTATTTTTTCACCATTAACCTCATCTATTAACGAAATTGTTTGTTCAGCAAAGCGAGTGGTTAATGGAATTTCATTTTTTGTTGTCGATGATGTTATTTTAACGCTAATTTTGCTTCTATCTATATTTTGAGAGTTCTTATCATC
>JAYEHC010000040.1:0-3599 GCA_034659355.1 Patescibacteria group bacterium | reverse complement strand
CTTACAGGTTAAAACCTGAACTCCGGTATGCATTTGGAGTTCACTCTTTAGAGTGTAAGATTTTACTCAACCACCCTCCTCATCTCCACAAAATCATAATTCTCAAAAACTTTTTCTAAACTTTGCTTAATAACTTTTTTCTTGTCTAGAGAAGCGTGAATTAAATTCACGCTTTTATTTTTTTCCACAATCCCCACATGCTTATGCTGATTTGATTTTTTAATCAGAAATATCAAATCACCTGATTTTACATTTTTTAAATTTATTTTCTTCCCTATCTTCTTCTGATCCCACGAATGTCGCGGTAAAATTATATTTAAAGAATTCTTATAAACCGCTTGCGTTAAGCCAGAACAATCAATTCCTTTTTTAGATTTTCCGCCTAAAACATATTTAGTATTTAAAAACTTTTTTGCTTCTTCAACAATTTTATTTTGCAGATCGCCGCCATCATCAATATTGTCATTCTGAACTTGTTTTAGAATCTTTCCCCTGCTTCGCACCGTGTCTCCCATTGACAAAACTTTTGCCTTAATTATTTTATCCTTCAACGCAAAATTACCGCTTGACCATTTTTTAAATAAACTCGCTCTTTTTAAAATTACATCTTTTCTATCAACCCAGCCTAAAGTTAAATCATTTTGCTGAACTAGCAATTGATCTTCGTTTTTAAACAGAACCCGCAAAATATCCCTCTGAAACGCCTGCGAACATCTGATTCTTTTTAATATCTTATCACTTATTATTTTATTAGAAACAAATCTTAACCTTAAATCTATTATCTTGCTTTTAACAACCGCCCAGCCAATTTCGTTCCTTTCGCTCATATCGCCTAAAACTTTTAAATTTTCTTTTTCAACTTTTATTTTATTTTTTTTGAGAGCGTTCACTATATAATTTCTCTGATTTTCAGTCAAGACACTGCCTTCTATTTCAATGCTGTTTTTATTATTCTTAATTCTAACATCAAAAACAGCAATTCCATATTTTTGCTGATACAACTTTTCTACATTTTTCAAAATATCTTCCGATATTGCCATTTTTGATTTGTTAGAGAGTGTAAAGTTTGAACTATTATCCTCTTGAGAGGGGTAATTCGCGAAGCGGATGAGGTGACCCCCACGGCTGGCTTATTCTAATATTTGCTGGTTCGCAATTGTACTGCGAACCAAATTGCACTGACAATTATTTTATCTAATATCTGTTGTTAGTGCATTAAGGTTCCAAGTACAACTTAGAACCAGCAAATTATTCCCCTCTTGAGAGGGGTAATTCGCGAAGCGGATGGGGTGTGTTTTTCCGCTGATTTAACACACCCCTAGCCCCTCTCAAGAGGGGAATTTTATCTACACAATCCTCCCAATCCCCTCTCGCAAAACGACTTTCGCTTCAAAGCCGAGTTTTTCTTTCGCTTTAGAAATATCGGCAAGAGTTTCCTGCACATAATTTTGCAAAGGATTTTCTTGATAAGTCGGTTTTATATCGGTGCCAAGAATTTCATTGAGAAGATCAACAAGCTCATTTAGAGAATAGCATCTGCCCGTTCCTAAATTAAAAACATCATATTCAAGATCAGACTTCATTCCTAACCTAAAGCCGTTATTAATATCGCCCACGAAAGTAAAGTCGCGCGTCTGCGAACCATCGCCGTAAAGAAGCGGCTGGCGATTCGCTTTTAAGTCCCATAAAAACTGCGAGACCAAATTGGCGAATGTTGTTTTCGCTTCTTCATGCGGACCATAAACACTGAAAAATCTGAAGCCAATTGACTTCACGCCGTAAAAATCGTAATAGAGTTTTGCCATTCTTTCCATCAAATAGCGCGCCTCAGTATAAAAATCCTTAATTAAAACTGGCATATCTTCTCTGAATGGCGGTTTGTTGCCATTGTAAACAGATGAAGAAGACGCGTAAATCAATTTGCAATTTTCCCGCCTCGCCAATTCCAAAATTTTGGTGAACTCATTAACCGCTTCGCCGACTAGCAGACGATTGTCGCGATAAAGTTTTGTCGTGGACGGAACGCCATAGTGATAAATTCCGTCTAGATTTTTTAAGTTGTCCAGTTCCAAAACATCCATACAAGGCGCTTCAATAAATTTTATTTTGTCTTTTATTTCCGCAAGATTTTTTGTATCTCCCGTAGAAAGATTATCAACGACAATAATTTCGTGTCCTTCTTTAATTAAATCCTCCGCCATATTTGAGCCAATAAACCCCGCCCCGCCGGTGATTAAATATTTCATATTTTTTTGTTAAGTTAAATTAGAATTAGATACTGTCATTCCTGCGAAAGCAGGAATCCAGATGTAATATCATTAATCACTATTTTTATAACGAAAGTATCACAAACAAATTAAAAGCAATATTTTGTGATATTTCAGCTGCGATGATAATATTTATGTCTAATAATATTTCACCTGGATTCCCGCCTACGCGGGAATGACAATAAATACATAAAATTAAAACCTACAACAACTTTACTTTCCCACCTTTTTCTAATTTCCCCACCACTTCTTTAATTTTCTGTGTTTCGTTTTTATCGCAAATGAGAATTACATCATCTGTGTCAACGATCACCAGATCTTTCAAGCCGACGGTGATGACCAGCTTTTTTGAACCGTAGACAAGCAAATTTTTGGAGCCGAGATCCAGATGCTCACCTTTAGTATAATGCTTATTTGGTTTGACTAAAACATCTTTCAACGCCGACCAGCTTCCCACATCCGACCAGCCGAGATCCAAAGGAATAACGGCGATTTTTTTATAATTTTCCAAAATAGTATATTCCGGCGAGACTTTGTCCATCTGCGGATATTCTTTCGCCAAAACTTTATCAAAGGATTTCGTTCCAAACGCTTTATTGATTTTTAGATATCGGGAATAAATATCGGGAATAAATTCTTTGATTCTTTCTAGAATTGTATCCGTTTTCCAAACATAAATTCCGCTGTTCCAAAAATAATTTCCGTTTTCAATATATCGCCTCGCTGTTTTTAAATTTGGCTTTTCAACAAATTTATCAACTTTCAAAAACTGGCAGGAGTTTATTTTTTTAATTGTTTTCCCGCTACTTTTTACATAGCCATATCCTGTCTCAGGATCAGTCGGCTTAATGCCGAACGCGACTAAATAATCAGGATGCTCTTCTAAAAATTTATCCGCTTTAATAATCGCCTTTAACAATCGTTCGCTTTTTTTAATAAAATGATCCGACGGCATCACGACCATTGTTTCGCCATCAATACGCTTCCCTCTTTGTAAAAGGGGGTTAGGAGGATTTTTTGAGCCATTTTTAAAATGAGCAATCGCCAAAGCGAACGCTGCCGTTCTTTCACGATTTGCCGGCTCGCAAATAATATTTTTCTGAGGAATTTCAGGAAGCTCTTTTTTAATTTCGGTTCTGTATTCTTTATTCGTGGAGATATAAATGTCGTCCATTTTAGCGACAGGCAAAATTCTGCCCACCGTTTCCTGTAGCATCGTTTTATCACTGGTTAATTTTTGGAACTGTTTAGGATTGTTTTTTCTAGAAACCGGCCAAAGGCGCGTTCCTCTTCCTCCTGCGAGAATTAAAAATTTCATTTTGGTTGGGTTAT
>JAYEHC010000039.1:0-14404 GCA_034659355.1 Patescibacteria group bacterium | reverse complement strand
GAAAAAATGAAAGTCCATCAAGACGGGAAATTACATCGCGCGTTTTCTATTTTTATTTTTAATTCTAAAAACGAAATGCTCTTGCAAAAAAGAGCAAAAGCAAAATATCACTGTGGCGGACTTTGGACAAATACTTGCTGTAGCCATCCGAGAAAAGGAGAGTCACTAGAAAAAGCAACACACAGAAGATTGCGGGAAGAAATGGGTTTTGATTGCGAGCTAAAAGAAATTGGCGATTTTATTTATAAAGCAAAATTTGATAACGGATTAACCGAACATGAATATGATCATGTTTTTACCGGCAAATTTGACGGCGAGCCGAACCTAAATCCTGAAGAAGCGGAAAATTATAAATGGATTAGTTTAGAAAAACTGAAAAAAGAAATCAAAAAAAATCCGGATGATTTTACGGTCTGGTTTAAAATCGCAATGGAAAAAGTTTTTTAAATTTGCGTTAAAAACACCATAGTAATACATATTACCATGGTGTTTTTTTTAAATCTTATACTAACTATGTGGTTAGTAATTATGTGTCTATCAATGTTATAAAATTTCTACTCCCCGTTCTTCGATCCTGTCATATCCTCATTCATAAAATCTTTCCGATACGACCAGTGCCTGTCCATTTGGGTGTTTTCTTCATACCATTTTTTGTCTTTGAGATAATCCACCGACCATCCTTTGTCTTCCCATATTTGTTTAGCGACATCTTTTGTTATTTGTAAACCTTTTTCATAAGTATAAACTCCCATTTTAATTAAATGGGAAATCAATTCAGGATCTACTTTAGATAAATACAAATATTTATCTACTCTTATTTTTTTCATTTCTTGAACACCAAGTTCTCCAACTAAATATGATAAATCTTTCGTAAAATATTTCCCTTTTTCTTTTTTATCAAATCCCCTAAAAACTCTTCTGCATATTTTTTCTGATATTTCTCTAGCATTTCTCTCGCTTTCTAAATTATCTTCACCTTCTGCTAAAAGTTGTTTCTTCGCTAAACCAAAAATATATTTATATGTTTCATCAAAATCTCCTCCGTTTTTTATCCTCTCCATAGCTAAGATATAAAATGGACTTGAATTTATTTTAAAATCTAAATAAGAATTTCCTAAAATCTCCTTTTTTATTTCAACTTCATTTATTTTCGCAATTCCTTCATTATAAATTTCCCAAGACCTTCCCAAAGATACCGCTCCCAATCCTTGTTTGTTGCTATAGAAACCTGAGGTTATATGACTACCTATTTCATGAGCTATTAATTTAAGAAGTTCTATTCCGTCAACCTCTCTATTCTTAGGAATTAAAATAACAGGACCATCATATTTTGGATGTTTCCTATAAACTCCGATAGAATCAGTGGCAGAATCAATAATCACTTTATATCCCACACTTTTCAATTCTCCTTTTATTAAAGCTATTTCAAAATAATTTTTTATATCTTCAGCATTAAATTTACTTTTTTTAAGTCTTTCTTCTGTGTTATCTTTCTTTATTATTTCTAATTTTTCTTTGTACCAATCATCGTTATTCTCAATTGAAAATTCATCGGTATATTTACATGTCAGCTTTAAATATTTTAAAGCTTCCTCCGAATTATCATTATCTATTTCTTTAAATAATTTATTTTTATTATCTAAAAATTCCAGCTTTTCATCATAAATATTATGAACTTTTTCACATAGTTCTTCATCAATATCTCCATAAGCAATCTTACCATTTTCAAAAACTCCTTCTGAGTTGCCTTTTTTAAATTCTAAGAGAAGTTGAATCTTGGCTTTTTCTGGAGATATTATTTCACTAATAATATTTCCAATTTGCTTATTTTTATTTTGCGCTTCATCCCGAATCTCTTCTAAATCATTAATGGCTATTTTTAATTCTTCTATGTTTATTATTTTCGTGTCTACGCCGTCTAAATATGTATAAACTGCTCTATAGTTTTTTGTAATATCATAGATTTTTTCTGTATACTCAAATAAAAGTTCTTTTGTTTCTGATTTTTCTTTTTCTTCCAAGTCTATTTCCAACCCACTAATATTCTCCTCAGCTATACCCAAAATTTCTGACAAAACATTATTCCTGTCTTCAATTACTACATCTTTAATTTCTTTTTCTGCTTCTGCGTCTTTAATTTCAGAAATTGTTGTTTCTAATTTTGATTGCTCATTTTTCATATAAAGTTTTATTACGAATTTAAAAAACAAAGAATGCTAGCAAAATAACTATTATTCAATTTCTAATCTTTCTTTCCAAAATTTTTCCACTTTCGGAATAATGGCTTTAGGAATATTATTTTCTCTTTTGTATGTCTGTAAATATTTTTTTAAGTTTTTTTCATAATTATAGTTTTGGATATATTTAATTAATTCCTTTTTTGTACTTTCATAAACTCCTTCCAAAAGTTTATTTCTTTCGCATAAATATAGAGCAAGTCGGCATTCTTCTTTGGTTCCTACACAATCAAACGGTTTAGGACTGTTATCAATAAGTTTTAAAATATTATCTGTAATATTTTGGTCTAAAAACAAATTAGAACCCCAAATTTTTTTAATATTTGCAGTTGAGATAAAAGGCGCTAAAGCAAGAAAAATAAACGCGCATTTAGGGCATTTAAGGCACCATCTATTTTCTCTAACTCCCACATTACAACTTATGAAATGGGAAAAGTATTGCTTATAGGAAGAAAACATTTTTGTTATTTGTATTTCGTATAAAGGTCTTAAAATACTATAATATGTAATTCCTTTAAATAATTTATTTTGTATAAAAACATTGAATTTTTTTTCAAAATCAAGAGACTTAGTATATTGATGATTTATTGATATGTTGTTTATTTTTAAATTAGAAAAATTTGATGAATGTTCATTGGCCGTAACTACATATGAGTATTTATAAATATACGCATAAAGAATACTTACAAAAGCCAAAACAGCGCTAACTGGTTTATGACCTAAATATTTGCTGTTTTTTCTAATATTTTTGTCCAAAACTCTTGACAATGAAAAGCAATCTTTAATTTTCGATGTTAAAATTATATTTGAATAATATAAAATCAGAAGAAATTTTATAGTTTTTAAAATACAATATTTTTTCCATTTTCATGTAAATTATTAATTTATATTGCTTCTTTTATATTTCTTTAACGCCAGACTGATTATATTTTTTGCCGGATTAACGCCGGTAACTTCTTTGAATTTTTGCCATTGCGGAGTTGAATTAACCTCCAATACATAATATTTATTTCTGTATTTTATAAAATCGACTCCAGAAATTTCATATCCCATTACTTTAGTTGCTTTAATGGCAGTCTCTTTCATTTCTTTCGTAGGTATTATTTTTTCTGCTTTAGCGCCCAATGACGCATTAGATCTAAAATCGCCCGGCAAAACGAACCTCCTAATTGCGCCAATAACTTTATTATTAACAACAAAAACTCGGGTGTCGCTGTCTGTTTTTAAAAATTCTTGGATTAAATATCCATTTGGATTTTTTCTAAAAAATTTTCTGGCTTGAGCTTTACTGTTTATTTTAATTACATCTTGTCCCTTTTGGCCATATACAGGTTTTACAATTATAGGAAAAGAAATGCTATTAAAAATATTTTCATACGATTTGAAATCTAATGCTTGAAATGTTTTTGGATGATTTATTTCATGTCTGGCAAATTGACTAGATTCAAAAATTTTACTAGGTACAAATTTTTTGCCCAAAACTTCATCAATAACTACTTTTTTATCATAAACTAATTTTTCCGCTAATATTTTGGCTGGAACAATATTAATTGTATAACCTCTAAAAATAAATACATCTAATTTGTCCAGGTCTATCTTTCCCTGACTTACCTTAAATTTATTATTTTTAGAAAATTCAAACACTAAATTTTTAGGCTGTATTAAATAAGCTTTATGCCTCCGTTTTTCTATTTCCTTAACAAGATCTTTAGTATTTTCTGTCTCGCTAGCACCAATTATAGCAAACTTAATTTTTTTCATTTTTTTAAATTATTTTTTTTATTAACCGTAGAAATTTCCTTCCCAAAAACCATCTTCGTCCTTTTACTCGGATCCACTAAAAATTTTCCCAAACTTCTCCGTCCTATTATTACCGGAAACTCCAAATGACTTCTGTCTGTCACAGACATTTTTGAAATTAATTTAACCCCGGATAATTCTATATTCATCTTTATAAGCAGCCTGTAAGAAACGCCGTGGCTGGATTTAATAACGACAGTGTCAAAATCATCTCCCCATTTTTCCAATTTATCTTTTATTTTTTCATCCAAAATCTCCTTAGTCGCTTTATTGTCTATTTCTAAATTTTTAATAACTTCTTTAAATTCGTCTATTACTTTTCCATAACCCAATTTTCTCGCCAACTCCTCGTCTATTGAAGACCGATCCGCCCCTGTGTCTATCTTTGCTTTCAGCTCTATTTCTTCCGCTGGCTCCCCTCCCGATAATGAAGGGCTGGGAGAGGTTTTCTTGCTATCTTTACCGTTTGTACCTTTATCTTCTTTGTTTTCAATTTCCATCCCGGAAATCACCTCAACCTCCTTTTTCGAATTCAAAGGAAGAGCAAATTCTTTATCCTTAACTCCTGATTCCTGATTCGTAATTCCAGTAATTTTAATCGTTTCAATAATTCCCAAAATTTGCTTTCTGGAAATATCTTCAATCTCCTCTTCTATTTTTCCGCCGAACAAATCTTGGGCAATTCTTATTCCATGAATTTCATTTTTTACCTTTAGTCCGCTCACTTTCTGCAAACGATATTTGAGCGGCGCCAGATTAGCAATTTGAATAGAAAGTCCCGCATGCGCGTTTATTTCCAAAACTACCGGACCGCGTTCGCTGTCAATCGCAATATCAACGCCAACATAACCCAGCTTAGAAACTTCTTGACATTTGATAGCAATTTCCAAAATTTCTTTCCAGCGCGGAATTTTTATTCCTCTTAGAATTAATTTTGTATCAGGATGTTTTTCAATCAGACAATCGCGCATTACCGCGTTTGTCGTCACGCCCGTAGCGATATCCACTCCCAATCCTATTCCGCCCATATGCAAATTGGCTTTTCCGCTGGATTCTTTCGTTGGCAAACGAAGCATCGCCATTACAGGAACTTTATTATAGACAATTACCCTAATATCGGGAATTCCTTTATAAGAATATGGTTTAAGAATTTTCAAAAGTTTAATTCTCTCTTCAAAAAAAGCGATATCCGAAGTTCCGGAAAAAGAATAGGATCCTTCAAAAATATCCATAATATGATTTCGCAAATCTTTAATAGTTACTTTTCTACCCTCTGTTAAAATCCAGCTCTGATCTTTTTTCTGTCCGAAAATTACTTTTATTCCTTTCCCGCCACTCCCGCAATTTGGCTTCAAAACAAAACTTTTTGGCAAATCTCCCCATTTAAACAAATCCAGTTCCCGCCTATTTCTAACAACACCATAGACTTTCGGTACTGGCACACCAGCCCCAAAAAGCGTTTCCTTACTTCGCAATTTATTATTCGCCAGTCGAATCGCGCCTTGAAAATTATGCGGTCTGATATAAGAAAGGTTTCTAGCGTTCATTCCCAGTAAACCTTTGCTATTTTTAATAAGAGTCAGCATTGTTAAATTTTGAATTATAATTGTCATTGCAAGAATCCTGAACAAATGCAACAAGAGAAATGGAAACGAAGCAATCCCATAATTAGATTCATCTTGCATAGTTACGGGATTGTTTCGTCGGCTTTTCGTTCGCTGCGCTCCTCAGCCTCCTCGCAATGGATGTACTATTATCGCTCAGAATTTTTGATGACCTCCCTGAACCTTAGATATTCACTTAAACGAAGCCCAGACCATCTGCCTAAGAAAATATTTATCGCGAATAACAACAGAACATATTCAGGGTGTTCAAGAACTAGATCCTTAAACTGATCCCAAATAATAAAATAATAGCCCGCTACCGCGATAGCAAGCGTTTCAATTGAAAGCAGTATTGCAGTTCTAAATCCTTTTTCAACTTGTGTGGAGATAAATTTTTCAATTAGGGTTATTAAGATAAGAATCGGCAGAATAGATGTTGAGGCAAGTCCGGTTTTTTGAAAATATCCGCCAATCGCCAGCAACGCTAAAATCGCCAGGCTAATAACTGTCAGCACGATTGCCATTCCTGGCATATATAATAGACGGAAATTTTTCAAGACATACCGCACCGCTGTTCCCGTCAAAAAAATAACTACAAATATAGCAAGACCGTATTTAATCCCCACCGCCCAAAAAGCAAAAGTTAAAACCAACGGAGTGTAAATACCAAACGATTTAATTCCGATCAATTGCCTGAAAGCAGCGATCAAAGTGGCGATAAAAGGTAAAGCAAGAATTAGATAAATTGTTTCTATACTCACGCCTTGAGAGGCGATGAGTTGGATTATGTCGGACATAGGATTAAGTTATAAATAATAAAGCATGAATGAATTGCTATTCTAAAAACCGTATTTGTCATTCCCGCATAGGCGGGAATCCACTGTTACAATAAATATTATTAAAATAAAATTACTTATATTGTAAAATTTTAATTTGCATTACTACAAGAAAAATCATTACTACTGTTAAAATCGCAATTACCCAAGTTAAATAAATCATTTTTTTTGTTTGCTCGCCAGTTGCCTTGTTAAGTTTAATTGTTTTTTTATTAAGTTTAACAATCTCTTTATTGAGCTTAACTATTTATCTTATTGATTCATTATCAATGCTTGCTGTTCTTCCCATGTTCGTACTTTAAAAATTACATTTAATGTAGCAGCGGATTCCCGCCTCCGCGGGAATGACATTTCTATTATTTTTCTCCCGTTCATAATTCGTTATTCCCTATTCCCAATTCTCTTCTCAAACTTAATACTGCTCTCACAGCAAATCGCAACCGCCAGCGCGTCTGCCGCGTCATCTGGTTTAGGAATCTCGTTTAAGCCAAAAATCGCCTTAACCATTTGTTGCACCTGTTTTTTCTCCGCGCGCCCATATCCTACCACTGCTTGCTTAACTTGTAAAGGAGTGTACTCATAAATATCCAGCCCCGTTTTTCTGCCACTATTTTTCCCGACAAACAAAATAACCCCGCGCGCTTGTCCAACGGTAATAATTGTTTTCGTGTTCTTAAAGAAAAACAATTCCTCTACCGCCAACGCTTGGGGTTGATATTTCTTAATTATTTTTTTCAGTTCCTCGCCCAAAAAATCCAGTCGCTCTGGCATTTCTAATTTCTTGTCCGTTAAGATACAGCCATAATCTATCGCTTTTAATTTACCTTGATTACTTTCTACCACGCCATAACCAGTTGTTGCCGTACCGGGATCAATACCAAGAATGATCATAGATTGAATTATAATTAAGGTTGAGACCGCTAAATAAAAAAATTAAAAACAACAAGTAATAAGCCGAATTTTGTTTTCCGATTGCTCGGAATGATTATCATCTATCTAGCCCCGATATCGCTATTGGGGTCAAGCGAACTACTTTTTTCCCGATTGCTCGGGATTTGTTCTTGCGCCAGGCAGGGCTTGCCATCACTTGCCGTCACCGACAAGGAAAAAATGTGACCTCGGTTTGCAAAACAAACCAAGCTGTCATTTAACTTTTCACCTTTCGTCATCCCGATTGCTCGGGATAACTAGTATAGTCTCTGTGGCGCTTTCCCTATCCCGACTGCTCGGGACGGTTGCCGTTAACAACTGCCTACTTCATCCCGATTGCTCGGAATGGGTGTTCGGACTTTCCTCTCCCGCGTCAAGTTTTACGAGACAATTTTATTTATCAGCTCATTTCAAAAAAAATTATTCCGCAAAACTTGACACAGGAGCGATAATCTAACTTGCTGTTTTAAACCTTCTTATTTTAAGCTCTTTTTATTATACAAAAAATCACTGTTTTGTCAAAATTTTTACTTCCTTCCTTTTCTGCTCATTCTCACCCTTTCATTCTCCGTTAAAAATTGTTTTCTGAGACGAACATTCTTGGGAGTAATTTCCAGATATTCATCCCCGCTCATAATACTCATCCCTTTTTCAAGAGTTAATTTCAAAGGCGGTGTTAAATGAATCGCTTCGTCGGTTCCTGAAGCGCGAACATTCGTAAGCTGTTTTCCTTTAATCGGATTTACAGCCAAATCTTTATCTTTTGACACATTGCCAATAACCATTCCTTCGTAGACTTCTGTCGTCGCTCCGACATATAAAGCTCCTCTGCTTTGAAGATTGCAAAGTGAAAAACCAAGAGTTTTCCCGGTCGCCATTGAAATCATTGAACCAACACTATGTTTTTTAATATCTCCAACGAAAGGCTTGAATCCGATAACTCTTGTGTAAATAATCCCCTCGCCTCGCGTATCAACGACAAATTCATTCCGATAGCCAAGCAATCCTCTGGTTGGAATTTCAAAAATGATTTTTACATTGCTATGTTCCGGTATCATTTCAATCATATTGCCTTTCCGGCTGGAAAGTTTTTTGATAACCGTTCCGGACATTTCCTCCGGCACATTGATCGTCACTTCTTCAAACGGTTCAAGTTTCACACCATCTTCTTCTTTGATAATTACATGCGGTTGTGAGATTTGCATTTCATAATCCTCGCGACGCATATTTTCAAGCAGAATCGCAATATGCATTTCGCCCCTGCCGTAAATTTTATAATGATCAACAGCGGAAAAATCAATTTTCAAACCAACATTAACTTCCAATTCTTTTTCCAGCCTTTCTTTGAGTTGTCTATTTGTCACATATTTTCCGTCTCTTCCCGCAAAAGGAGAATCGTTGACAAATAAGTTTATAGAAATTGTCGGCTCGTCAATGGTAATCGCTGGCAAAGTTTCTTGTTCCGTATTTTCACAAATAGTTTCTCCAATAAATATGTCAGGAAGTCCGGCAACCATCACAATATCGCCGGCATCAGCCGATTTTACTTCTTTTCTTTTTAACCCTTCAAACGAAAATAGTTTTGTAATTTTACCCTCGCGAGTTTCCTTTTCAGAATTTTTAATAACTACCGTCATAGCGTCTTTTATTTCTCCTTCGTAAATTCTGCCAATTGCCATCCGTCCCAAAAAATTATCGTAAGCGAGATTAAAAGGCTGAATTAGCAAAGGTTTGTTTTTTGCTTCCTCTTTTGAAGCAACAGGCACTTTCTCTAAAATCGTATCTAAGAGCGGCGTTAAATCTTTAGAATCATCGTCTAAATTAATTTTAGCAATCCCCTCTCTGGCGATTGCGTAAAGCGTTATAAAATCAAGTTGCTCATCACTTGCTCCTAAGTCTAAAAAAAGTTCATAAACCATTTCCTGCACAATGTCCGGTCTGGAAGCAGGCTTGTCAATTTTATTAAGTACGACAATCGGTTTCAATCCCAGCTCAAGAGATTTTTTTAAAACAAATTTTGTCTGTGGCATCGGACCTTCTTGCGCGTCAACGACTAAAAGCACGCAGTCAATAGATCGCAAAACTCTTTCAACTTCCGAACCAAAATCAGCGTGTCCTGGCGTGTCCACAATATTTATTTTTGTATCTTTATAATAAACAGAGGTATTTTTTGAATAAATCGTAATGCCTCTTTCTTGTTCCAGCGTATCGCTATCCATACTGTCTCCCGCTTTTGACATCCCCGTCTGTCGCATCAGCGCGTCAGTAAGAGTTGTCTTGCCATGATCAACATGGGCGATAATTGCGATGTTTCTTATTTCCATAAACAAAAATTAAAACCGCTCCTCTAAAAAGCGGAAAATTAGCTTTAGATTAAGTTTTACTCACCTAGTTATTTATACTATGGATTTAGCGGAAAGTCAAGAAGATGTCCTATTTGGAAATTTATTTAAAAATGTGCTATAATTTAATTATTGGGATTCTTTCGCTTTATTCATTTGTGCTTTACTTAAACTCTACTGATTTTCTCCAATCGTTCCCCCTTTAATAAAGAGGGCTAGAGGGGTTTCCGGGCAAGATTGATTAAAATAAGCTAAGTTATTTTTTAAAGTATTTCTAAATTTATCTCTTCTTATAAAAAATAGATGAAAATCAGCAGAGCCTACTTACTTCAATTAAGATATTATAAAGATTGTAGAAAATATAAAATTTAATTAAATAATAAATAAGAAAGGAAACATAAAAATGAAAATAGCAATAAGTTCAACAGGGAAAAATTTGGAAAGTGAGATTGACACGAGGTTTGGGAGATGTCCTTATTTTTTGATCGTGGAGATTGAGAATAAGGAAATAAAAAGCGTCAAAGCAATTGAAAATACCGCGGCGGGACAAAGAGGCGAAGCGAGAATAACTTCAGCGGAAATTGTTGCGAAGGAAAAAGTGGTTGCGATTATTACCGCAAATTTAGGTCCGAGAGCATTTTCTATTTTTGAACAGTTTGAGATTAAAATCTATCAAGGAGAAGGAAAAATCGGTGATGCTGTTGAGAAGTTTATTAAGAGAGAATTGATGGAAATGAAAGATTCAGAGGGAACGGGGCGTGAAAAAAGTATTTAAACAAATGTAAATAGTAAAATATAATCATTTACTATTGTCCATTTACTATTTACTATTTACTGTTTACTATTTAATTATAAAAATAGCAATCACTGGCGGGAAAGGCGGAACAGGCAAACCTACTGTGGCTATTTCTCTTACTGTGGAATTAGCAAAGAAAAAGAAAACAATGCGGAAATAAATCCCGAATATCAGAAAATATTTGAAGATATAATATCTAAACTGAAATCTTTTTTGCCATTAACCTAGCACAACACAAAAAATCCCAAATTTAATTAAAGTTGGGATTTTTTATTATTGTTACTGACGCGGAAAAAACTTCAGAAACTATAATAGTCTTGGATAATTTTCTTTAATAATATCTTTTATTTCCTCTGGTTTTACAACTCCAAATTCAGTGATAAATCCTGTAATAAATTCCGGAGGAACCATATCAAACGCAAAATTCACGATATTAAGACCTTTTGGCGATTCCATCCAGAGATTTTTATATGATTCCTTTTCCACTGGAATATCCATAATATCATAAAATCCTTTTTTAATTTTTAAAACGCTCGTGACAATATAAAGAGGAATTTTTTCATATTGCGCCGACACCGCAATTCCATAACTTCCCACTTTATTTATTGAGACACCGTTTATTGTAATTGCGTCGGACCCCATTAGAACCAAATCAATATCAAGCTCGCTCCCGCTTTTTTTGCTAATCACAAACGGAGCGGCGCTATCCATAATCATTGTTACATCTATATTGTCATCCACCATTTTTTTTGCCGTTACTCTTCCTTGAAAAACCGGCCTTGTTTCTGTGCTAAACACTTTTAAATCTATACTGTCTTTACCACCGGTAACTGACCTTAAAATGTTGCGTACGCCTGAAGAATGGCAATGAGTAAATATATTAAGCGGTCGATACTTTTTTGTAAACGATTTTACAATCTTTGCTCCATTTTTGACAAACGATTTTTCGTTTTCCTTTATTGTTTTTTTGAATTCATCTGTTTTATTTATAACAATTTTACTACAATCTTCCACGCTCTTTACTTTTAAATCTTGCAATTCAAAAAGTATAAAACCAAGTACATTTTGAGCCATCGTTTCGCTTGGTTTCATTAACAATAATTTTTTAGCGATATTTCTTATTTCTACTATAAAATCCTCTTTGCTTTTTGATTGTTTTATAATTTCATTTTTGTCCTTAAGTAAAGCGTCAATTATTATTCTAGTCACAACAGTAGCGCCCTGAATTTGAAACGACTTTACATCTTTAAATATTTTATCAAATTCTCTGCTCATATTTTTTTATTATTACGAGCTACAAAATTCCCAAAATTAGTTTGTTTGGTAAATATTAGCTTAGTATTTATCATAGAAAACACTAAATAAACTAATATTTACACAAAGATAACTAAACTTTTTATTTTGTAACTTGGATGATTATTTTCTTAATCCTATATAGTTTATATTATCATTATTAGTTCCTTTTATCAAATCAGCAAAAACTTTTTCTATATCTTCAATTCCAATATTTCTTCCGCCGATACCATAAATATAGTTGTATAATTTAGGTCTACCCGCTAAATTATATAAAGCTGATCTGACCTCCGTAAAAACGGGACTATAATTTCCATACGAAATTGATCGATCCAAAACTGCCACTGCTTTGGCATTTGATATCGCTTTGGCAATTTCCACATTTGGAAACGGTCTCATTGTTCTTATTTTTATTAGTCCTACTTTTTTTCCTTTTTTTCTCATTTCGTCAACCACCATTTTTGTCGTTCCTGCAGTTGAACTCAACGCCATTATTAGATAATCAGCATCAGCTGATTTATATTTTTCTATAAAACTATACTTTCTTCCTGTTAATTTATAAAATTCTTTATCTGTTTGCGCTATTATCTTTCTACTATTTTCCATCGCCTCTGCCTGCTGATATTTATGTTCAAAGAAATAGTCAAACAAGTCCAAAGGTCCGATTGAAATTGGTTTTTTTGTATTTAACAAAGGATACTCAGGATTATATTTACCAATGAATTTTTTGATAATTTTGTCATCGGTTATTTCAACATTTTCTACGCTATGAGAAGTAATAAATCCATCCTGCATAACCATAATTGGTAAAAGGACTTTATTATTCTCCGCGACTTTCAAAGCGATGGTTGTATTGTCATACGCCTCTTGCGCGTTCTCGCTATAAAACTGCAACCAGCCGGCGTCACGCAAAAACATTGAATCGCTGTGATCGCAATGGATATTTATCGGCGCCGACAAAGCGCGATTCGCGATCGGCATCACAATCGGCAACCGCGAACCGGAAGCGATATAAACGATTTCCGCCATCAGAGCAAGTCCCTGCGAAGCGGTCGCCGTCATCGCCCTGCCGCCCGCCGCGGAAGCGCCAACCACCGCACTCAGCGCGCTATGCTCCGATTCAACATTTATTAATGCCGTATCAACTTTTCCGTCTGCCACTATTTGCGCAAACGCTTCAATAATCGGCGTCTGTGGTGTAATCGGATATACCGCCATCACATCCGGATTAATCTGCCTCATCGCCTGAGCAACCGCTTCCCCGCCAGTGAGAGCTTGGTATTTATTTTGTTTATTCATTTGATTTTATTTAAACTAATAATTATATATATCCTATTCTAAATTACCTAAAAACCTGTCATTATAAAAAACTTATATCGCAAAACATATTTTATTTTTGTTTTTTAACTTGCCTTCATTTTAGCAAAATAAACAAAGATGCGCAAATTAAGTTGACATTACCTAGGCTCTGCTAATTTTCTCCAATTGTTCCCCCTTTGTAAAAGAGGGCTAGAGGAATTTCCGAGCAGGATTAGTTAAAACAAGCTAAATTATTTTTTTAAGGCATATTTAAGTTTATCTCTTTCTATAAGAAATAGATGAAAATTAGCAGAGCCTAATTAGTTTATTTGGATTCCAATATGTGAGTAAATTTGTTCACGACAAAACCCAACTCTGCAAAAAAATTGCTTATTTTAAAACATTGTGATAATATTTAACCACTAAGAAAGATTTTAGCGATTTAATTAAGATCTAATATAGAAAGGGGGCGAAAAATAAATGCAAGAAAATGAAACCGATTTAATAGGTGTTCAAGAAAAAGGATTGGTTGGAAAAATAAAAGATTGGAGTTATGAAAACTGGCAAACTATTCTAATAATTCTGATTGTGCTAATTGTTGGAGTAAGCGCGTATAACTACAATCAGCAAGGGGAAAATACTGATGAAAACCTAGAGGCTGTCTCTTTGTTAGACAACGATTCAGAAAACGAAACAGAAAATAGCGATAACAGCAAAGAAAATAACGACGATGAGCAAAACGAAAACAATACTGAATCAAGTATTGCAAATAGTAATCAAGAAGCGGAAATAGAAAACGCCGACGAAAAGAAAGCGGAAAGTGAAGATGATAAAGCAAGTGACAGCACTGAAGAAAAAGAAGAAGCAATTTCCTCAAGTTCAAACGCTTCAGAAAAAACATATACAGTAACAACGAAATCCGGAGAAGGAATTACGCACCTAGCAAGGCACGCTTTGGAGAAATACTTAGAAAACCTAAACAATGGATCCGAATTAACTAAAGAACATAAAATTTATGTAGAGGATTACCTTCAAAACAATATCGGAAGCCAAAAATTGGAAATAGGGCATCAGGAAACTTTCTCAGAAAACTCAATACAGAAAGCAATTTCAAACGCGAATAAATTATCACCAAAAGCGCTTGAAAATCTTAGCAAATACACAAAAAATATCAAGTACTAAACAAATTTAACAAAACGCTCTTAATAGTATTTAAACGCATTTAATAAAATTAAAAACAAAAAAATTTCTATATAATAAAAGAAAC
>JAYEHC010000038.1:0-3664 GCA_034659355.1 Patescibacteria group bacterium | reverse complement strand
TAGGCTCTGCTAATTTTCTCCAATTGTTCCCCATTTGTAAAAAGGGGCTAAGGGGATTTCCGGGCAGGATTAGCTAAAATAAGCTAAAACATTGCTGTCGTGATGGTTTAGCCCCACTTCATCGTTGATTCAATGTCTCTCTTGAACCATTTGTTTCTTCTTATCTGGCTTATAAATAACAGCAATGCTTTTAACTACGCTTTCAGAAATACAAGGTTCAGGTCAGGAGACACTGAACCAACGGTAGTATATTTAGACACTCAAAAGTATTTCTAAGTTTATCTCTTTTTATAAAAAATAGATAAAAATCAACAGAGCCTGATTATCGCAGTAAGTAGAAATTAAATATTGTTATTTTAATAATATTATATACTATTTTGCAAACTTTGTCAAGTTTAGAAAAAAGGAGCTTTATGATGGTATTATTCTAAATTATCCTTTTTTACTCTATATGTCCAACGCGGGATTTATCGGATCATACGCAATTTGGTGGTTTTACTTGTAAGAATTGCTAGCGTTGTTTATACTTTTAAATATTCCTTGTAATGCTCAAAATTAGATCTAGGGAAGTTTTTATCCTTAAGTCGGATAAAATTACTATTTGATGTTAAAATCTTTTTTTAGAAAAATTCTTATAAAGTATAAACAACGCTGGACAATCTAACACGCGCAATCTATTAATTGTGTTATTAATATAAACAGCTAATAATTTAAAAAATGCCATGAAAAAATATTTATTAAGCATTAAAATAATAAACAACAAGGTTATTTTGTCTATTTCGAGCGACAAAAAAAAATTGGAAACAGAATTCAAAAAACTAAGCTGGACTGATAGACGGGATTTATCTGAAAAATTGCTAAAGAAAATTGATTTACTGCTGAAAAAAAATAATCTTAGTTTAAATAATATCTCCAGAGTTAATTTTAGCGGTGAAAAATACGGCTTTATGACCGGACAGATCGGCAAGATTACAGCAAAAGTTCTAAATTTCGGATTGGGCAAATAAAAAATAGATTCAAAACAAAAGCCGTTCCTAAAAAACGGCTTTTGTTGCCTAAAATTTCCAGTGGACCCGGGGGGATTCGAACTCCCGACCTCCGCAATGCGAATGCGGCGCTCTAGCCAACTGAGCTACGGGCCCTTGTTAACTTATAACGAATAACGAATAACTTATAACATTTCTCTTCTAAATCTAACAGGACATATACTCTGGAGTGTTGAGCGTAGCGGTAGCGGAGTTCAACCAAAAGTATCATTTGGCGTATTTTCAGATAGTTCACTACACTCCGCGTTTTTGTACGACTCTGAAAAGCTAGACCCTGTCTAGCAACGCCGAGGTTATAAACGCCTCAATCACGGCGGCTAGAATTAGAAGGGGTACAAGAACTATTATATAGAATTTAAACGCTTTGGCAAGTTCTTTTTTGATTACCGCTTCTCCGCCGAACAATCTCCATAAAACGACTTTCCCAATTCTCATACCGGTCGCGGTCGCTAGAATCAAAACGGGAATTTCAATAACGCCGTGCGGCAAAATTCCAACGAGAAAAAACTCCCATGACAAACTTTCAGAAATAAGACGGGCAAAAATTCCCAAAATCATTCCATTCGCAAAAGACGCAAACAGAGGGATTATTCCCGCAAAAATTCCCAGCAACAGCATCAGTAAAAGTTTCGTGATATTGTTTTCCAGAATAAATAGAAAAACTTGAAAATCGGTCATTTTTTCTCCTGACGCAAAAAGTTCTTTTATTCTTTCTATAATTTCCCGCGTTTCTTCCGGAAAATCGGAAACAAAAGAATATCCCGCGAGGACACCCGATACAAACACAAACAACGAAAGCAATGCGTAAAACTTGAGATTATATAAATATTTTTTAATCTCCGCGATTTTCATAGATAATTTTATTCAATATCAAAATCTTTGTCTAGCATAATTTCTGAAATGGTACGGAGTTCGCTGTCTGATATCTTGTCGGTTTTATCAAGTTTTAAACTTTTAAGCAAAAATTCCACTTCGCTTTTCGTTATCTGCGTTCCCACTTTATTTTTAAACTCAGCCATTTTTTCTTCAAATCCCTGAACGAAATACTTTATGTCTGTAGTGGGAACATTAGACAGTTTGCCTTCTCTTTTGGCATTAATTAAGGCGTCTTCAATCAAATCAATTTTGATTCTGCCATTCATATATAGTTTTTTCATATTTTTTTGTTAAAAATTTAATTTAAACAGACTTTTTACTTTTTACTTTTAATTACCCTCATCCTTCCCCAATCAATCAAAACTATTAAACCCATTAACACTATTATAGCATAAATAACAGAATTTGTACCCCCCTCCGAAAATAAAAGACTTCTCTCGTTTTTATTATCATCAATAAAACCGTTTTCCTGTCCAATTAAATCCGCGGACGCCATCGCGATTCCGGAAACTCTGCCGAATTTTAAGTCCGCTTGAAACCTCGGCAAAATTCTATAGCCAGCTGATGTTCTGCTTACCTGTCCGGTGATTGCCATCCATTTATTTATTTCTATTCTTGATTTCTCAATTCCTGCTTGCGGTTTTAAATAAATCTTTATTCTTTCGTTTTTATCGCTGAGAAAAAACACATCGTTCTTAATTTCCGCAACTTTTCCCTCAATAGTCACAAGATACCCCTCGTTATCTTCGCCAACATCAGCAATGGAAATAACTCTTGATTCAACCAAATTATCGGAACTAATAATCTTTATATTCTCCGCTTTATTTAGCAAAATTCTTTTTTCTCCGCCAACTTCGGAAATTTGTCCCGCTATTTTAATTTCATCACCGATATTTATTTTAGAAATATCTATATTCTTGCCATAAATCTGAATTCCGCTTCCCGTTATATAAAAAATGTCATCGGAAAATATTCCGGGAGGAGTTGAAACAACACCAGTTATTTTTACTTCTGAAAATCTTGGCAACTTTTTCGCTTCAATAATGGTTATTTCAGTATATTCAATCTCGCTAATTAAATCTTCCTCAATATCCATATCACTCTCGTCTATCTCTATTTCTATTTCATCTTCGTTATTTGAGTTTGCGACACTCTCCGCGCTTAATATTTTTCCTGTTATATCCGCTAAATTATTTTTGTTAGGAGTAATTGTCTTGCTCCACGACCAATTGCCGTTTATCCAGTTGTACGACTGCCCTTCCGCTGATTTTCCGTAACTTACGCTATCAACAACGGTTCCGTCCGACCAAAGCAAATTAACTTCATCGCCGGAATTGTTAAAGATAACTTTTGTTTCCTCGTTCGTAAAAATAAGCTGGCTTTTCGCTTTAATAATTTTATTTTCTTTAATTGTATAAGACTTGCTTCCCTTTCTTAAAATGTCGTCAATTTGCCAGCCGATTAAATTAACATCTTGCGGCGAGCAATTATATAGTTCTATCCATTCATAATTTCCGTCCCGATTATCTCTTCCCTCCGGATTTGGATATATTTCAGAAATCACTATTTCGTCGGAAAAATTATAAACGATATTTTCTTCTGTGTTATTCTTATCAGTCTCATCTTCTTTATTATTATCATCGTCGGCATCGTCGGCATCGTCGGCTCCAGTCTCCTGACTGGAACCTTCTTGTCTATCACTATCTTTAATTTCCTGACTTGAGTCGTCTTGTTTGTCATCA
>JAYEHC010000037.1:0-14670 GCA_034659355.1 Patescibacteria group bacterium | reverse complement strand
CTTTCGTCCTTTTCAAAAAGAGGCGATTGAAAATATATTAAATAAAAAAGACAGTTTAGTGGTCTTGCCGACTGGTGGAGGAAAATCGCTTATTTATCAAATACCGGCGGTAATGCAGGAAGGGATTGTTTTAGTTTTTTCTCCTTTAATTTCGCTGATGAAAGATCAGGTGGATCAGCTAAATAAAATCGGTATTCCAGCTTCTTATCTAAACTCTGCTCTTTCTACGGAAGAAAAAAGGCAAACGCATCAGAAAATCCAAAACCAGGAAATAAAAGTTTTATACATCGCTCCCGAGCGTTTTTTTATTGGGCAATTTCAAGAGTTTTTAAAAACGATTCAAATTTCTCTAATTGCTATTGATGAAGCGCATTGTATTTCTGAGTGGGGACATGATTTTCGTCCGGAATATCGGAAGCTCTCTGTTTTGAAATCGCTTTTTCCAAAAGTCCCTCTGATTGCTTTAACGGCGACGGCGACTAAAGAAGTTCAGAAAGATATTATTAAACAGCTTGGCAATCCGGAAATAATTCCGCTTATTGGCAGTTTTGAAAGGGATAATCTGGCAATTTATGTCCAGAAAAAACAGGATTTAACAGAACAAATTATAAGTGTTATTGAAAAGCGTAAAAATGAAGCGGGCATTATTTATTGCGCGACTAGAAAAAAGACGGAATCAATCTCAATGATTTTGAATGAAGCGGGTTATCAGAATTTGCCTTATCACGCTGGAATGAATAACGATCTGCGAACCAAAAATCAAGACGCTTTTTTGAAAGAAAAAATAAATTTGATAGTGGCGACGGTCGCTTTCGGAATGGGAATAAATAAATCAAATGTTCGTTTTGTTATTCATGCCAATTTGCCGAAATCAATTGAAAATTATTATCAAGAAATTGGAAGAGCGGGCAGAGACGGTTTGCCTTCGGATTGCTACCTATTTTACTCTGGCGGTGATATTGCCACTCAAGAATATCTAATTTCCCAGTCGGAAGATAGAACCTATCAAGAACTGTCTTTTCAAAAATTAAGAGAAGTAGAACGGTTTGCTCGCGGTTTGGAATGCCGTCATAAATATATTCTTAGCTATTTTGGCGAAGAAAGAGAAAAATATCGCTGTCGTGAAAAATGCGATGTTTGTTTAGCTCACGATATTAAGGAAAATGATTTGACGACGGAAACGCAAAAAGTTTTATCCTGCGTTTTTCGCGTTCCTTACCCAGTCGGAGTTTCAACTATTGCTCAAATACTGTCTGGTTCAAGTTCGGAAAGAGCAATTAAATTTAAAGCTCTTTCCACTTATGGAATTATGGGTGAAAAAACTCAGGAGGAAATCAAGAATTTAATTGATTTGCTGATTGATCAGGAATTTGTCAAACGAGAAACGGGAAAGTATCCAACGCTTTGCCTGAATAAAAAATCTCATAAAGTTCTTTTAGGCAAGCAAAAAGTTATTGTCAAGATAAGAGAAGTCCAAGAAATTGAGCGAGAACTGAATTACGAGTTTGAGCTGTTTGATTTTTTGAAAGAGTGGCGGAAGAAAAAAGCGGAAGAAGAAAATGTTTCTCCTTATATTATTTTTTCGGATCGGGTTTTGATTGAAATAGCGACTTATCTGCCCTTGCTTCCAGACGACTTAAGAAAAATTTCCGGGATTGGAGAGAAGAATTTCGCGCAATACGGAAAATTTCTTTTGGTAGCGACTAATAGATATTGCCAAAGCAAAAATGTTTCTTCGCGAATGGGAGCGTTGGCAAGAAAAAAAGCGAAAATTCGCCAAGGCGGATTTAATTCTGATTCGGACACCGTTTCGGAAACTTGCGCTTTATATAAAAATGGTTTAAGTCTTGAGGAAATTGCTAAAAAACGAGGGCTTAAAACAGGAACAATCGCCACGCATCTTGGCAGTCTTTTTGCCCAAAAACGCATCCCAGTTTCAGATTTAAGCAAATTTGTTTCCGCGGAGAAAATTGGAATTATTAAAAACGCTTTCGCAAAAGAAGGCAGCGCCGAAGCGCTTCGCCCGATAAAAGATTTGCTAGGAGACGATTTTTCCTACGAAGAAATCGGATTGGTTAGAGCTGTGATAGTGGTGGAGGAAGAATAAAATTTTGCGGACTAATAGACCTCTTGCGTAATTACTTCTTACTGTGATTTCCATATTTTGGTCAAATTCCCCAAAAATTCTATCTTCCGCAACATTGCGGGATAGGCTAACTTCAAAAATTATTTGAAAAATTTGCCTCAAAATATAAAAATCTCGTAACGAAATTAATTACGCAAGAGGTCTAATAAATTTTTGGAAGAAAAAATATGACGAGATCTAAAACTTTTCTTTTTTCTTGCCTCTTTTTTATTTTGGGAATTTTTATTGGTTCGTATTATTCAGTTTCAGTTTGGATTTTGTTTTTAGCGACGGGATTTTTTATTTCACTTGCTTTTCTGTTTGGAAAAAATAAGAAAGCAAGAGTATTATTTTTCTTTCTTGCTTTTTTAGCATTAGGTTTTATTAGAATTGAAAGCGGGAAATTGAGCGAGTTGGAAATTTCAGAAATTGACAAATTAAATAACAAAAGTATTTCAATAAGCGGTACAATTTCTGAAATGCCGGAAACAAAAAACGGCAAACAGAAAATAATTATTAAAAATATAAAGATGGAATGTCGCAGTTCTCTGCCGAGAGACTGCGACAAAGCGAAAAACAAAAAAGACGGCGGTAAAATAAACGGGAAAATGATTGTCTACGCGAATCGCTATCCGGAATATAATCTTGGTGATATAATTAAGGTAGAAGGGAAAATAAAAATTCCCGAGGATTTTGAAGGATTTAAATACAGAGATTATTTGCTGGCAAAAAATATCTATTACATTATATATTATCCAAAAGCAGAACTAAAAGAAAGAAACAAAGCGGGTTTTTATACGCAAATTTCAAGGTTTAGAAAACAGTCCAATGATTTAATAAAGAAAATATTTCCTCAACCGCAGGCGGGAATTGTCAGCGCGATGACCTTAGCGATAAAATCAGACATTAGCGAAGAGACTTTGGAGGCTTTTAATAAAACCGGCACGAGGCATATTATCGCGATTTCCGGAATGCACTTGGCGATTGTCGCTTTGGCTCTGATGTATTTTTTGCTTGCCAGCGGATTAAACAGAAATTACGCGTTTTATTTCGCTCTTTTGGGAATCGTATTTTTTGTAATTCTTGTTGGCTTTCCGCCGTCGGCTGTTCGCGCGGCGATAATGGCGGGGTTGGCGTTGTTTGCGATAAGAGTTGGCAGGTTGAAAAACGCCGGAAACGCGATTGTTTTCGCGGCAGTTTTAATGCTTGTTCACAATTCTAATTTATTGCGATACGATATAGGTTTCCAGCTTTCCTTTGCCGCGATTTTGGGGATAGTTTATATTTTTCCAAAACTGGATAATTTTTTCAAAAAGTATTCTGATTTTTTAGGCATAAAAACAATTTTTCTAATAACTGTCTCGGCACAAGTCGCGACTTTGCCGATTATCATCAACAGTTTTGGAAATTTTTCCCTGCTTTCCGTTCTGGCGAATATTTTAATTTTGCCGCTTGTGCCGATTGTAATGCTTGGCGGGTTTTTGTTGGTAATGATTGGTTTTGTGAATTTGGCTGTCGCGCAGATTTTAGCATATCCAATCTGGCTGATTTTATTTTACCAAATTGAAACAATAAAATTTTTCGCGGGATTGCCGTTTGGTCTGATAAGTTTTAATAAAATCGGATTTTTAGTTATTGGGATTTATTATTTGGTTTTGATTTGTTGGTTGAATTTTGGGAGTGTGAAAAAAAGGTTTTGCAGAAAGACCGGTATATAATTATCATCAGTGTTATAATTGTCATTCCTGCGAAGGCAGGAATCCAGGTGAAAAATTTTCAGTTTTTAATTATAATTATAATAGTTGAAATATCACAAAACACCACCGTTAATTCGTTTTCAAACTTTTATTTTAAAAATAACGATTGATAAAACTTCGTCTGGATTCCTGCCTCCGCAGGAATGACAAAATAAAACAAGGCAAATAAAAAAAACGGGCGGTAGCGATGCTACAACTCTTTAATCTATTGCTCCTGATAGCCCGGCTTCTCTTGAAATAATTAAGGAAGTCACAGCGTACTTTCTTAATAATTCCATTTGCCGTTTGTAAGCGGCGATGTTGGAATGAAACGGGCTCCTGCTCATTTTTGCCAAAATTATATCCAATCCATCTTTCTTATCAATGAAATAGAATTCTGGTTCTGCGTGAAATCACTTTTGTTCTAGAACGGCTGCTATGGTTGGGACCTCGCTAGCGATTCTTGCTCCTCTTTCAGAAACTATTTCCAAAAGATCTCTGTCCGAAGTTACATCGGAAAGAAAGTAGAAAATTATGGGATTCTTGGGGCACTGGGCAATCATTGGTAAATTACCCAAACTTCTCCATCCGTTAATCTTTGCTCTGCATATTGGACATTTCAATTCATGACACCTCCTTTATTAAACTCATCCTAATCCGAAATTTCATAAATGTCAAGTGA
This sequence comes from Patescibacteria group bacterium, assembly GCA_034659355.1. Classification (GTDB taxonomy): domain Bacteria; phylum Patescibacteriota; class Minisyncoccia; order JAHIHE01; family JAGLIN01; genus JAYEHC01. The sequence goes on along the minus strand of JAYEHC010000037.1, from coordinate 10,127 downwards.
AATTTTCCAGATTCCAGATTCTAAATTCTAATTTTATGTCAACCCTTTCCAAAAAATATCTCTCCTTAATCATAATCCTCCTCTTTCTAATAAACGCTTTAATCGCCGTTGCTTTTTGGCGAGATAATTCTGTTGAAGGCAAAAAGCCGAGGGTGATTTTTTTTGATGTCGGACAGGGAGACGCGGCGATGATTGATTTGGAAGGAGACACGCAGATTTTGATAGACGGCGGGGATGGGAAGGATATTTTAAATAAACTGGGAAAATATCTGCCGTTCTATGACAAGAAAATTGAACTGATGATTATGACTCATCCCGACAAAGATCACATTGGCGGACTGGTTGAAGTTTTGAGATATTATGAAGTGGAGCAAATTCTGATGCCTGGAATAAAATGCGAAAAAGCGATTTGTCAAGAACGCGACAAGCTAATCGCGGAAAAAGATATTCCTGTGAAATACGCGGAATTCGGACAAGGGATAAAGGCGGGAAATATAAATATGACAGTTTTACATCCTTTTGAGAGTCTAAAGGACAAGGAAGTAAAAGATAGCAATGACGCGTCAATTATATTTAAGTTCACGCTTAATGATAGTTCTTATTTATTGACGGGTGATGCCGGTTTTAAAGTTGATAAAAAATTGTTGGACAAAAATATAAATCTGGAAGCGGAGATATTAAAAGTCTCGCATCACGGTAGCAAGTATGGAACTTCCAATGAATTTCTTCAAACAGTAAAACCGGAAAAAGCGATAATTTCTGTCGGGAAAAATAGCTATGGACATCCCGCCGGAGAATTATTAAATCGTCTCAAGAATATCAACGCGCGGATATTTAGAACTGATAAAATCGGAGATGTGATTTTTTATAATGTTTTTCATTGCTCAAAGTTCTGAGTTGTGGTAGGTTAGAGTTGTCGGGAGAATTTTTCTGTCATTTTGCAATGACGGTAATTTCGTAATTTAAAAACTTTTTAAAACTAAACTTATGTCTCATATCCACATTATAATCCACTATGACGAAATTACACTGAAGGGGAAAAACAGACCTTTTTTTGAGCGCGCGTTAATGAATAATATTGAGGAGCTATTAAAAAGAATAAAGCATCGGAAAGTTTATAAAGAATTGGGGAAATTTATTATAGATATTGACGAACAAATATATAATCCGTCGCAGTCTTCTGCTGAGAGACTGCGACAGGGCGAGAGTAAGACAGAAACACAGAAAATAAAAGAGATTTTAAAAAATATTCCCGGAATATCAAATTTTACGCTGGCTGTTTCTTGCGAGAAAGATATTGAAAAAATAAAAGAAAAAACGGTTGAGTTTGTAAAATCGTCGCAGTTCTCAATAGAAAAAAGGGGAGAATGTAGAACTTTTAAAATAGAAGCGAGAAGGGGTGACAAAAAATTTAAATTGAAATCTCCCGAGATAAATTGCAAAGTGGGGGGGTGTGTTTTGGAGAACACAGATCTTCAAGTTGATGTTCATAATCCGGATCTGGAAATTGTCGTAGATGTCGGAAATAAAAATTGTTTTATTTATGCCGAGAGAATAAAAGGGATTGGCGGATTGCCGACTGGAACAGCGGGGAAATTAGTGAGTTTAATTTCGGGGGGAATAGACAGTCCCGTGGCAAGCTTTATGATGATGAGAAGGGGAGCGAAAATTGTTTTTATTCATTTTAAAAACAAAACCGTTTCCAGTAGCGCTGGCGATCAGAAAATAGAAAAGCTGGTCAAAATTCTAAGCCGTTTTCAGGGAAAGTCAAAATTGTATGTCGTTCCGTTTGAAGAATTTCAGAAAGAAATTATCGCTAAAATTCCAGCTAAAAACAGAATGATAATTTACAGAAGAATGATGTTTAAATTGTCCGAAATTATCGCTAAAAAAGAAAACGCGAAAGGGTTTGTTACTGGCGACAGTTTGAGCCAAGTCGCTTCGCAGACGATTGACAATATAAACGCAATTTACAAGGCCGCGAACTTGCCGATATTTCCGCCTCTGATTGGAATTAATAAACAGGAAACAATTAATCTTGCTAAACAAATTAACACTTACGAAACTTCAATTATTCCCTATCAAGATTGTTGCAGTTTTTTAATCGCCAAACATCCCGAAACGAGAGCTAAGCTTGATGAAATTATTAAACAAGATAAAAATTTGGAGATTGACGAAATAACTGAAAAAATTATGTCTAAAATCAGACCGTTAGCGATACGCTAGAAATTAAGGTTTGGAGCGCAACTCCGAATCAGCTACAGTCTTTTACAAAGAGAGATTGTTTTTACTTTTTATTTTTTTTGATGTAAATCCATATTCGTGGTAGAATTAAAAAGCTTTCAGGAAACAAAATATGCTTGAACAAATAGTTATTACAGCTGTAGCTTTAGTGGCCGTTTTTGCCATATTGTTTTTGTTATTTAAAAAACCAATTGTTAGCTATTTTAGTTCTTGGAGCGAAAAAATGGCAGAGAGAAATTTGAAAATGCTTGAAGAAAGAAATAGGGAAATTTTAAAAGAAGAAAGAGCTAGATTTGCGGAACTATCCGACGAGAAAATGAAAAGAAACGAGCAGTATTTAGATAGCAAAAAAGATATGATTAAAGATTTGATTGAAAAAATAGATAATGGATTAAAAGACAGTCAGGCAAAAATAGAAAATACGGAAAAAGCGAGAATTGGCGAGTTCTCAAATTTGAAAACTATTATTAAAGAACATAAAGAAGTAACAGGTAAATTAAAAGACTCCACAGATAATTTGAAAAATATTCTTTCCAATAATCAGTTGCGCGGAAGGTATGGAGAAGAAGTGGCAGAGAATTTGTTGAAAATCGCCGGATTTGTTAAAGGTTTGAATTATGACGGCAATCTTAGTCAAGAAACAAATGCCAATCGTCCCGACTTTACTATTTATTTGCCTGATAAAAGCAAGGTGAATATTGATGTTAAGTTTCCTTACCAATCGTTGGTAAAATTTCAAGAGGTTGAAGATAAGTTAGAAAAGAAAAGATATTTTGCCCAGTTCAAAACGGATGTTAAACAGAAGATCAAACAGGTAACCAGTCGCGATTACATAAACCCGGAAGAAAAAACTTTAGACTTTGTAATTTTGTTTGTTCCCAATGAAATGATTTTTAGCGTTATTAATGACCAGCTTTATGATGTGGTTGATGAGGCGAATCAAAAAAAGGTAGCCATTGTCGGACCAATTTCTTTTATCACCTTTTTGAGAATGATTCATCAGTCTTATGACAATTTTAAAATTCAAGAAGATTTGCATCGAGTGGTGAATTTAATAAGCAAATTTAAAGACGAGTACAATAAATATAATAGCGAATTTGACAGCATTGGGAGTAAAATTAAATCTCTAGCGGGACAATACGATAAAGTTTCCGGGGTTAGAACGAGACAGCTGACTAAAATAGTTGATCAGATAGATGGAGAGGACATTAAGACAGTGGAGGAAAAGAAGCTAAAAAACTAAAATTAGAATGATGATATTCAGTGTTAGAAAACTTGTTAGAAGTTTTTTGCATGCGATAGGAGGTTTTAAACGCGTTTTTCAAGAACAAAATTTTAGAATTCAAACAGCGCTTGCAATCATCGTTATCTTTTTTATTTTATTTTTCGGACTGAAAGTTTGGGAATCCGTCGCTTTGGTGATGATGATTACTTTGGTTCTCGTTCTGGAAATTATAAATTCAATTTTTGAACGCATCGTTGATATTTTGGAGCCAAGAGTTCATCCTTACGCAAAGGCGATAAAAGATATGATGGCAGCCGCCGTTTTAATAGCGTCTCTCGGAGCGACATTTGTGGGAGTGATAATTTTTTGGCCTTATTTCAATGTAATTTTCAAAGACCTTTTTTATTTTTGAAAAATAGGGTATAATTATATAAATATCTAAATATAACAAAATAAATTTTATGTCAAAAGGAAATATTTTAATAGGGATTGACATTGGAACAAGTTTAATCAGAACTATAATTGCCCAAAAGCAAAATGATGATTCCAAGCCGTTGATTTTAGGTATTGGCGAAGCGTCTTCTCACGGAATAAGCAATGGAATTGTAGTTGACATTGAAGAAGCGGCAAATTCAATAATCCAATCAAAAGAAGAAGCGGAAAGAATTACGGGAATTCCGGTAGAACGCGCTTATATTAGCGCTAACGGAAGTCATATTGAATCGCAATTTTCAAAAGGCGTTGTCGCCGTTTCAAGAGCCGATGGGGAAATTAGCGAAGAGGATGTCAACAGAGTGATCACGGCGGCGCAGGCGATATCAATGCCAAATAATAGAGAAATAATTGGTGTGGTGCCGTGCGGTTATACGATTGATGGGCAGGAAAAAATTAAAGATCCCGTGGGGATGAATGGTGTGCGTTTGGAAGTCAACACGCTGATTATAGAAGGTACAGCGCCATTTATAAAAAATTTGGTAAAGTGTGCGCAGAAATGCGGAATTGACGCCGATGTTGAAGATTTGGCATTTGCGCCTTTTGCGGCTTCAAAAGCCGTTTTGTCAAAACAGCAAAGGGAATTAGGTGTTGCCGTTATTGATATTGGAAAAGGAACAACCGGAATTTCCGTTTTTGAAGATGGAAATATTTTACATTTGGCGACTCTTCCTATTGGGGCGGGGCATATTACAAATGACATTGCGATTGGGCTGAAAATTCCAATTGATATTGCCGAGAAAATAAAATTGGAATATGGCGTCGCGATTGCGCAAGATGTTTCCAAAAAAGACAAAATAAATATCGCGGATATTGATCAGAACGAAGAGGGAGAATTTTCAAGGAAGTATATCGCGGAAATAATTGAAGCGAGAGTTGAAGAGATATTTTTAATGGTTGACAAAGAGCTTAAAAAAATAGATCGGAGCGGAATGCTTCCAGCGGGAGTTGTAATTACCGGGGGAGGAGCAAAAATGCCTGAAATGGTTAAGCTAGCCAAAAAAGTTTTGCGATTGCCAGCTCAGATTGGATTTCCAAAAGAACTTGATGGCGTTGTTGACAAAGTTGACGATCCGTCTTTTGCGACGGCAATTGGTTTAATTATGTGGGACGCGGACGAGAACGGAGTATTTTCTTCAGGAAAAAGAAAATTTAAATTACCATCTTTTGATGGCATAGGACAAAAGATAAGAAAAATTTTTAAAACATTTTTACCATAGAAATTTGGCGGTAAGCGTTTTTTGAAAATGGGGGAAGTTCTAAGCGCTTGTAAATAAATAACCTTTCTAGTTTCATCTCATCTTCATACTATCTTAGCTTGAAAAAACTTTCAGTATATAATAATATCCCTCAACTTTTTTCAAACCAATCCGGCATAAAGCTGAGCGAACTTAGAAAATGTTATTTCTTTACAAGCGCTAATTGTATATTATGAAAAATAAAACGAAAGGGAAATTGATTGTGATAGATGGGATAGATGGCAGCGGCAAAGCGACGCAGGCAAAATTATTAATAAAACGAATAAAAAAAAATGGACACAAGACCGCGACTTTGGATTTTCCGCAGTATTACAATAATTTTTTTGGAGAACTAATCGGCAAGTTTCAAAATAATGAGTTTGGAAACGCTCCGAAAATAAATCCTTATCTGGCGTCAGTTTTGTATGCTGCTGATCGCTGGGAGACAAAAGAGAAAATAGAGAAATGGCTGGAAGACGGAAAGGTGGTTTTGCTTGATAGATATTCTTCCTCAAATCAAATTCATCAAGGGGGAAAAATTTCAAATCCCAAAGAGAGAAAGAAGTTTTTGGGATGGCTGGAAGAAATGGAATTCAATGTTTTTAAAATTCCAAAACCAGACACGATTATTTTTCTCAATGTGCCTTATAAATTTTCCAAAAAGTTATTAGTCAAAAAAATTTCCAGAGATTATCTTAAAAATGCGAAAAACGACAAAGTTGAAAAAAGTCGCATTTATCAGGAATCGTCTTATCAACAGTCATTGAATTTAGTCAAGAAATATAACAATTGGACGGAAATAAACTGCGTTATAAAAAACAAGTTATTAAGTCCTGAAGAAATAAGCGATTTAATTTGGAATAAAGTTGAAAAGTTTTTAAGATAAAAATAGCAATGCTAAAAGTTAGAATTCAAAAAATAAACGAAGACGCAAAAGTTCCAAATTACGCGCATCGGGGAGACGCGGGAATGGATTTTTATTCGGTAGAAGAGAATTATCTTTTAAAACCGGGAGAGCGGAGAGTATTTTCAACGGGAATCAGAATGGAAATTCCGGATGGATATGTCGGACTTATTTGGGATAAAAGCGGTTTAGCTGTGAAATATGGTATAAAAGTGATGGCGGGAGTTATTGATTCAACATACAGAGGAGAAGTTGCGGTCGCGCTTATTAATCTTGGGAGCGAAGAATATCTTGTTGAAAAAAACGCAAAGATAGCGCAAATGCTAATTCAAAAAATTGAAGAGGTGGAAATTGAAACAGGAGAAGATTTAAATATTACCAAGCGCGGCGATGGCGGATTTGGAAGCACGGGAATGAAATAGCGGTTTAGCATAAATTATCAACTGGCAAAAACTATGCTTATCTAAGACATTATTCCCAGTTTAAAAAAGACAATAAAAAAAGAAAAACCCTCGTCTTCCCTGGGTTTTTTAGAAATTAAATATGTAAGATGTCTAATTAATGAATGAACAAATTTGAATTCTTGAATTTTTTATTTAGGCTCTGCTGATTTTCTCCAATTGTTCCCCCTTTGTAAAAGGGGGCTAGGGGGATTTCCGGGCAGGATTAGTTAAAACAAGCTAAATTATTTTTTTAAGGCATATTCAATTGTTAGATTTCAGAGCGTTGTTTATACTTTATAAGAATTTTTCTAAAAAAAGATTTTAACGCCAAATAGTAATTTTATCCGACTTGAGGATAAAAACTTCCCTAAATCTAATTTTGAGCATTACAAGGAATATTTAAAAATATAAACAACGCTAGCAATTCTTACAACTCGCTTGCGCGCCTGTGTTATTTTACAAATCTCTATAATTTGATATACTGGTATTATTGGGGAATAATAAAAATATAAAATAAAAACAAAAATATGGAAGAATTAAACCAAGGAAAAATAGCGCTTTTGCGTCAGATGATTGAAAGCGCTGATAGAAATATTGCGGCCGCTAAACAAATTCTGGTTCAGCTTGACGGCGGAGCGAGAAAACCGCAAATTACATCAGAGGCGAGTCAGATTATAGAAGGAACTTTTGACGGCGAAAAAATGATTGGAATGGACGATAAGAAATATCCAATTCCGGTAAATTATGCCAGTAAATCAAAACTTGTTGAGGGCGATTTGTTGAAACTTACCATTACGGACGATGGATCGTTTTTGTTCAAGCAAATCAGTCCCATTGAAAGAAGGACGATAATTGGAACAGTTATCAGAGATGGTGACGGAAAGCACTATGTTTATTCGGAAGGAAGAAAATATAAAGTTCTTTTAGCATCTTTGACATACTTCAAAGCGAAAGAAGGAGATGAAGTAACGCTGATCGTTCCCAGGGAAAAAATAAGCGAATGGGGCGCGATTGAAGCGGTAATTGGAACTTCAGAAGGCAATACTGAAAATTTGAATAATTTAAATTACGCGAATAGCGATAGAGAAGAAAAAGAAGACAATGATAGTATGGAAAACATTAGTGAAGAAAATGAAAAAAACGAAACGATAGAAGATGAGTGGACTCCGGATATTGAAGAAATAAAAAAAGAAGCGCGAGTTGACGAAGAAGACAAAAATGAAAGCAGAGGAATTTTAGATGATTTGATCAGAGGGAATTAAGCGTTTGTAAATAAATAACCTTTCTAATTTCATCTCATCTTCATACCATCTTAGCTTGAAAAAACTTTCAGCATATAGCAATATCCCTCAACTTTTTTCAAACCAATCTGGCATAAAGCTGAGCGAACTTAGAAAATGTTATTTCTTTACAAGCGCCAAATTAAAATATTAAGATGACCAAAGTTCTCTATAGAAAATATCGGCCTTCAAATTTTGGCGAGGTAGTTGGACAGGAACATGTTGTTAAAACTTTGAAGAACGCGATTAAGCGCGGGAAAATTGCCCATGCTTATTTATTTTCCGGACCGAGGGGAATTGGCAAAACGACAATCGCGAGAATACTGGCCAAGGCGGTAAATTGCGAAAATATTAAAGACGGTGAACCGTGCAATGAATGCCTTGTTTGCAAAAACATAAATCAAAATAAATTTCTAGATCTTGTGGAAATTGACGCGGCAACGCATACGCAGGTTGACAAAATCAGAGATATTATTGAAAAAATAAATTTTTCCCCGGCGATTGGAAAATACAAAGTCTATATTATTGACGAGGTTCATATGTTGAGCAAAGGCGCTTTCAACGCTCTTTTAAAAACGCTGGAAGAACCGCCTCAGCATGTGATTTTTATTCTAGCAACTACGGAGATTCATAAAATTCCCGCAACGATAATTTCTCGTTGTCAGCGGTTTGATTTTCGCCGCATTAAAATCTCCGAGATCAAAAAGCGGTTGGAAGGAATTGCGGAAAAAGAAAAAGTAAAAGTTGGAAAAGGCGTTTTTGATTTCATCGCTGTAAATTCCAGCGGGGGAATGCGCGACAGTGAAAGTTTATTCGGACAAATATTAGCGCTGGAAGACAAAGAAATCACCTTGAAAGAAGTTCAGGAAATTCTCGCTTTGGCGGATATTTCCAAAACGATTGAGTTGGTAAAACTAATTATTGAAAAAAAGTATAGTGAAGCGGTTGGCTATGTAAGCAAGACAATCGATGACGGGTATGACCTCGAACAATTTAGCGAGTCCGTTGTGGAATATTGCCGAAAGTTAATGTTAATAAAAATAAGTCCGGAAATAAAAAACAACTTTTCTTTGGAAATGACGGAAGAGCAGATAGCGGAACTGGAAGATATTTCTCAAAAAACGGCAATTTCGGAAATTGTTAAAATGATTCGTGTCTTTATTCAAGCTAGAGAAGAAATTAAATCGTCAATAATCCCGCAACTCCCTTTGGAACTTGCTATCGCTGAAATCAATATCTCCAATAATAATCTATTGACAAACAGGGCGAATAATGATTATAATGACAAAATCAAAGAACCGATTAAAAAGATTGCCACCAAAGTCTCTCAGTCGGTAAAACAGTCGCAGGATTTTATTAAGAAAAGCGTTAGTTTTGGAAAAAAGGAAATGGAATCTGAAACGGAACTAAGTTCCGAAATTTCGGAGCCGAGCTCCGTTTCGGGTAATGATATTGATGATATTGATCTGAATGTTATTAAAGGTAATTGGAGTAGAATTTTGGAAGAAATCAAACCGCATAATCATTCTTTGACTGTGTTTCTTAAAACTTGCTGTCCGATTGACGCAAGAGGAAATAAAATTACGATGTTGTGCCAGTATTCTTTTCACAAAGATAAACTGAATAAGATTGAAAATAAATTGATTATTGAAAAAGTCGCTTCTCAGGTTCTCGGTTCGGAAATTTTTACCGAATTTATCACAAACAACGAAGCCGAAAAAATGGGCTATAAAATTAAGGAAGATGTTTCTGTCGCGGTAAATAATAGCAGCGATGATGGGGATAGCGATAAAAAAGAAAACGACAATAAAAATGGCGATATGGTAGATTCCGCTTTAGAAATGTTTGGCGGGAAAGTTATTTAAATTATAAACGGTTACTTTCGGGGATCGTCTAATGGTAGGACGACAGGTTTTGATCCTGTTAATCGGGGTTCGAGCCCCTGTCCCCGAACAAATAAAACAATCATTTATTGTGAATGATTGTTTTTAATTTTACTCATAGTCTTTGTAGTTAAAAGTCATAATATCATCTTTTATTTTTGAATGTTGTAAATTAGAAATTACTAACTCCGTTATATCACTATTTTAGATTAATAAAAAACAAAATATGTCCTCAATGCGAGGGCCTTGACAAACATTACAATGTATGCTATGATGCTTAGTTATAATGAGAGCTACCCGCTAGGGTCAAGCCGAACACTTGATTTTTTAAATTAAATAACAGTTATTTCTTCTTTGCAACATTTTGATGTTGTTTTTTTGTATTTAATTTTCTTTTACGATGTTCTTTTAATTTTTC
>JAYEHC010000036.1:0-14763 GCA_034659355.1 Patescibacteria group bacterium | reverse complement strand
TCTCATTATCTTCTATCGGCTCTTCGCTTACTGTTGGCTCCTGAACAGGAGCCTCTATCTTCACAAAAACACTCCACCCCAAAACCAGCACAGCAATAACCGCGCATAATCCTATAAAAATAATTGGAAATTGTTTTTTGAACATAGATTTGAATTTTTTGTTATTCTTGATTTAAAAATAGCAGAGATTTAAAAATAGGTCAATTATCATTATTTTTCCTTACTTTATTTTTCTTATCATTTTTTTATAATAAAATAGGCTCTAGAACATCAACTTATTTAAATTCTCTAAAAGATTTCTTTAAAATCTTTATTAAATCTTCTTGTAATTCATTTTCATCTTTTTTCAGACGCGAAAGCCCTGCTTTTTGTTTTTACATTTTATGATTTAAAGAACAAAAACAACTAAAACCAAAAACACTATGGTAATTCATATTATCATAGTGTTTTGTATTTTTTAGTTTGTCAAAGTATCACTCAATCACCTGATCATCAATAAAAAAATTATTTTATATCTCTTTTAACAATTTTCCCCGGGATTATTTCTGAGCCGGGATTAATTTTCACTCCCGGATAAAAAGAAATGTTTATTCCCGTTTTGCAATTATCTCCAATGATAACTCCAAGCTTTCTTCTTTTTGTGTCCTGAACATCTCCGTTAACTGGCGATTTGATATTTTTATTGTCAAATCTTAAATTAGCGGTTATGTTCCCGGCGGCTATATTTACATTGTCACCAATAACAGAATCGCCAAAATAAGACAAATGAGCGATATTGACACAATCGCCGATAATTGAACTTTTAATTTCTACCGCTTGCCCGATATGGCAGTTATCGCCAATTGCCGTTGTTCCTCTCAAATAACAATTAGGTCCGATTCTACAATTTTTGCCAATAATAACATTTCCCTCAATATAAACGCCTGATTTTATGATTGTCCCACCGCCAATTGCCAGCTGCCCGTTAATTTTGACTCCTTCTTCTATTTTTCCCTCTTGAAATTTCCCCCCTTGTAAAAGATGGTTAGGAGGATTTTTCAATAGATATTCATTCGCTTCAAGCAAACTCCAAGGATAAGTAATCGGCAACCAATAATCTTTAACCGTAACAACATTTATTTCCTTTTCTTTAGCAAGCAGATTGTAAGCATCTGGCAACTCATACTCGTTTCTTTTTGATAATTTAATTTTTTTCAAAGCCTGAAAAATATCTTTTGTGAATAAGAAGCATCCGATATTGACTAAATCAGAAATAAAAATTTTCGGCTTTTCAACAACTTTTACAAAAACGCCGTCTTTAATTTTCAAAACGCCAAATCGCTCCGGGTTTTCAACTCTTTGCGCTAAAATAGCATTATCATATTTTAACAATTTTTTAATATCTTTTCCGCTATATAAATCATCGCCGAACATTAAAATAAATTTTTCTTTAATCTGTTTTTCCGCTTTCAACAAAGCGTCAGCATTGCCAAGCGGTTTTTTCTGAACAGCGTATTTAATTTTCATTCCCTTAAATTCATCACCGACAAATTCTCTAATCATTTCCGCTTTGTATCCAACGACAATGCAAACCTCGTCAACTATTCCAATAAGCTGTTCCAGATTATGCTCAATAATTGTTTTTCCCGCCACTTTTAAAAGCGGCTTCGGCTTGGTAAGTGTCAGCGGATAAGTTCTTGTTGATTTCCCCGCGGCGAGAATTACGGCTTGCATAAAATTGGTGTTAAGTATTAAGCGCTTAGTGATATAATTAGTTTTGTCAGTTTAGAGGAATTATAAACTGCTGTTTCTTTTTTGTCCAAAATTTTTGTTCCAATAAATTTATTTTTATCAAGATTTATGTTTATCTTAACTGTTTTTAAAAGCAAACTATTTTCTTTCTGACATTTTTTTACTTCACTGGCGGAAATTGATTGCTGATTATAAATTACAAAATCAAGTTCAGAACCAAGATATTTTTCCGTTTCATTAGAAAAGTCTGAAACAGAAAAATCATTTGTTTCGCCTAATTTTGTCATCGTATTACAAACTAAAATCTTTTTAGCTTTACTTTTTTTCACTGCCTTGGAAATCTTGCCTGGAAGAAAACAGGGCAACAAAGATGAATAAAGATCGCCCGGACCGATAATAATTAAATCAGTTTTTTTCAGTGTTTCTAAAACTTTTAAAACAGGCGGGTACGCTTGCACTTTTGGCTGAAGATATATTTTTTCAATCTTCAAATTAGGATTATGTTTTTTATAAACATCTACTTCGCTTTCTCCAAAAATTATTTTCTTATTTTCTAATAAAGCCATTAACTGTGTCTGCTTTATCGTTGCTGGCAAAACTTGATGTTTTTTTACCTCTAAAAATTCATGGACTATTTTCAAAACCTCAGTATAATTTTTTACGCCGCATTCTATTCCCGCTAAAAAAATATTGGCAAAATTATGTCCTTGATGCCCGCCCTCAAAAATTTCTCGTCCAAATCTAAAATCCCAAAGTTCCTTTTTCCAGTTTGGCGCATCGGATAAAGCCAAAAGATGTCTTCTGATATCTCCCGGCGGAAGAATATTAAAATCTTTTCGCAACTGTCCCGTTGATCCGCCATTATCTACCATTGAGGTTACACTAGTGATATTGACCGGGTATTTTTTTAGTTCAGAAAGAATGGCTTTCGGCATTGCGTTTCCTCCTCCAAAACAAAATACTTTTTTCATTTTTTATTTTGTTAATCTCTATTTATCGCAAACCCAATTCTCCCCAAAACCTTTTCTTTTCCTAAAACCTCTCCTACTTCAAACGGTCCCGGGGATCCTTTTAGTCCGGTTAAAGAAACTCGCAACGGCCAGAGCAGTTCCCCTGTTTTAATTCTTTCTCGTTCCATCAAATCTCTCAAAACTTTTTCTAAATTATTTTTGGTAAAATTCTGCTCATCTATTTTTTCCAGTTCCCGATAAGCTAATTCTAAATTATTCCGCGTTTCTTCAAAACTCGTTTTCTTCCAAATTAACAAGTCTTTGTCATACTCTAATTTAGCGACAAAAATAAATTTCACCAGCTCCCCTATCTCACTCAATTTTTTCATTCGCTCCTGCTCAAGCGCAATTACTTTTTTTAAATAATCAAAACTTATTTCCTCGCCTGTGCTTAATACTTGATACTTAATACTTGCTGCTTCTTTATCAGAATTGTGAATTGTGAATTGTGAATTGTGAGATTTATTCGGAATTTGTAATTTTGGATTTGGTATTTCTTCCACCAGTCCCGCCTTAATTAAATAGGGCGCGCAAAGCTTAGTCAACTCATCCAAGCCCATATTCCGAATATAGGTCCCGTTTATCCAGTCCAGTTTTTCAGTGTTAAAAATCGCGCCGTATTTATTCACGCCGGATAAATCAAAGCGTTTAATCATTTCTTCCAGAGAAAAAATTTCTTCTTCTGTTTTAGGATTCCAGCCGAGCAGTAAAATAAAATTAAGCAACGCTTCCGGCAAATAACCCTTATTTAAATAATCTTCCACCGCGACATCGCCCTGCCGTTTGCTTAACTTGCTTTTATCGGGATTTAACAGCAACGGCAAATGCGCGAACTTGGGAATGTCCCAGCCAAACGCTTGATATAATAAAATATGCTTCGGCGTTGACGGCAGCCATTCTTCGCCTCTAATCACATACGAAATTTCCATTAGGTGATCGTCAACAACATTCGCAAAATGATAAGTCGGATAGCCGTCTGATTTTATTAAAACTTGATCGTCAATTGTTTCATTAGCGATTTTTATTTTTCCGTAAATTAAATCTTTAAATTCCGTAAAACCGCTCTTCGGAGCTTTTAAACGAATTACAAAAGGCGTTTTTTTCTTGATTAAATCTTCAACTTCCGCCTCGCTTAAATTTCTGCATTTACCGTCATATTTCGGCGCTAGTTTTTTGGCTTGCTGATTTTTTCTCATTTCTTCCAATCGCTCCTGACTGCAAAAGCAAAAATAGGCACGATTATTTTTAACAAGTTCGTCTATATATTTTTTATAAATATCAAGCCGTTCCGATTGCAAATACGGTTCAAAATCGCCTCTCTGAACAGCTTTCTTGCTATTATTTATAAAAACGCCCTCGCTATATTTCAGTCCTGTCAAATTCAATATTTTTACCAAACTTTCCGTAGCACCCTCCACAAATCTTGATTTATCCGTGTCTTCAATCCGCAAAATAAACTCGCCTTTATTATGTTTGGCAAAAAGATAATTATACAACGCCGTTCTCAATCCCCCCACATGCAACGCCCCCGTCGGACTCGGCGCGAATCTTGTTTTTATTTTTTCAGACATATTGACATTTTAATTGATTGTGAATGAATGGCACTTAAATTTTTTATATCAAAAAATTTTCTAGTCCTGCTGTTGGTTCAAGTCTCCCGACTTGCAATTCTGTTTTAGTTTTTGTCATTCTGAACTTGTTTCAGAATCTTCATTATATTACATTTAACTTATCCTATTCACACTCTACTTTCATCTACAACGCAAATACAATTATTTCTCTATAATATAGTGATCCTATTCTAAATTATCCAAAATTTTGTCATTCCGACCGAAGCGATTCTGAGGCGATAGCCGAAGAAAGCGAAGTGGAGGAATCTGTGAACAGATGAAGTGTATTCTTATAATTATTTATAAAAAGCAAGTATAATGCGTTTACAGATTCCTCCATTCCGCTTGTTCGTACCTCACTTCGCTCCAGTCGGAATGACAGGTTTATTCAGAACTTGTTTGATACTTAATACTAACTACTTAATACTTTCCCCATCGTTTCCCGCGCGCATTTTTCCCAGCTGAATTTCTGCGCATTCTGAAATCCTTTTTTAATCATCTTTTCTCTTAAACCGTCATCGCTAAAAATTTTATTTATCGCTTCCGCAATTTCTTCAGGCTTGTTTGGATTAATTAACAACGCCGCGTCTCCCGCCGCTTCGGGCAATGAAGAAACATTTGAGCAAATCACTGGCGTTCCATAATTCATCGCTTCTAAAACTGGCAGTCCAAATCCTTCGTAAAAAGAAGGTAGAATAAATACACTGGCGTTTTTATACAACTCATCTTTTTCTTTTTCGGAAACATAATTTTTTAAAATAATATCTTTCTGAAACGGCGAATCTTGAATCGCTTTTTTTATTTCAGCAAAACCAAATCCCGCTTTGCCAGCTAAAATTAGCTTGTAGCTTGTAGCTTGTAGCTTGTAGCTTTCTTTAAATATCTTAAACGCTTTAATTAAATTTACCAAATTCTTTCTCTTCTCTAACCTACCAATAAATAAAATACTAGAATTTTCTTTGTTTAAGCGCTTGATACTTGATGCTTGATACTTGCTATTTTCCACTCCATGATAAATAACTTTTATTTTCTCCGCGTCAATTTTATAGAATTTGATCAAATCTTTTTTCGTGCTTTCCGACGGAGTAATAATTTTACTCGCCCATTTAACAGAATATCTCGTATTCAATTCCAAAGTCAATCTTTCTTTTAAAGAATAACATTCCGGACAATAACGATATTCCAAACCGTGAATAGTTACGACTGTCTTGGCTGGATGAATTTGCGGAATCGCGTGAGAAGGAACAAATAAAATATCCGGCTTGTTGATCATCATTTCAGACGCCAGTCCGATTTGGGTCCAAAATCTATTTGTAGAAATAATCTTTAATTGAAAATTATCAGGTAAATCAAAATCTATCAAAGAATTTTTTCTCGCGTATAAAAAAACTTGATGGCGGGAAATGTCCATCATCGCTAAATTTTTAATCAACCGGTAAGAATATTCTTCCGTCCCAGTCCTTTCTTTCCCAAACGCCCGCGAAGCGTCAATGCCGATTTTCATTTTGAAAGTAGTTAGGCTCTGCCGATTTTCTCCAATTGTTCCCCCTTTGTAAAAGGGAGCTAGGGGGATTTCCGGGCAGGATTAGTTAAAACAAGCTAAATTATTTTTTTTAAGGCATATTTAAGTTTATCTCTTTCTATAAAAAATAGATGAAAGTCAGTAGAGCCTATATAAACCTTATCTCCCCCCTTTGATAAAGAGAGAACTTTTTATTTTCTCGAAATTATACTCCTCCGATATAAATCAAGGTTATCTAAAATTATTCCCGTTCCTTTGATTACGCAGAGTAAAGGATCGTCGGCAGTGTAGCAAGGCACACCAGTTGATTGCGCGATTAACTTGTCTAAATTGCGAAGAAGCGCTCCGCCACCGCTTAAAACCATTCCTCTGTCAATTACATCGGAAGACAATTCCGGAGGAGTTTCTCTGAGAACATCTTTGACCGCCTTGATTATTTCTTGCAATTCGTCTTGCATCGCCTCAACAATTTCATTAGAACTTATCTTAATCGTTTTAGGAAGTCCCGAAATTAAATTTCTTCCCCTTACTTCCATAGATTTATTATTTTCAACAATTGTCGCGTTGCCGATTTTTATTTTTATCTCTTCCGCGTTTTTACTGCCAATAGCGATTCCATGTCTTCTTCTGATATAATCCGCGATTGCCTGATCTAATTTGTCACCGCCAACTCTAACCGAAGAGAAGGAAACAACCCCGCCCAATGAAATAATCGCGACCTCAGAAGTTCCTCCGCCTATGTCAACGATCATATTTCCAAAAGGGGTATTAATCGGAATTCCCGCGCCGATTGCGGCAAGAATTGGCTCTTTGACAACAAACGCCGCTTTCGCTCCCGCTTGCAATGTCGCATCAATAACCGCTCTTCTTTCTGTGGAAGTAATTCCCGCCGGCACCGAAACAATTACTTCGGGCTTGAAAAATCTCACTTTTCCGCTGACTTTATCCATAAAATATCTAACCATCGCCTCTGTGATTTTGTAATCAGCGATTACTCCGTCTTTTACAGGACGGCTCGCGGAGATATTATCCGGCGTTTTTCCAAGCATTTCTTTCGCTTCATTGCCAACAGCTAAAATTTTATTGTCGTCAAGCGAGACCGCGACAACAGACGGCTCATTCGCAACAACGCCTTTTTGCGGGATAAAAACCAAGATATTAGCCGTGCCTAAATCTATTCCTATTTTTTTCACAAACATAAATTTCGCTTAAATCTAACTGTTTCTATTCTATCTTATTTAGCTTAATTGTCAATTGAAGCTAGATTTGGTAGAATAGGATTAATAGGAGTGTGGTTTGATTTAGTTTACAGCTTTTTAGATTTATTCGTTAGCGGTTAGCTTTAATCAAGAAACTGTAGTTAATGACTTATCATTTCCACCTATCTTATTTCAAAAAAACACCCCACAAAAAAAACAGCTCTTCATAAAGCCGTTTCTCTGATCTTTGAATTTATAATTTTCCTTTTTTCGCTTCACAATCTTTTGCGGAGATGTTATTCTTGTCATGGTTTTATTGAACTAAAATCTAATTCAGTAAAATTATGACAAGAATTAAACAACAACGATTAAGCAGAATAATAAAAGTTATTTGTGCTTCTTCCCCTTTTTTCAAATAACTCGGCGATGAAGCGTAATAATTTATCTTGGAGTTCAGGTTTCAATCTGTAAGAAAACGAGTATTTTTATTTTCTACGCTTTTACAGACTAAAGTCTGAACTCCGGAATACTTTACACTTTCTCGCACTGGTTGCGATATTTTACCGCAACACAATATCTTAGCATAAATTTAAAAATATGTCAAGACCCAAAGCCAGACCAAAAAAAAGATCCGCGGATAAAAAATTTGAGATTTATTTTTACGCTTGCGTTGTAATGTTTTTTATTTTGTTGGCGATTATTTTGTATTACAGTTTTGGATATAAATATAATATAAATAACGGAAAAACGGTGCAAGTTGGCGCGATTATTATAAAGACCGAACCGGTAAAATCAGATCTTTATATTAACGGAGAACTTTTAAAAAACAACATTCTTGGAAATTTATTTAGCGACTATACTAAAATGGAAAATCTAAATCCTGAAATATATAATGTTAGGATTGAAAAAAACAATTATTTTTCTTGGGAAAAAAACATCGCCGTGCAAGGAGGATATATCACCGAACTCAAAAATATTGTCTTATTAAAAAATAATTACAAGAGAGAAGTTTTACTAAATGGCATAGTAACAAATACAGAATCGCCACCCCGTCGCAGTCTCTTGGCAGAGGACTGCGACGAAAAAACGCGCAATCCGTTGCGGTCCTCTGCTGAAAAACCGCAGCGAGGCGGAACAAATACAGAAAAAAATAATGTCTGGGAAAGTAACCACAAAAACAAAATAGCGTATCAAAAAATGGACGAGGGAAAATTGAATATCTCTATTTTTAATCTAAAAAACGGCAAAGAAAACGCGGCTATCAATCTTGATATTTTATCATTGGAAAACTGCCAAAATTATAGTTTTGATAATATCGTCTGGTCTAACGACGATCTAAAAATAATTTTAAGGATAAACTGTGATGAAAATTATTCGCGATACTTGATTGATCTTGAAAATAAAAACAGAATATACAAACTTGACGCGATTTTAAATCCAGACGAGGAAATAGAAAGAGATTGGAATTTTTATTTTGACGAATCGCTATTTTATTTAAAAAACAATTCCTTATATAAATTTGACTGTAACAAGCTTAAATCGGAAAAAATCGCAGTTAATATTTCAGGTTTTTCAATTATTGGAAACCGCGCGTATTATTTCGAAACGGACGATAATAATTTATATTCCATAAACTATTCCGAACCAAGCGCGCCAAAAAAGATATTTACAATGAACGCTAATTTCAATTCTAACCTGCCATCAAAAATAATTAGATCAGATAAAAACACTTATCTTATTTTGTCAAAGTCCGGCAATTTATATTTTGTAAATGAAAACAACAAGATATTATTCATCAACTCCTTCGTGAAAAACGCCTATTTTTCAAACAACGACAAACGCATTGCATATAACAACGATCGCGAAATTTGGATTTATTATATCTATGAAAAAATAGCTCAGCCATCTAAAAAAGAAGGCGCGAATGAATTAATCACAAGATACAGCGGGATAATTAACAATATATTTTTATATAAGGATGAAGAACATTTATTTTACAAAGAAGGAGACATTCTAAAATTTATAGAATTGGATGATAGAGATAAAGTGAATGTTTTTAGTATTTTAGAATTAAAGAACGATGACATTTTTTATTCCAGAATTGATAACGCTATTTATTTTGCGGAAAATAATAAACTGTTGCAAATTGAGTTAGATGAATGATATAGATATAAGGCTTACTCACTTCCGCCTCGCTACAGTCTTTTAATAAAGGACTGCAGTAGATTGCCACCGTTGGTTCAGTGTCTCCTGACCTGAACCTTATATTTCTGAAAGCGTAGTTTAAAAATATTGCTGTTGTTTATAAGCCAGATGAGAAGAAACAAATGGTTCAAGTCAGAGACATTGAACCAACGATAAAAATCCTGTCTGGAAATTCCCCTAGCCCCCTTTTACAAAGGAGGAACAATTGGAGAAAATCAGCAGAACCTATCTATAAATTTAAATTTCAAAATAAAGACGGCGATTAATACGCCGTCTTTTAGATATTTTATTATTTCTATCTTTTCTTCCACTGCGGGGCCCTTCTTGCTTTTTTAAGTCCCGGTTTCTTTCGTTCAACTTTCCTTGGATCCCTTGTAAGATAATTATGCGTCTTGAGTTCTTTTTTAAAATCTTCGTTTATTTTTAGCAATATCCTAGAAATTCCCAATCTAATCGCTTCCGCCTGTCCGTTTGGTCCGCCACCGAAAACTTTAACAGACATATAAAATTTATCTTCAAGATGCAAAAGTTTCAAAGGAGAATAAATCTTTTCAATCAAAATATTATTACCGGAAAAATAATCTTCGCAATTCTTGTCATTTACTGTAATCTCGCTTTTCCCCGCCTTTTTGTCATAAGCCCTTACTTTCGCAATAGCGGACTTTCTTCTGCCCGTCGCATAAGTATATTTTTCATTATCTTTTTTTTCTTCCTTTTTTTCAGTCATAATGTTAATAGTATCTTAATTCTTAAAATTTATCTTCATCTGGATGCTCGCTGTTTTTATAAACTTTCAATCTTTTCATCATTTCGTTTCTTAACTTATTTTTTGGCAACATTCCAAAAACCGCGTCTTCAATAACTTTTCTGGAATCTTTTTTGATTTGGTCTCCTAGAGTAATCGATTTCATTCCACCTATATAACCACTATAGTGATAATAGATCTTTCCATCTTTTTTATTTCCCGTATATTTTAAATCATCTGAATTAACAACAACCACAAAATCTCCTCCATCAAGATGCGGAACAAAACTCGCTTTATTCTTCCCCCTCAAAAGAATTGCGATTTTTGAAGCCATTCTTCCAAAACTTTCTTCTCGCGCGTCAAAAAGATGCCAGCTTCGTTTAGAATCTTTTGCTTGATTGTTTTTTTTATTATTTTCTGACATAAATTTATTGCTTTAGTTTCTATGGATATATTTAGGGCTTCTTTATTTCTATCATTCCAGAAAATTCCGTAACATAACACTGATCTTTATCAGTATAAACTCCGAAATTTGTCTGGAATCAGGTAAGTCTCAATAAACAATATTTTTCGCATAATTATGATAAAGCGAGGCAGACTGGATCCCAGACATTTTTTCTAGAGTTTATCCCATACTTGATACGGGACTATCGCTCCAGAAAAAATTCTGGGATGACAACTTGCAGAAATTTAATCGTCTTTTTCCAACAACAACCAATCATAACAAATTTCTATAAGTTTCAACTAGTTTCTACACCAACTCTATTACCGACATTTCCGCTATATCCCCTTTTCTTTCCCCGACTTTTATAATCCTTGTGTATCCGCCATTTCTCTCTTTGTATTTTTTAGAAATATCCTTAATAAGTTTTTTAGCAGCTTGGTCAGCTATTTTACTGTGTACCGATTTTGCTGACGCAAGATTTTGCTTTTTTGCGACGGTAATCAATTTTTCCATATACACAGAAAGCTCTTTGGCTTTTGCCGTTGTCGTTGTAATTTTTTCTTGCAAAATAATAGCTTCCATTAAATGCTTAAACAACGCTTTCCTTTGCGATTTGGTCCTCTTAAATTGTCTTCCCTTTATTCTATGCTTCATATATTTTTCAAAGTTAATCCCAATTTTCCCAATGACTTTTTAACTTCTTTAACGCCCTTATCTCCGATTCCAGACATTTTCTTCAAATCGTCATCAGACTTTTTGACAAGTCCGCCAATTGTCCTAATTTTATTTTCACTCAATATTTTTAGCGTTCTTGACGATATATTTAATTCTTCAACCTTAGTTTTTAAAACATCTTCCTCTTCTTTTTCTGCTTTCTCTTCCTTCTCTTCTTTCATAAATTTTTTCTTTTTTTTCTTTTCTTGAGAAGTTTTTGCTTCTTCCTCTACCACTTCTTCTACCGCTTCTTCTTTTATCACTTCTTTAAATAAATTAAAATGACCAACAAGCAGTCTTGCCGCTTCTTCAAATGCTTCTTTCGGAGTCATACTGCCATCAGTTTCTATTTCAAATATTAGTTTATCGTAATTAGTCATCTTCCCAACACGCATATATTCAACTTTGTAATTCACTTTTTTAACGGGAGTAAAAATAGCATCCATAGCGATATTTCCTATCTCTAAATTATTTTTATTCTGATACTCAATCGGTACATATCCAATTCCTTTTTCAACTTGAATTTCTATCTCTAGATTTTCGTTTTTATCCGTAATTGTGGCAATGTGCGCTTCTTTATTAACGACCTCAATATCATTTGTGACTTTAATCTCAGACGCTTTCACTTCCCCTTCCTTGTTTGATTTTAAAGTCAATCTTACCAGATCATCGGTGAACATTTTAAACTTGACCTTTTTAAGATTAAGTATTATTTCAACAACATCTTCCATAACGCCTGAAATGGTTGAAAATTCATGGTCAGCCCCTTTTATCTTAACGGCTGTAATAGACGCGCCGGTTAAACTTGAAAAAAGCACCCTTCTAAAAGCGCTGCCAATTGTCGCTCCATAACCGGGATAACATGATTTAATTTCAAAAACAGCTGTATTTTTTTCTTCCTTAATTATTTTTGGTTTTTCTGGTAATGTTATTTTTTGCATATTTTTTGTGTTAAGTTGTTACTATAATTTATTCCCCTCCTTAAACAAGGAAGGACTGGGGATGATTGGAAATAATAACTAGTTTTTCAAACTTCTCCTAGTCTCCCTTTTCTAAGCAGGCTATCTAAAAAGTCCCTCATTCGGGTAGATTTGAACCCTCGCTCAAATTTAAAATGGCTTAGGTAAAAGATTAAAGCGGGGGCTTTAATCTACCCGGTATAATTTTTAGACAGCCTATAGAAAGATAAACTTTGCAATTTAATTTAATCTATGTCTTAGAATAAAACTCTATTACCAACTGAATATTAGCTTTAACATCAATTTCATCTATCATTGGCAAAGCAACAACTTTTCCTTGAAGTTTCTGATAATCTAAAGTTAGCCACGAAGGAGCTTGATGATCCTTTAAGGTATTTTCTATGTTTTTAAAATATTTTTCTTTTCCTTTTTTTACCGAAACAATATCTCCTCCCTTAATAAGACAAGAAGCTATATCCACTTTTTTCCCATTCACTAAAAAATATCCGTGATTAACCAGTTGTCTCGCTTGATTTCTTGAACTTGCAAATCCAAAACGATAAACAATGTTATCCAACCTTCTTTCCAACAAACTTGACAATAAATTTCCAGTATTTCCTTGCATCCTGCTTGCCAGATCATAGTATTTTCTAAATTGCTTTTCAAGCAATCCATAAGTCCTTTTTATTTTCTGCTTTTCCCTAAGCTGAGTGCCATATTCCGATAAACCCATTCTTCTCGCTTGTCCATGCTGCCCGGGCGCGTACGCCTTTTTTATCATCGCGCATTTTACGCTAAAACACCGCTCCCCTTTTAGGAAAAGTTTCTCCCCCTCTCTTCTGCATTTTTTACATTTCGGACTTAAATCTCTGGCCATATTTGTTAATTAAATTTTGATAAAATTTTTAGAATTATTTTTATAACTCGAGGGTTCCATAATGGCAACACAGGCTGTCTAAAAACATCTGGAGTGTTGAGTGTAGCGGTAGCGGAGCTCAACCGGAAATTTCACATTTTTCCCGCTTTCAGGTAGAACTCCGCTACCGCTACGCTCTACACTCCATAATACAATAGTTTTATTATTTACACTCTTCTTAGTTTTGGCGGACGACAACCGTTATGCGGAATAGGTGTTATATCTGTGATAGAAGCAATATTTAATCCGTTTGCGGCGATTGCTCTGATTGCTGATTCCCTTCCGCTTCCAATTCCTCTCACAAAAACATCAACTTCCTTAAGTCCGATTTTTTTTGTTCTTTCTAATAAAGAACCGACTATGCTTGTCGCGGCGTAGGGAGTCGCTTTTTTAGCGCCCTTAAAACCTAAAAGTCCCGCGCTAGACCAATCAATAACACTGCCACCCAAATCAGTCAAGGTCACAATCGTATTATTGTAAGTTGACTTAATATGAACTTGCCCTTTGACAATGTTTCTTTTCTTTGGTTTTTTTGACGCTTTGCTCAAACTTTTTTTCTTTGAACCTTCTGATTTACCGCCAATTGTTATCACTCTTCTTTTTCCCATTTTTTTTGGTTAAAATCTTTATATCTTTTTTATGTCTTTGTTGCTGCTACTCTTCCGCTTCCAGCCGTTCTTCTGATATTTCCTCTTACGGTTCTGTTATTCGTTTTTGTTCTTTGTCCTCTGGAAGGCAATCCTTTGGCGTGTCTTGTTCCTCGATAACATCCAACTTCTTTTAATCTTTTTATATTCATCATAATAATCCTTCTCAGCTCGCCTTCAACTTTATATTTACTTTCAATAATTTTCTGAATCTTGCCAACTTCTTCTGAGGTAATATCTTTCGCTCTCTTGTCAGGATCTATTCCGGTTTCGTCTAAAATTTTCCTGCTTGAAAAAAGACCTATTCCTTTTATATAGGTTAAAGCGTATTCTATTCTTTTTTCTTCTGGTAAATTAACACCTAGAATTCTCAGCATAAAATTTATATTATCCTTGTCTCTGTTTATGTTTTGGATTAGAACAAATGACATAAACCCTCCCTTTACGCCTTACTATCTTGCACTTATCACAAAATTTTTTAACCGAAGATCTTACTTTCATAATAATAGTATTTTATAAATCTTTTATCCCCTTTTCACAATTCTTCCTTTTGTCAAATCATAAGGACTCATTTCAACAATAACGCTATCGCCCGGCAATATCTTTATATAATGCATTCTCATCTTTCCTGAAACATGAGCAAGCAGTTCGTGTCCTTCGTCAATTTTCACTTTAAATTTTGTGCCAGGCAATGTTTCAACAATAACTCCCTCCACCTGTACTATTTCTTTCATAAATAATTTGTAAGCAAAACAACAACTAGAGCTATCGCCTAGCTTTATTTTACATCTATTAAACTTATTAAAATTATTAAAATTATATTGGCTAACTGATTAAGTGAACCAAACTAAACTATATTCCCTGTACTCCAATAGCTTACTACACATAATTATTTATGTCAAGGCGACAAGACTTAAGCAATAATAAATTAACATTTTAACATACTAGAACCTTAACAATAGATCTTAAAACCACCTCTTCTTTTTTTATCCGGAGACTGAGAATAAACAGCTCCTTTGTTTTTCTTAACATCTATAATTCTTTCTTAATCCAATGCGTT
>JAYEHC010000035.1:0-3735 GCA_034659355.1 Patescibacteria group bacterium | reverse complement strand
CCTACTTCGCCTTCCAACCTATCAATTTTATTATCCAATTTGGTAATGTCCTCTCTTACCACTCCAAACTCCCGTTGTATTATTTCGGCTAACTTGTCAATCTCGTTTTTTATTTCCATGTTTTTAAAATTAATAAATAGCTTTGAATTAAAAATACAACTTATTCCCCTCCTCGGACAAGGAGAGGCTAAGAGTGGTTAGATATTATCAACCAATTTTTCAAACTCCTCCCAGTCTCCCCTTATCCAAGAGGAGGAGTTTCGTAATTCAAGGAAATAAATGAAATTCCCTTTCTTTTATTCTATCACATTTCAGCCAAAATACAAAATCTAAATCAGTTTTTTTATAAATATCAAATTTATATTTAAATTTATTTTTTCTATCTTTTCTAAAAAGCACCCAGTGCAGTCCGGTGCCAATTCCCTGTGTGGCAATTTCGAAATGACGAATAAGCAACAAGAAGCGAGAAAGTCCTAAATTTAAATAAAAAAATTAAAACTTTCCACCGCCTTGTATTTTGCTCCGCCGGGATGAAGCTGGCTTTGCATTACTTCCACGCCCTCCGCTTTAAATTTAAACTTGGCTAAAGTTATTTTTGTTTGCTTTCCTTTTAGCTGATTTCCCCTGGCGCGCGCTAGAGTTATGTGCGGTTTGAATTCTCTCTCTTCCGGAATAAAATTATTTTGCTTTAAATTTTCAGCCATCAAATTTTTAAACGCCAGCAAATAGCTGTCAAGATAAATTGTCACCCAGAACATTTTTGCTTGAACAGGATCCGGTCCAAGAACTATTTTATCCAGACGAATGTCAAACGGCTTGGTTTTCAAAGCCGTTTTTTCTACCGCCGACAAAACAGCGTCCAAACCGCTTTTATTCACCTCGCCCAAAAACTCAATCGTAAGATGCATTTTGTTAAAATTTGTCCAGCGAACCTTTAAATTCCGCCACCGTTTTTCATAGGACAAAAGCTCTCTTTTGATGTCATCCGGTAAATTGATTGCGATAAAAATTCTCTTCTTCATAAATATTTGCTAGAGTTATTTTTATTCCCCTGGTATTTTTTCGCCTTCATCTAATTCCTTTTTAACTTCTTCAAATTCATTCTCGACTTTTTTCAATCTTTCTCTGCTAGCTTTAATAAGCCGCGCGCCCTCTTTTACTTTTTTTAATCCTTCTTCAACATCAATCTCTTCTTGCGTTTCAAACCATTTTGCTATTTTTTCCAATTTTTTTAACGAGTCGCTCAAATTCGTTTTCTCCATATTTTTTATTTAAAATTATTTTAAAGCAAACCTGTCATTCTGAACTTGTTTCAGAATAACAGGTTACAGATTAATGACAGATTTTAGAATGAAGAAGTCTTCTCTTCCATAAACTTTTTCATTTCCCTTCCAAATTTCTCTTCAGAAAATTTCTTTGCTTGTTCCTTGATTTTCTCCGGGTCATAACTATCATAATTATTTTTTATCCTTCTTATTCCGTCCGCTAAAATTTCAGGAATCGGATCGTCAAAAAATTCTCCCGTCTCGCCTTCAATTATCGTTTCCAGCGCGCCACCTTTTCGATAAGCAAGAACGGGCTTGCCAAACGACATCGCCTCAACCGGAGCAATTCCAAAATCATCTTCCCCGGGAAAAATAAACGCTTGGCAATTTTGGTAATATTCCGCGATTTTTTCTTCCGGCTGAAATCCCAAAAATTTAATATTTTTCTCCGCCATTTTTTCCAATCTTTTCCTGTCTCCGCCAACACCGATTATAATCAACGGCAATTCCAATTTATTAAACGCCTCAATGGCAATGTCAATTTTTTTGTAAGAAGTTAGACGAGAGATAATAAGAAAATAATTATTTCGTTGGTTCCATAGTGGCGATAGCTCTGTGGAGCTTTTTTGCGCAACAGGCTCCACAGCCTCGCTCCGCTTTGTTCCGTTCGGATTATGGAACCAATGCATATTTACCGGCGGATAAATTACCTTGCTTTCTTTATTATAAAATTTTTTAATTCTCTTTGCGGTATTTTTTGAATTGGCGATAAAATAGTCAACTCTCTCTGAAGCTGTTTTATCCCACATTCTCAAATAGTGCAGTAACGGCATTAGAAAAATCTTTTTCACTTTTCCAACTTTGTTTTCCTGAAGATAATTATAATGCCAGTCCCACAAAAATCTGGTTGGCGTATGACAATAGCAGATGTGAGTTGTCTTTGGTTTGGTAATTATTCCTTTTGTGAACGAACTGGAACTGGAAATAACAAGATCAAACTCTCGCAAATCAAATGTCTCCGCCGCGGTTGGCAAAAATGGCAAAAGATATTTTTTTCTTCTTTTAATAAACTTTGGGAATTTTTCCAGAAACGAGGTTCTGATTTTCGCTTTCGGAAAATAGCGCTTCATTTCTTTCTCGTCATATAACAAAGTATAAATCGGCGCTTTCGGATATAGTTTATGCAACGACATCAAAACTCTTTCGGCTCCTCCGAAATAAGTTAAGAAATCATGAACAAGAGCTATTTTTGGTTTTGAAACTGGCATACTTTTATTCTACAGAAAATAAAAAAGCTTGCATTTATCCAGCTCGCAGTCTCTCGATAGAGGACTGCGACGAGAAAAATCCTAGCCAAGTTTAACTCCCGTGAACAGACTGAACAAGAAAAACATTATTGGCAAGATAAGGCGAAATCCAAAGAAGATAAATATTATTAAAAACAACATTCCATTTTTTTCTAAAACCTCTCTGGTATTATGCGCTGAATACGGTAAAAAATGGAATAGTACTTTGGAACCGTCCAAAGGAGGAATTGGCACTAAATTAAAAACGGCTAAAAGTATATTATACAAAACCACGATGCTAAAAAATGAAATAACGCTGCTCTCTATTCCAATTCCTTGAAACAGCAAAATTCTGATTATAATTCCGAAAATTAAAGCCAGCAATAAATTTGAAGCTGGTCCCGCTAGCGCTACTAGCAGTTCGCCATTTTTCTTATCTCTTAAATTATAAGGATTATAAGGAACAGGTTTCGCCCAGCCAATTATAAATCCCGTTCCTGAAATCAACAGAAGAAACGGTATAATGATTGATCCCATCAAATCAATATGCGGAATAGGATTTAGAGTCAATCGCCCCATATGTCTCGCTGTCGGATCGCCAAGATGGTTTGCCATCCAGCCATGAGAAAATTCATGAATAACGATTGAAAAAATAAGAACAATAAAAGAAAAAACTTGTAACATTTCAAACATACTTGCCAAAATTAATTAATTAGTTTATGATGATGAATAGACAACAGCAAATAGTAAATAGATTTTTTACTATTTACTATTTACTATTTAATTTTATACTATGAGCAGAACATGTCAAATTTGTGGCAGAGGAACAAGAGCCAGCCAGACTCGCAGCCACTCTAATATCGCCACAAAAAGAAAACAATATATAAATGTCCAGAAAAAAACTATTGACGGAGAGAAAATAAAAATCTGTACTAAATGTATTAAAACAATGGCAAAAAACAAGAGTTAGAATAATACCAAAAGCAAGCGACACTGGTTAAAACGCTTGTTTTTGTTTTGTCTAAAGTAAAATAATTTAGCTTATTTTAAGTAGGGGCTGCTGATTTTCTCCAATTATTCCTCCCCTTGGATAAGAGGAGACTAGGAGGGATTTGAAAAACCGGCTTAAACAAGCTGAATTATTTTTTAAAATATTTCTGAATTTATCTCTTTTTATAAAAAAT
>JAYEHC010000034.1:0-3748 GCA_034659355.1 Patescibacteria group bacterium | reverse complement strand
TTATAAATAAAATAATGAAAATTCAACACTAATCAAATAATAAATTGTAATTTACTTACAAGTTGTTCAAGATACAACTACTCAATACATAAGTATTAAGAAGTTATCTTGTGAGGGGAGTTTTTAACCCCCTTCAAACCCCTCTATTTCTTAAATAAAAATATTTAATGTAGAATACTGAACAGATAAAAAAAGGCACCTCAATGAAAAAAAATATTTTAATTACTTTTATACTTGGAACTGTATTTATTTATGGTTTATTGGTTGGTAAAAAAGAAATATTTCCATATGAACTTATTAGATATACTAAAAATATAATTGTACCAAATGAGATTAATTTAGAAGAAAAATCACCTGACTATATTAAGAAAATACGTTTATATAAAACATATATGAATAATAATATACCTAAAATTGTTATGTTAGGAGACAGCATAACAAATGGTTGTAATTGGAATGAACTCTTAAAACGATCAGATATGATTAATAGAGGTATTGGTGGTGATACTACTTATGGTATATTTCAGAGATTGGATACAATTAATCCAGGGTCAATCAAAAAAGCATTTATAATGGCAGGAATAAATGACATTTCTAAGTATCAAAATGTTCAAGATATTTTTTACAGATATGTAAAAATTATTTCATATATGAAACAAAACAACATTCAGCCCTATATACAATCTACATTGTTTGTTGGCGCAAAGAGAAAAGAATTTAAAGAGTGGAATTTAAAAGTATCAAAATTAAATACACTTTTAGAAAAGTTTTCAGTAGAAAATAATATTGAGTATATAGACTTGAATTTAAAACTCTCACAAGATAATCTACTATTAGAAGAATATCATAATGGTGATGGTGTGCACTTATCTGAAAAAGGTTATATTGTTTGGAAAAATATATTAAATAAATATCTTTAAATAAGGTCATTTCTTCTTTTTCCGCTTCTTTTTCTTCTTTTCTTTTACTTCAATGATTTCTTCTTCTTTTGGAACAGGTGCAGCAAGTTGTTTCATTTCTCCAATAAATGCTTTAAGTGTTTGGACTTCTTCATTCTTTGCTTTGGTTATTTCTTTGGTTAATCTCTTGATCTCTTTATGTTGAGATTTAACCAACTTTAAAAGGTCTTTACAATCACTTTCAACCTTTGGCTTTAAATTGGATTTAACCTTATCATTGTCAAGTAAAACATACTTTATGCCATTCTCTTCAACACTCTTTAAACTTCCTCTTTTAAT
Organism: Patescibacteria group bacterium; assembly: GCA_034659355.1. Lineage (GTDB taxonomy): Bacteria > Patescibacteriota > Minisyncoccia > JAHIHE01 > JAGLIN01 > JAYEHC01. The sequence continues at coordinate 2,510 of JAYEHC010000034.1, read as the reverse complement.
CCGTTGATAAACACTTTGAACGGATACATTAAAGCTATTTGCATATTCTGAAACACTTATCTTCTTCATATTTTCTCCTATTTATTATTTTACAATTCACCCATTTCTGTTAGGTGTTTTATTAATGTAGGTCTTGATATAGAAAGTTCTTTTGACATTTTAGATACATTCCACTTACCAATATTTTTACCACTCTTAAATTTGAAATTTGGAGCATATAACCCAGTAATGAAATGTTTGATTTTGTTTTGATATTTTTCTTTTAGTTTTTGGTTTTGTAGTTTCATATTTTCAGTTCTTGTCATAATCCATTCTTCCTTTGTTTTTGTTTTTCTTTGATACTCGTCAAGTTCAAAATTTTTATCAATGTAATAATTTACAATACTCCTACATTTACTTTTGAGTGTAGAAGTATCTTTACATTGTTTGGTTGAAGTGCTGCCAAAATTCACCAATCCAAAGTCCAACAACCAATCATATCTTACTTGGTCATTTTCTTTTATCAATCTCTCAGCTTCTAACTTCAAACACCAAAATATAAAATCTGACTTATTGTCATATCTTGAAGTCTTGTTTATTATGTTAATTGCTTTTGATTTAAGGCCCTGAAACTGTTTTAGGTGTAGGTTGGTCTGTTCCTCAGTAGGAAAGTGTCTTATTTTGTCTATCTCAGTAGGATAGGTTATAAGAAACCTTGCTTTTATGTCATTTAAAAAGTCAAGTCCCTTTCTAGTTCCAAAAAAACCATTGATATACCAATAGTAAGTCCATATTTGATTATTTACATAGTGTTTATGGGGGTAAGGTAGTTCATTCCCCATATCTTCTGTTATATCACTATTAAAAGTGATTTTAATACAGGTGTTGTTGATTTCCTCAACATTTTTTGTTATACTCTCATACATACAAATTGTATATGATACAGAACTATCCGCCAAGATATGTGTTCTGTATCTCTCCTTTAAATTATTTCACAAAATTAATTCTTCTACCTCTTCTATAAATGTGTAAAATCATTATAGTGTAACTATTTCATATTTGTCAAGACCAATTGAATGGTTTTTACAAATTCATAATTGTAAAGACTGTATTTAGTAAGGGGTATAGACTTTGGGCTTGCCCTAAGTCTTGTTAGTATCTTTTGGGGAATCCCCTATATATACCTCTCCACTATATTAAGAATAAAAGAAAAGACATAGATGATGAAGAATAGATCCTTTAAAGACACCCTTAGATAAGGGGTAGGGGTTGGACTATCTTATAGGTGGTGTATTGTTAGGGTTAGGGGTGTTATCCTTAGGTTTAATAGGTTTCTTTTTAGGGTTTAGTAATTCATTCAATTCACCAATCTCTTTTTCTAATTCTTTTGTAAAATTTTCTAGTTCTGTCATTCTTTTCATAAAATCACCCTCAGACATTCCCCCTTTATCATTAATACATTTCTCCACTAATATCATTAATTGTTCAAGGGTTTCTGGTTTGTATTTGGTATAAACCTTATGAACACAAATTCTAAGGTCATTGTGTAATGTTTTCATTAATTTTTTTATTATTTGTTCTTCTAAATTAGTCATATTTTTATTCCTTTTGTTTTATGTTTTTTAAGGATTTTTTCCAATGAATTTTCAATAGTTTTAATCTTCTTCTCTTCCTGGTCTAGTTCTTCATTATTCATTCTTAAAAGTCTGTCTATTTTGAGAACTTGATTTTTGATATAGTTTTCTTCAATATCAAATTCACTGAAATAATATTCTTTCAGTTGTTCCAAATATCTCCTATTCTTATTTAGGTTTTGTTCTTCCTGGTCCAATGGTTGATATTGTTCCAAATTAATCCCATAAGTATTAATCATTATCTCATTCCACATTAATTTCAATTCACCCAAAAACTTTTTCTTATTGGTGTATAACAAAGTTTTTCCATTTCTATCAAGATAGGGAATAAAAATATGAAAGTGTGGGTTATCTTGATTATGTAATACTTTGTAGGTTTCTTCTTCTTCTATGTTATACCCATAGGTATTATAAAGGTCTTTAATGCCTTTTGTAATGTCTTTATGTATGGTTGCTGCTGTATTATGATCAAATTCAAATTGAGGGGGAATATTAAAAGTTAATGACTTCCCAATCCTTTTTAATTTTTGACCACCTTTTCCATTTTTGATATAACTCTCAGCATTCTTCCAGAGTTTATCAGAAGTAATTTTTTGGAAAATTTCTCTGTTTGATAGTTCTGTTATCACAGTATTTTTCTTAGTATGATTTTTGTGATTTTCATTGTTCAGATAATTAAGAAGAGTATTCAGTTTACTAACCTCTACTTTCTTAATTCTCACCACATAGTTCATAATCATATTGTCTCCTTTTGTATTGGTCCAATATGGTTATAAATAAAATAATGAAAATTCAACACTAATCAAATAATAAATTGTAATTTACTTACAAGTTGTTCAAGATACAACTACTCAATACATAAGTATTAAGAAGTTATCTTGTGAGGGGAGTTTTTAA
>JAYEHC010000033.1:0-3760 GCA_034659355.1 Patescibacteria group bacterium | reverse complement strand
AGCAAAGTTTAGAAAAAGTTTTTGAGAATTATGATTTTGTGGAGATGAGGAGGGTGGTTGAGTAAAATCTTACACTCTAAAGAGTGAACTCCAAATGCATACCGGAGTTCAGGTTTTAACCTGTAAGTTTAAGGCAAAAAAAAGCGTTCTTAGGAACGCTTCCACTCTTCTATTGTGTTCTCGTCAAATGATGGTATGCAATAATGCTCTATTAGCGCTATTGGAAAAAGCAGAACAAGTCCTATCATTCCTATGCATATTATCATTATCGCTAATGTTATTTGGACAAGCGTCCAAAACACTTCTTTCTTTGTTTTGTTTTTCATTATATCAATCTCCTTAATTATTCTATTCTAATTATTCGAAATGTCAATCAATCTCAAAAATCTAAAAAATAAAAATATCCACATTGTCGGTATTGGCGGGGCGGAGGGGAGCGCGGTGGCGGAATTTTTGGCGGAGAATAATATCTCTTCAATTACCGGGCATGATTTTTCTTTGCGGAAAGATTTTAGGAAAGCGTTTTATAGTACTCACTTGAGTTTAAAGCCGGACGAAAGAGAAAAGGCGTTGGAACATCTTTTGGATTTGCCGATTAAGATAAATTTTAAGGATCATTATTTGGAAGGCGTTGAAAACGCGGATATAGTTTTTGTTTCGCAAGTCTGGTTCAAATACCCGCAGAATTTGCCGATTTTACAAAATTTAAAAAATAGCGGAGTGTCGTTTAAAACAATTACTAATTTGTATTTTGAACTTGCGCCGTGTAAAATAATTTCAGTGACGGGAACGAACGGGAAGACGACAACGGCGAGATTGATTAATAATATTTTTGAAATTTGGGCTGAAAAAAATAATAATAAGAAGATTTATTTTGCCGGCAACGATCGCCAGAATGTTCAGGTTTTGGATAAACTTAATAAAATGACGAAAAATGATGTTTTTATTTTAGAAACAAGCAGTACGCAATTATTGTTAAATTCAGGAATAAGTCCGTATATCGGGGTCATTACAAACATTACTCCCAATCATCTTGACGATCATGGCAGTTTTGAAAATTATATTGAGGCGAAGAAAAATTTGATCAGGTATCAGAAGAAAGACGATTTTGCGGTATTAAACTATGATGATGAACAGAGTCGAAAGTTTATAAAGTTTATAAAGTCGAAAGTGTTTTCGTTTAGTAGAAAAAAAGAATTAAAAGAAGGGTGTTTTGTGAAGGATGATAGTATTACGATAAGAGAAAATAGTAAAGATTGTAGAATAAGACAAAAGATTCTGAAACAAGTTCAGAATGACAATAATATTGTTTGTAATATTAATGATATTAAAATTCCCGGCAAGCATAATTTGGAAAATATTCTGGCGGCGGTGTCGGTTGCTTATCTTTATGGCGTGGAACCGGAAATAATCAAAGAGGGAATTATAAATTATGCGGGTACAAAGCACAGGTTAAAATTACTTTACAATATAAAAGGAATAAAATATTATGATGATACGCAGGCGACAACGCCGGAAGCGGCTATTGCGGGAATTGAGTCGTTTAATAATAATGTAATTTTGCTGGCGGGCGGAGATGACAAAGGAATGAACTATAAAAAATTGGCGGAGAGAATAAATAAGAAAGTAAAATTGCTGATTTTATTTCCCGGAGACGCATCGGATAAAATTGAGAAATTGGTTGATAAAAAGGAAGTAGATTTTATGAAAGTAAATAATTTTGCGGAAGCAATGCGTTTTTTAGAAAAGTACTGTCAAAAAAACGCCTTATCAAAAAACAGCGTTGTTTTAATCTCTCCCGCGTCTGCGCATTTTTATTCAAAGTTCGTGGAGGGTTCGGGGAAGAGTTTAAGGGAGTGGGTAAAATTAGCAGCAAGTAGTAAGTAGTCGGTTTTAATTTGTCATTCCTGCCTACGCAGGAATGACAGCGCGAGTTTATGGCGTTTCATTTATGGTTGCTTTTGTTTATTTTTCCTCTTCAATTAATTCCAATTCAACCGGGTCGGTTGAGATGACTTCGTGTTCCGCGCCACAGGCGGAGCAAATTAAAACATCTCCCAAATCTGGCATCTCTTCTTCAATTGGAATTGGAGTTTTGCATTCTTGGCAAATTGGCATATTATTAGATTAGTGGATTAACTTTAGTTTAATTATAGTTTGTTTTTTATAATATGCAAATGTCCGTATCTATTTTATGTGATATTTACATAATGATACATTATAGTCTTTTTCTCACGACCGTGAGAAAAAGACTATAATGCACTATTTATTAATAATTGAGCGGAACATTTTTTGAAATTAAAAAAAGAAAGGCGCTGGATTTACGCCCTGTAATCTATCTTTTGCTTGTCATAGATTAAAAAAGAAATATCTATGAGAAGCAATCCTAAGCTAATCATCGCCAGTGTTATTTTTTCAATATCTAACGCAAATAAGATATTGAGTCCCACCAACAATAAAATAATCGCTGACCACGCTTCAACAACTAACAAGTATTTTGTTGATTCCGCGCAGATATTACTTAAGGTTTGCATAAAAAGCAAAACACTTATTCCTCCTCCTCCTGTTACTGCTATTCCGACTATAAGGGTGGTTATGTTTGTCATCTTTTTGTCTCCTTTGTTTTAACTATAGTAATTCTTTTTAATTTTTATGTCAATTTTTCAAAACAAAATTCAAAGAAACGAAAAAGGCGTTTGGCGGTATGCGGAGTTTTATGACGAGCTGATAAAACCGGAGAATAGGTTGAAATTGAATAATGAGGGAACAAGAGAGCTGGAGATTGAAGACGAAAATAAATCATTGAAAAATATCAATCATTTATATTTCAAACGCGAAGATGAAAATAAAACGGGATCGTTGAAAGATAGAAGTTTGGCTTATCAAGTTTCGTTGGCAAAACAGAATAACAAAAAAGATTTGGTAATTTCAACTTCCGGAAACGCGGGAATTTCAGCGGCGGCTTATTGCCGGAAAGCGAAAATAAAATTATATATTTTTATATCTCCCGAAACAGAAAAGGCGAAAATCGCGGAAATGCAAAAGTATCAGCCGATAATTATAAAATCAAAACGGGCGATACGGCTGGCGAATTATTTATCCGCAAAATATAAAATTGAAAATCTCAGACCATCTGCAAATGATTCTTCTTTGGAAGGATTTAAAGCGATTGCTTTTGAGATATTTGAAAATTTGGGAGAAGTGAACGCAATTTTTACTTTTGTGACAAGCGGCAGTTCATTTGTTGGAATTGGCAGAGCGTATCAATATCTATTAGAGAATAAAGAAATAGAAAAAATGCCGAGATTATACGCGGTACGGGGCGAAGAAGAATTTTCTGTTGCGGGAAAATTAGGAATAAAAAACACAAGACGCAGAAAAGAAATTTTAGAAATTATAAAATTAAGCGGTGGAAAAGAAACTTACATAAACAATGACGAAATTCAAAAAGCTAAAAATATTTTAGAAAAAAATAAAATCCATACTTCTTTTGAAGGATGCGCGAGTTTCGCCGGAGTTGTAAAAGTGAATGAGAAAAATAAATTTAATAAGACTGTTTGCATTTTGTCGGGAAGACTAAGAGATGAAGTGAGTAAAATTAATGAAAGTGGAATTTATAAAGCGGAGACTTTTGGGGAAGTGGAGAGGGTAGTAGGCAGTGGCAACCACTTGATATTTTAAAAAAAAATAGAACTTTCTCACTTTTGAGTTTCGTAATTCAAAATATTAAATAGGCTTCCTTGTTGTAGGGGCGGGTCGC
>JAYEHC010000032.1:8228-15023 GCA_034659355.1 Patescibacteria group bacterium | reverse complement strand
CCTCTTTCGTGAGCTTTGGCGGTATTCGTTTTGGAAGCTTTGGAATTTCAATATCATTGGTAGGATTATTCTCCATAAATTTTTCTTTTATGCACCAGCGAAAAAACACTCCAAGCGTTTTATGATATTGGATGAAAGTATTCGCTCCCCACTTGCGCTTCATTCTTCCTGCAAAGAAAAAATTTCTAACGTTAGATTCAGTTATTTCTTCTATATCTTCTATGTTTGTATAATTGCAAAAATTTTTGATAACACTTTTGTATCTTCTCGTTGTGGCTTCGGAATAACCATTGAAAAAAGTGGCATGATCACAAAATTTAAGCGTCAGTATTTTGATATTCATATAATTTAAATTAAAAAAATACCACAAAATCAATTGCAGTATTTTTTCCGTTGAGCCGTTGTGCGGACTCGAACCGCAGACCTATTCCTTCGCTTACACCTCTATTTATTAAGCACCTATTAGAGGGCTAGACTGTATATCAAGCATATTCCGATTTCTCGAAACTTAGCTCTCCTTGTCAGTCGTTCGAGCGTATCGTTGATTGACGCTACGGTCTGAACCTTGTGCCAGGCCTTTAACCGTAATTCGGAAATGCGCTGAAAAGTTTCCTGATCAGCGGGCAGAAATCTTGCGATCCACCATGGAATTGCTCTACCAGCTGAGCTACAACGGCATATATTTTAACATTTTTAAATAACAATTTCCATAACCGCCGACCTGTTTAACGCAGGAACGACCGTCAGAATCCATTATCTCCTTAATCTTAGCAAAGAGTAGAACTTATCAACAGACCCAATATTTACCATGGAGTTGCTCTACCAACTGAGCTACAACGGCGAATTTAACTTATAACCGATAACAATTTGTTATAAGTTATTTGTTATCGGTTATTGGTTGACTGAGCCACCCGTCAGATTCGAACTGACGACCTGCTGTTTACAAAACAGCTGCTCTACCACTGAGCTAGGGTGGCGGGTTAACTTATAACTTTTTATAGTTATCTAAGCCCTTGTTTGATTAAATTATAAATTACTTTTCCTTGTCCGTTTTTTTATCCTTTTTCATTCTTCCCACCAAATCAACAACTTTTTTCTTTGCTTTTGTATAGTTTGGATCTATTTTTATAATCTGGCGAAAACACGAAATGGAATCTTTGTATTTTTTTCTTCTTGAATAGATAATGCCAAGCTTCCAATACGCCTTGATATTTTTAGGACTTTTGAGTATTAAATTTATGTATTCCTTTTCTTTGCTGGTTTTTGCAATCTTCTTGTCAGATTTTATTTCTTGCTCCTCTTTATTAACAATCTCGCTTACTTCTAATTTGTTAACGCTATCTAAACCACCGGATTTAAAATTGTTTTCTTTTGGTTTGGCAACGCTAGCAACACTGTTTTCATCGCCAGCAAGATCTTCATTTTTATTATTAGTTTCTGCTTCAGTTTTAATTTCACCGCTATTATTACCTTCACGCTTTTTATTTTTTTTCTTTAGTTTTTCCAAAATAGAAACAATCGCATTATCCAATTTTAAAAACTTTATTCTTATTTTTCGCAACGATTTTTCAAGCCATTTCCAAACCAAATCCGCTTTTTTTTGATAACTGTCTTTTTTTATTCTCCTTTTTAATCTGCCATATAAATATGAAAACTTCTCTTTTTCTTCTCCCTTTTCACTTCCAAATAATAAATCGTCATCTTTTATATCCTTTATTTTAGGAATGCTTCTTCCCAAAATAAAAATTATCGCTCCCGCTGAAAAAATTATAATGAGTTGCGGAATTAAATCAAATTCCATATTTTTTAATTTTATTTCTTGCTATTTTTTAATTTTGAAGCATTTTTCAAATTTTCCCTATATTGTTCCGCTTCAAATCCAAGACAACATTTTAATCTTCCGCATAACCCAGAAATTCTATCGCTTCCTCTTTGCCCTATTTGCTGAACTTTAGCGTCTTCCGTTGTAACGCTTTTTAAACTTCCCAGAAATTTAGCGCAACACAACTCTCTGCCACACACTCCAAAACCGCCTATTCCTCTTGCTTCATCTCTTGATCCAACTTGTTGCAATCTTATTGATTTCTGGAAACGCTTTGATAACATTCTTACTAAATCTCTAAAATCAACTCTTTTTTCCGCGATAAACAAAAAGGTGATTTTCCCACCATCAAAGCTAAAATGCACTCCGACTATTTTCATAAATAGTCCGCATTCCCTAACCAAATTCTTGCAAACATCAATCGCTTCTTTACTCTTTTGTTTATTTTTTTCAATTGTTTCTATGTCAATTGAAGTCACCTTTCTCGTAATTTTAAGACATTCTTCAGTTTTGGCGTCAACATTTATCTTTTTAACTTCAGCGCTTTCAAGCCCAAAATCAGTGTTGACAATAACAATATCGCCAACTTCTACGCCCCAATTTCCAGAATCATAAATTCGCAAATTATCTAAAGGAAATATCTCTACGCTTATTTTCATAACTTAAACTTACTTCTACATCTCAAATCTAATAAATCTATTCACTTTTATATTCTCGCCGGTTTTGGCAATTCTTTCCGTTACTAACTCTTTAACCGTTATTTCCGTATCTTTTATAAAGGGCTGATCTAACAAACAAATTTCGCTAAAATATTTTTTTACTTTCCCTTCAATTATTTTTTCCATTATTTCTTGCGGTTTGTTTTCTTTTTCAATCTCTTCCGCAAACTCCTTTTTCTTGCTTTCTATCTCCGCAGAATCTATTTCGTCATAACTAACATATTTTGGATTTGAAGCGGCGATATGCATCGCTAAATCATGGACAAACTTTGTAAATTCATTTCCTTTGGCGACAAAATCTGTTTCACAATTAGCTTCAACCAAAACGCCTATTTTCCCATTGCTGTGAATATACGAGCCGATATAACCTTCCGCCATATCTCTCCCGCATTTTTTATCAGCTATTTTTGAACCGCTTTTCTGCAAAATTTTTATCGCTTTTTCAATATCGCCTGAACTTTCTTCAAGCGCTTTTTTGCACCCCATCATACTTGCCCCGGTGCGATCTCTTAAATTTTTTACCTCTTGAGCTGTAATCATAATATTCATTTAAACATATTAACATTTGGCAGATTTTCTAAATAAAACTTCCCTGCCTTAATCCACTGGTGAAAAATTTATCATTATTCTGACAGAATCTATCGGCGAATTAGTTGACCTCTACAGAAATGACAGTAAAATTACCCGTTCTTTCCTTCTATTATCGCGTCGGCAATAGCGTTCGTCATAAGCTCAATGGCTCTTACCGCATCATCATTTGAAGGAATTGGATAATCTATCGGACTTGGATCAACATTGGTATCCACAAGAGCGATAATTGGAACATTTTTTGATTTAGATTCATTAACAGTTGTCGAATCTTCTTTAATATCAACAACGAAAACCGCCTCGGGAAGTTTTTTTACATTTCTGATTCCCCCGAATTTCTTTTCCAGTCTTTTTATCTCCCTATCAAGCTCCAATCTTTCTTTTTTATTATATTTTTTTTCAAATTCTCCGCTTTCCTTTTGCTCAATCATTTTCTCAAGCCGATTTATACTTGCGACAATCTTTGAAAAATTAGTAAATGTCCCACCCAGCCATCTTTCGGTAACATACGGCATAGCGCATTTTTCAGCGGCTTCTTTTATAATTTTTTTGGATTGTTTCTTCGTCCCGACAAAAAGAATTGTCCCGTCTTTTGATGAAATTTCCTTTGCGTACGCGACAGCTTCATTCAATTTCACCATTGTCTTACTCAAATCCAAGATATTTATGCCATTTCTCATTGTGTAAATATACTGTTCCATTTTAGGATGACGCTTGGATTTTTTATGCCCAAAATGAACTCCTGCCTTCAGCATATTCATCATGCTTATTTCTTCCTTTTTTTTATCTTCTTTTGCTTCGGTTTTTATTTCAGCAACCATTTGCAATTTACCTTTCTTTATTGTTAGATATTGATTTGGAAAATTTAGTTCCCCCTTTATCAAAAGAGGGTTAAGGGAGGATTTCTTAGCAAAGTTGTAAATTATATATCACTTTACTATCTATGCTAAACACGCCCAAACAAAGCTATTCGCCTTTCCAATATTTTAACAACATTCATACTTTCCGTCTTTATTAATTCTCAGTCAGTATGAGATTAATGAATTATCAAACCTCTTGCGTAATTAGTTTCGTTACGAGATTTTCATATTTTGAGGCAAATTTTTCAAATAATTTTTGAAGTTTAGCCTATCCCGCAATGTTGCGGGAGATAAAATTTTTGGGGAATTTGACCAAAATATGGAAATTGCAGTAGGAAGTAATTACGCGAGAGGTCTGTTATATTTTAAATTAAAAAGCCAAAGACTTATTTGCCTTAACGCTTCTAAAATAGTATAGCACAGAGATTGAATCTGGCAAGCGCAATTATCTCCTTGCCACAGTTAACCCCCAGACTTTTTTTGCTCCCGCTTTTTTGAGTTCAATCGCACATTCATCTAAAGTCGCCAGTGTCGTGCAAACATCATCAACAATAATTATATTTTTATTTTTTACTAAATTGTTTGGCGGACAAAAAAACGCGCCTTTAATATTTTTTCTTCTTTCTTTTACCGATTTTATTTTCGTTTGCGATTTTGTATTTTTCTTGCGGATTATTAAATTCTCATAAACTGGCAATTTAAATTTATTCGCAATATATTTTGCTAATAAAAACGCTTGATTAAATCCGCGCCAATTATATCTCTTTCGATGAAGCGGGACAGGAACTAGAATCGTTTCCGCTTTTTTATTTTTTATTTTCTCCGTATAAATTTCATCTTCTCCACTTTCCTGAGAAAAGTTTGCTAAAAGCAAATCTTGAAAATCGGTAAATTCTTGAACTTCTAAAACACTTTTAATCGCAATCATGGAAAGCGGAAAAGAAATGTCTTTTATAAAATCAAATTTAAATTTATGTATCGCTTTACTCGCTATTTTATAATCAACAGCCACCCAAAGCCCATCTAAAGAAGTTTTTTCTCTGCATTTGCGATGCGTTTCTCCTCCTTCACTTAATCTTTCACAGACTGGACAAACTTGCTCTTTTCTCGTTTCTATTTTTTTAAGACACTTTTCGCAAATCCATCTTTTTTTCGGTTCCAAATTTTCAAACTCTTCCCCGCATTCCAAACATTGAATTGGAAAAAGAAGATCCAGAATAAAGTTTTTAAATTTGGACACTGGATATTTAATATCAATATAATTCATCGTTATAGGATAAAATATAATAGACTCACTGCGTATTAGTTTCATTACGAAATTTTCATATTTTGAGGCAAATTTTTCAAATAATTTTTGAAGTTTAGCCTAAGCTAAGCTGAAAAAATTTTTGGAGAATTTGACCAAAATATGAAGATTGCAGTAGAAATTAATACACAGTGAGTCTATTAATTCCGAATAACCAAATCAAAACGGCATATCAATGAATGCCGTTTCGAAAAGATAACATCTAGATCTTTAATTTTTAGCGCTAAAAACAAAAGTGTTTGGTTCTAATCAACCTGACTACTTTCTAACTTTGTTTTTAATTTCGTCTAATAATTCTTTCGCGTGATACTGTCCTCCAAGACCAAATGCCAATCCCCCAGCCAAAGCAATCATCAAAGATAAACCGCCGGCAAAAATCTGCAAGACAGCTGTTTGAATTCCAACTTGTTCAAGAACAACAATTCCTGTAATTACGATTATCATCCATTTTGAGACAGACGCGACTAAATTATACGCTCTAATTCCTGTAGCTTCAGCGCTTCCTTTTATTGCTTCGTAAACCATTTGCGCGACAATCATCCCAATCGTTAAAACGGCTATTGCCCCGATTAAACTTGGAATGTAATTCAAGATTCTTGATAAAAATTCAGATACTCGCGGTAAATTCAAAAAGTCAACAGCCACCATTAAAGAGAATAAGATGACAAACCATTTGACAATCCATTCTGTCAAACCCGTAATTGAGAATTTGATCCCTCCTCTTTTCAAAAATCTTTTTATGCCGACTAAATCAAAAATTTTATCAACTCCAAGTTTTTTAACTAATCTGCCAGCAACTTTTCCCAATTCAAAGCCAAAAATTGCCCCAACAACCAAAATAATAACAGCTAACATCATTCCCTCTGAAAATAGAGAACGATAAAAATCAAGCATAATTTGAAGTATTTGCCAAGAAGTCTCCGGTAATATGAAATATTCCATTTTTCCCACCTCCTTTCAATTTTTATTTTATTTAATTATTTTGTGTAATTTTATTTTTATATAAAAACTTATCATAAACCACACTTGTAATTATAGCAAATTTTAAAACAAATAGCCAGAAAAATTTGCTATTAGTTCTTTTTGTTATCGGTTATAAGTTATTTGTTAAATAATGGTGGACCCGACAGGATTCGAACCTGCGACCCCCTGCGTGCAAGGCAAGTGCTCTAGCCAACTGAGCTACGGGCCCGGAATAACTTATAACTTAAAACATTTTTTTAATTTTGTTATGAATTGCAAGTTATTTGTTATAGGTTAAACAGTGGGCGTGCCTGGACTCGAACCAGGGACCTTTTCCTTATCAGAGAAACGCTCTAACCAGCTGAGCTACACGCCCGGAATTAACTAGTAACAAATAATTTATAACCCATAACTTAATAACATTTTTGTTATCAGTTATCAGTTATAAGTTATTTGTTATTTGTTAAATTTATTCTTCCATAAATGTAACTACTTCTTGTCCTTCTGTCAAACCATTTATTATTTCCAAATTAATAT
>JAYEHC010000032.1:0-8128 GCA_034659355.1 Patescibacteria group bacterium | reverse complement strand
AACTTAATAACATTTTTGTTATCAGTTATCAGTTATAAGTTATTTGTTATTTGTTAAATTTATTCTTCCATAAATGTAACTACTTCTTGTCCTTCTGTCAAACCATTTATTATTTCCAAATTAATATCCCCTTTTAATCCAACTTCTACAAGAATATCTTTTGCTTTGCCATCCCTTAAAACCTGCGTATATTTTTGACCGTCTCTTTCTTTCAGCGCTTGAAAAGGAATCATAAGCGCATTATCTCTTTTAGCGGTCATAATGTCAAGGTTTGCGGTCATTCCTTGTTTCACCACTTCGGCATTCCCTGTAAATATCGCCGTAATTTTATAATAAATCACACCGGAAATTTCCGTTTGCGCCGGATCTATTTCTGTAATTTTTCCTTTAAAAATTTTATCCGTTCCGAAAGCGTCAAAGCTAATTTCAACCTCATCGCCAATCTTTACTTTCGCGATATCAACTTCAGAAATGTTAGATTTTATTTCAAAATTGTCTGTGGCAATAATTGAAAGAAAAATTGTTGACGATGACGCTAACTCTCCAACCTCGCTGTTAATTTCTGTTACCAAACCACCCTGCGGAGCGACTAAAATTGAATCTCCTATTTGATCTTGAATTAATTCTATACTCGCTTGCGCCTCCTGAACTTGCGCCCTATGCAATAGAACATCCGCTGATCTCGGTCCGGCTTTTTTTAACGCCAGCTGATCTTGCGCCTGTTTTAACGATCCTTCCGCCGACTGAACTGTGTTTTCCGCCGTGTTTATTCTAGTATCCGCCCCCGCTTGAACCGCCGACAATGACCGTTCCATTAAATTCAAAGAGCTTACCGCGGAATTCACAGACGCTTGCGCGCCATCAAGACTTGTCTGATTAGCAACTTCTTGCGTTGAGATATTTTGTTGCGCCGTAGTTAGATTTGTAATTGCGGTATTGATATTCGTTCTAGCGGTGGAAATGCTCAGTTTCAAAGCGTCAAGTTCCGCTTGCGAAAGCTTGGAAGAAGTAATCGTCGCGCCAAGAACATTGCTCGTGTCATTCAAAGTAATTTTAATATCTTCCAAAGCGTTTTTTAATTCTGTTAACGCTTGACCAACATTTTCGCGTGTTGGATTTACGCCAATATCATCTATATAATCTTTAATATTATTATAAGAATTATTAGCAATCGTTTTGCTTTGAGACGAATTGTTTAGATACTGTGTATTTAAAACGCTCAAAGTATCCTGCGCGTCATCATCATCCAAAACTGTTTGATTTGTATCAAGGGAATTGTAAGCGATTAGCAGTGAAGAATTTATCGTGTTCCAAGCGCTATCATGATCTTGATTCAAATTATTTTCATTTGAAATTTCCGTGTTTGTCAAACTTTGATTCGCGCTGTTAAGAGCAACCTGCGCGTTTGCGACAGACGCCACCGCGTTGGCAATATCTTTCTCCGCGCTTGTTTCAGTGTCCAGTAAATTTATCTGGGCGTTGCTAAGAGCGATTTGCGCATTTTCAACCGCAGTTTGCGATACTCTAATATCCTCATAAGTCGCGCCTTCCAAAAGTTTATTCAAATTAGCAGTGGTAGCATTCAAACCCGCCTTTGCTTTCGTGAGCTGCGACTCAAGTTGGCTAGTATCTAATTTTGCTAAAACTTCGCCTTCTTTGACATCATCTCCGACTTTAATATTTATTTTTTCTATTTTTCCCGAATTCATAAAACGCAAATCAAGCTTCATTTCCGCCTCAACGGTTCCCGTCGCGGAGACAGTCTGCAAAACGACGCCTCTGATAACTTTTGCCGTTGTGTATTTCGGCTCTGGCTTTTTCGTAAAACTGTAAACTGTATACGCGCCAATAGCCAGTAATAAAACCCCTATAATTATTATATTTCTTTTTTTCATAATATTGCTTATAAAAAATTACCCGTTGTCCTCCCTGCGCAAAATTATTTTCTTTTCCGCTCCCCAAGCGCCATGCAAATTACATTCCGCTCTGGCAGTAATTAAAGAATCTTTTTTTAGAGAAACCTTGAATTTCGTCTCGGAATGAGTTGGCATTCTTAAATTATGGCACTCAAACATCTCTCCGTCAATATAGAGACGGATACATCTAATATAATGCTCGTCTGTCATCGGATGATCAACTTTTCCGACTTTAACCAAAACCTCAAACTCCTCATCCTTTTTAATAAATTCCGGAACTATAATCCACGGCAAATGCTTTTGTTCAAAACCTGTTGGATTATTTGAATCTTTCGCTTTTTGAATTTTCATATGTTTGTTTTTATGTTTTTAAAACCACTCCTAATTTATTTAAGTATGCTCTAATTTTATGAATTTGGCAAATTTTTGTTAAAGAAAAATCTACTTGTATTACAAAAAAATCCGCTGGGCGTTTCCAACGGATGTTTAAAATTTATTATCTTATAACTTTAGATCTTCTTCTATATTCCTCCTGAAGTTTTTCATAAACTTCTTCTATGTTCGTTTTTTCTGATCCGTCAATTTTGATAAACAGACAGTCAAATTCCTCTTGCTGTCTCGCAGTAATCTCTTCAGTCCTTTCCTTATTGTCGAACTGAAATCCAAATCTTCTTTCTATTTGTTTCTCGCTAAGTCCTCTTTCCGTCATTCGCTTTTTCTGAACATCTTTGTCAACAGCCACAAGAATGATGTTTTCGTTAACAAGATGAGTCATTTCCCCTTCAACAAGGTTAGCTCCTTCGATCAAGAAAATTCCTTTGCCAAGTTCATCCAATCTTTTTCTAAGAAGATGAAGAATTGGCTCCAGCATTATTCCTGCCAACTTATCAAGTTTTCTCTTGGATGAAAAAGCAATATTGCCAAGTTTATGCGTATCAATGCTCGTATCTTCTTTTAGAAGTTTGCCTCCAAATTCTTTGTTGATCTGTCTTCTAATCGCCAAAAATTTTGGAGTGGAATCGTTGCTATAGACAATTTTTCCCAAATCGTCGAGACTGATATGGTACACTGGCATATCTTCAGCTCTACTATTCTCTTCTGAGAATCTTTGAAGATCTTTGGCAAGTGTTGTTTTACCAGAAGCAATTCCTCCAGTAACTCCAACCATTAGCTGCTTTTTCATTCTCATCTGAAGAGCTTCTCTTATTAGCGCTGGAGCAAAATCTTTAGCATCAATGCCCAAGTTAATAAAGCTCTTTAGATTGCTTGAAGAAACTCTCAACAACGCTTGGTCGGTCTGTGGAATAATAAGAGTCTTTAGCTTGCCAGAGAGTTTAGAGTTTACTTCGGCTACCCAGCTCTCATATCTAAAATCTTCCGAATCTCGTACTCCCTTAACAAACATGCTAACATTCTGTTCATAGAACAAATTTGCGATGATTCCAGAATACGGAATCACTTTTACTCTGCTTAAATATTCAGCAGGTATTATTTGTTCAATTAGAAATACTTTTTCTTCTGTTGAAAAAGTACTTTTATCTCTCTTCTCTTCATTAACTCCGATCACAATATATAGCATTGCTTTTGGATAAAGTTCAAGAAAAGAGATCATAGTGAACAGATGCCCGGTATGAGGCGGATCAAAACTGCCAGGGAAACCAGCAAGTTGTTCTTGAGTTTCTTTCATTTATTTCACCTCTTTTTATATAGTTATATCGTTCAGCGCGTTCGCGATTTGAATGGGCGAACTTGCTTCTTTTATTCTTTGAAGAATCTTTTCCTCAAAAACAAAAGGGATGTGATTAAGATACAGTCTTTTTTGAATCTTAACAGGTAGTGTCAAAAGCTCCTCAATATGAGTATGCGCTTGATTACCAACAGTATAAGATCCAGCCTCGTGAATAATCGGATAACTTTCGCCTTTAGCGAGAAATTCAATTAGTTCCGAATCAAAACTTGTATCTCCAGAATATCCCAGAATGGGCATTCTGTCCACAAAAACGCGGAAAGCGATTGAGAGAAATGGCGCGTGATGGGTGCTACGATGGAAAGTTTCCATTTCAATTCCAAACTGCGGAACTTTAATTGTCTCTCCCAACTTGAGTTCTATAAGATTAACATAGTCTTCTAGCTGTCTTTCTGTCTTCATATCTATTCTATCTATCTCAAATGCTGTCCTGACCCTCTGCCATAACTGTTTGGCAATTTCTGGATGGGTTATTAGAAGAAGCTTTGAATTTTCTCCGAAAACCTTATGCCAGATGAGAGAATCAAATCCTGCAACATGATCAGCATCAATATGTGTTATTATTAAAGCATCAACATGCGTAAGTTCACTTTCCGATCTCAATGTTTTCATTCTCGGCAAAGTTGCTGCTATCTGCGCAGGAGCCTCTATCACAATAGTTTTTCCATTAACTTCTAAAACGGTTAGATTTTCTGCTACGCCATATCTTGCCGAAAACATATCGTGATATCCAAGCGTATGCATTGTTATTTCTTTCATTTTCTTTGCCTCCTTTGTTTTTCGTCCTTATTCTGTTATTAAAGAACGCAGGAATTTATAGATTCCTGTTTACTGGATACAAATTTCTTTCTAAAATTTATATCCGGAAAACAAAATACTACAAAAAAACGACCGTTATGGTCGCTGGAAAAGTTTAATGTGATAAAAACTCAAAAACAACGACCGTCAGCGTTCGCTAATATAAATAATAGATAGCAACTTTTGTTGTCTTTGATAAAACATAAAATCATCTAATTAGATAAATCCTTTGCCACAGAATAGCATAATGCAAAAACATGTCAAGAAATGCGAGAATGAATGTACGCAGAAATGTAAACATATACAAACACTATGGTAATTCATATTATCATAGTGTTTGTTATTTTTAGAAGACAAAAAACTATTTTATTATCTCCAAAAAATTTTCCTCTTCAATAATCCGTATTCCCAATTCTTTCGCTTTTTCAAACTTGCTTCCCGGATTTTTTCCAATTACGACATAGTCAGTATTTTTTGAAACAGCGGAAGATATATTTCCGCCTAAAGCGCGTATTTTTTCTTTGGCTTTATCACGACTTAAAGTTTGTAAAGTTCCGGTTAAAACAAATGACTGCCCAGCTAATTCTTTAGATGCTTTATTTTTATTTTCCGTATTTTTTATATTAACTCCCGCTTTTAACAGATCATCCGTTAATTTTAAATTTTCCCGGTTGTGAAAATAATTATAAATACTTTCCGCTACTTTCGGACCAATACCATTTATTTCTTCCAGATCCTCTTGGGAGATATTTTTAAATTCGTCAGTTGAATTTAATCTCTTGCTAAGATCCAGCGCTGTTTCTTCGCCGACATGCCGAATCCCCAAAGCGAAAATAAATTTCCCCAGCGTTATTTTTTTGCTTTTTTCAATTGCGTCGATTAAATTATCCGCCGATTTTTCTTCAAACCTTTCTAACGGCTCTAAATCGCCTTTTTTTAATTTAAAAATGTCAACGAAATTTGAGACAAGTCCTTCGCCAACTAGTTGCTTAATTTTGTTAGGACCAAAACCGTCCATATTAAACGCTTTTTTACTTACAAAGTGAGCTAGCTTTCTAAGTTCAACCGCGAAACAATTTTTATTCGGACAATAAAGAGCAACTTCCCCTTCCGGTCTGATAATCTCTGTTTTGCAATAGGGACATTTTTTTGGCATTGTAAATTTTTTCTCCCCGCCCGTCCTTAGTCCTTTCACAACGCTAACCACTTCCGGAATTATATCTCCCGCTTTTTGAATAATCACCGTGTCGCCTATTTTAACATCCAGCCGTTTTATTTCATCTTCATTATGAAGAGTTGCTCTGGAAACTGTTGAACCGGCGACATTCACCGGTTTTAAATGCGCGACTGGCGTCAGCGCGCCCGTTCTGCCAATTTGAATTTTTATATCTTCAATGATTGTCGTTGTCTGCTCGGCTGGAAATTTATAAGCGATTGCCCAACGCGGCGCTTTTCCCGTATAACCAATTTTATCCTGCCAAAAACAATTATTGATTTTTACAACAACTCCGTCTATCCAATAATCTTCCTTGTCTTTATGCTCTTTCCAATAATCATAAAATTTAAAAATATCATCTGCGCTTTGGCAACGACGCCAAAATTTATTTACTTTAAATCCCAAATTTTTAAGAAGTTCCAATTCTTCAACTTGAGTTTTGGGAAGTTTTTCTCCTCCCGATAAATCGTAAATAAAACAATCCAGTTTTCTCTCTTTGACAATTTTGGAATCAAGCTGCCTAATCGCTCCCGCGGCGGCATTTCTCGGATTGGCAAAAAGAGACTCACCGCTTTTCTTTCTTTTTTTGTTCAGTTCCTCAAAAACCGTCTTAGACATAAACACTTCTCCTTCCACAATAATATCTCTCTCTTCTTTTATTTTTAGCGGGATGCTTTCTATCGTTTTTAGATTTTGCGTTACATCTTCTCCAATCTTTCCATCTCCTCTTGTCGCGCCCGTTTTTAGTATTCCTTGCTCATAAGTCAAAACGATATGCAACCCGTCAATTTTAAGTTCGCAAATATAATCTGGATTTACTTCACTGTTTTCGCCATTCTCAACAAGAATTTTTTTCACTCTTTTTTCGAAATCAATAATTTCCCCTTTTTCAAAAGCGTCATTAAATGACCACTGCGCAACTTGATGTTTTATTTTCCTAAATTTATCAAGCGGTTTTCCTCCTATTCTTTGAGTTGGGGAATCAGAAGTTATCAATTCCGGATATTGCCGCTCAAGTTTTTCAAGTTCGTTCTTCAGCGAATCCAATGCCGCGTCAGAAATTTCTTGCTTATCTAAAACATGATAAAGATAGCGATGATGATTAATCTCTTTTTTGAGTTTGTTTATTCGTTGTTCTGTTTCTGATTTATTCATATAAATAATTATTTTAGAACTGTTGCCAAAATATTTTTCTAAAGTTGTTTTTTTAGTTAAAATAAAACATTTTATAAAAAACAAGAAAAATATTTTTTGTCCTATTTAGGCTCTGCTGATTTTCTCTAATTGTTCCCCCTTTGTAAAAGGGAGAACTTGCTTATTACAATTTATTAAAACCGCTAAATTGCGTATGACCCAGTTTTTTCTCTTGATACTTCATCAGCCTGCTACAAGATGATTTATTTCAGTGCCAGCGCCGTTTTAATATTTTAATTTAAATATAACATTTTTCTCACGACCGTGAGAAAAATGTTATATTTCTATTTCCTCTATCAAAAATAATTTTATATAGAGATTGAGGGAATGTTTCTTTAGAATAAATTCTGTCTCTTTTTGGATATCATAAGGGCAAATCCAGATGCTTCGTTGAAGCATTTTATAATTTAAAATGCGTAAATTATCCCGTAACAAATCTCTTAACCATCTTTTTTCTTCGGGAATATCGAAAATTATCATCTGCCATTTTTTATCAGCTCTTTTTTTCTTTTTATTTATTTTAAATTTTGTTTTTAAAATTTTTTCCGCTCCTTTTTTTGTTAAAATAATCCCTTTGTTTTGCTTTAAATTTTTAATTTTAATATAATTTCTTTTTTTTAAATAATAAATTAGCTGACTAAATTTCTGTTTTGTTTTTCTTCTTTCGTGTTGTCGTTTTAATTCATAAATAGCGGGGCAACAAACTTCTTTCATTGTCCTAGGAGCAAACAAGTCAAAGGTTTTATCCAATTTCTCGGTATAATCATATAAATCTAACAAAAACTTTTCAGTAATTTGTAATTTCATAATGTTTTTTTAAATTTTGTCTTAATAGTCAGTTAACAATATACAATACTATACAGCGTTTAATATAACAAACTCTTATTTAAAATAATATAACTTTTCTCACGGTCGTGAGAAAAGTGCTACTCGCTATAAAAATTTAAATTAATTTAACAATGATATAGTGGTATTACTTTAAATTTACCTCTTTTTGTCTTAATGTCTAATGCGGGATTTATCGCTTAGCGTAGCAGTGGATTCCTCCCGAAAGTTCTCGGGAGGAATGACAAATGGCTATTTTTAAAGTAATACCGCTATAACACCGCGGCAAATATAAATAAACAGTAAATTAATATGATGATGGACAATTTAAATAGAGGCTGCTGATTTTCATCTATTTTTTATAAAAAGAGATAAATTCAGAAATATTTTAAAAAATAATTCAGTTTGTTTAAGCCAGTTTTTCAAACCCCT
>JAYEHC010000031.1:0-3851 GCA_034659355.1 Patescibacteria group bacterium | reverse complement strand
TCATAAACTCCCGAAGCGAAATCGCGCGTATTCGGCGTAAAAAAATACGCATTACCTGCATGAAAACCATTTCCCAGCCACATTTTATTGTCTTTAATCAGCGGAAAAATTTCTTTATAAGTAATCGCGTTCATATTGCCGATAATCACAAACTTTTTATTGTATTCAACAAGCTGTTTAACATATTCGCGAAACAGCGAAAACGGCGGATTTGTTACAACAATATCGGATTGCTTTAGCAATTCCACACACTCAGGACTTTTAAAATCACCGTCTTTTTCCAACGGCGTCCAATCATTGTGTTTATTTGCCTTTAATTGTTCGGCGATATCCTTCAAATTGAACTCTCCGTCGCCGTCTATGTCGCGCGCTTCGTTGATAATAAATTTATTGGCATTCACTTTAAGACGGCTTTTTGATTTTACAAGAGTTTCATCATCGCCAAATAAACTCAGCTACGTGTTAGCTACAGGGGAGAGCTTGTAACTGGTGGTAATAAGCTGTTTCAATCTAAGCTTGTTGAAATTGAGTACAAAATAGCGAAAAAAATTGCTCTCATACGGATCGTCGCAGTTGCAATACACTACCTTGCCGCGGAATACATCAGGATTGTATTCCAAATACGCTTCAATCTCTTTTTGAATATCGTTGTACTGAGTATAAAACTCGTCATTCTTTGCCCTTTTTGCGTTTGTAAGATTTCTATTTGCCATAATTTATTCCATTAAGTAATTGTATTGTATCTATTTTCTCCTAAATTATAAATCGTTTTCGTAGCGGAGCGGAGAAAACTCCTTATTTCCCCTTATAAAATAAACATTTTTTGTGGAGGTACGGAACAAAAAATATCCGATTATCCCCTTTATAATAAAAAGAAAAAAACTTATTTTACTTCCTTATCTTAAAAAAAAAGTAGTTTGAGAAAAAATCTAATTATTATATATATATCAGCTAACTCGTTTATATGCGAATTGATCGTTGGTTAATAAATTATATTTGTATATTATGCGAATGTATGATGTTATTTATTTATCATTGGTTTTAATATAGCACAAATTTTATGGAATTGACAGAACTTTTGGAGAAAATTGAAAACGAGCTGAGACTTAGAAATTATAGCAAAAAGACCATTAAAAGCTATTTGATTTGTCTTGCGAATTATTTTCGTTATATAAAAATAGTTAATAAAAATCCTGATATAAACATAATTAAAAAATATTTATTAGAGAAGCAACGATAAAACTCTATTTGAATGCCATTAAATATTTTTATCGAGAGATTTTTAAAAGTTCCGTAAAAGTGGCGCAAATTTATTCGTTTTTAGAAAGTATGCCACTATTATTTTCCGTTTTTATTTATCAGATAGACTTTTTTCATTAAAAATAAAACCAACAAACAGGAATAGTTTGTTGGTTTTTTTATATAACAATTTTTAATATTATTTGTTATCTACTGCCAATCACAAACAACATCGCCTAAACATTCCGCCTGCTCTGAGACTGGCACCATCTTGCACATATCACAAATCATTTTATCCGCGTTAGCTTCTGCGTTTTCTATATCTTTTATTGCCGCTTCTGAATCAAAACCTTCCATCATTGCTGACATATCTTGAAAAGCGACATTTGACGGCGCTTTAAATTTAGAACTGTCTTTTTTCCATGAATTACATTTAAAATCTATTTCTTTAGATAAATTAGATACTTTATTCTTCATTTTTGCGTCCATTTCTGCCGCTTCCAAAGTCATTTTATATCCTTTAGATGAACCTTCAATCCAACTATATGTGTATTCCTGATCTATAATCGCATACATCTTTCCTGTGCTCAATGTAATCTCCGTGCGGGCGTTTCCATCAGACATATAAACTACACCATTTGCTGTTTCTCCGCCGTCAATTTCTTGCGTATAAACACACTTCATAGGTTTTTCGCGTTTCATTAAATCCGTCATAGTCTCAAAATAATTTCCCTCGCCGTTGTCTTTGTTATCCTTGTCGTTCACTTCTGATGGAGCGTTTTTTGCTAAATCCATCATGGATTCATTTTTATCTCCCCCCAATAAATCACACCCGCTAAAAACTGTTGTCATCATCACCAAACAGGCAACGACTAAAATTTTCTTGTTCATACTTTTTTTGTTAATTAATATAATTCCTCCTAAACTTTTATTAAAATCCGAATATTTTGCCATTAATTTAATACCCAGACTACTTTTTAATTTTTATTACTCCGACCGGACAAGTGTTTACAACCAAATCGCAATCGCAATTTTGACAGCCATTTTCATTGATAACTTTTGCTTTTCCATCGTCTTGCAATTCAAAAACTTCGGGACATAAATTCGCGCACGCCCCGCAACCAACGCACATTTCTCTATCAATTATTATTTTTTGAGACATATTTTATTTATTATTATAATTTATTTTTCAGCTATAATTCCTCTAATTTTTTCAGCTAAAACTTCTTTCGGTTGGACTCCCGTTATTTCATCAACTATTTTTCCGTTTTTAAAAAACTTTAATGACGGAATTCCCAAAACTTCGTACTTTCCGGATATTTCTGAATTTTCGTCAACATTAAGTTTTCCAACTTTTATTTTTCCTTCAAAATCTTTTTCTAGTTCTTCAATAATGGGACCAATCATTCTGCACGGTCCGCACCATAAAGCCCAAAAATCCACCAAGACTGGCAAAGAATCGGATTTAATAACTTCCTCCTCAAAATTTTGATCAGTTAATGTAATAGACATAATAAATTTATTAGTTAGTAAAATACCTTATACGCTACATTCCCATCATTTTTCTTGCCAAATCCTCATATTCTTTTCGTTCTTGCGGCGACATTTTTCGCAAGATTCCCATCATCTCTCCTTGACTTGGATTTTCCTTTCCGCCCATCAATTTTTTTATTTTTTCGGATATTTCCTGCTGTTCTTCATAGCTCATTTTTTGCATATTTTCCATTGTCTTTCTTGCCATTTCTTTCTGTTCGCCTTCTGGCATATTTTTTAGCTGTTTCTCCACCGCCTTATCCATTACTTTTTTGCCGACTTTAGTTTTTGAAAATTTCATTGCGCCTTTAGCAACTGTTTTTTTAATTGAATCTTTAATTCCCATAATTTTTTGTTTAGCTTGTTAAGTTATTTGTCTCTTTTAAATTTAAGAGGATTTTCATCTATTTTTTATAAGATAGAGATGAATTTAGAAATATTTTTGAATGTCGCGGGGCTAAGCCCTACCGTTGGTTCAGTGTTTCCTGACCTAAACCTTGTATTTCTTAAAGAGTAGTTTAAAAGTATTGCTGTTGTTTATAAGCCAGACGAGAAGAAACAAATGGTTCAAGTCAGAGACATTGAACCAACGACGAGAGGCGGAAAAATAATTTAGCTTGTTTTAACTAATCCTGCTCGGAAATCCCCTTAGCCCCCTTTTACAAAAAGGGAATAATTGGAGAAAATCAGCAGAGCTTATTTGGATAATTTCTTTAAAATCTCCACTTCCATAATTTTCATTTCCGATTTTTCGTAATGTTCTTTGTGATCATATCCCAGTAAATGCAAAATTCCGTGAATTAGTAAAATTGCCATCTCTTTTTTTACAGAATGTTTTTTTTGCTTTGCTTGTTTTACAGCTTGAGAATAACAAATGAAAATTTCGCCGAGATACAAAATATCATCAGGAGGATTTACAAATTTCACCGTTTTATCTGCCGCATCATTTCCGAAAGAAAGCACATCTGTTATTTTATCTATCCCGCGATATTTTTTATTCAAAGTTCTGATTCTTTTTTCCCCAGTCACAACCAAACTTATTTCCGCCGGTTTTTTAAATTTAGCGACTTTTAAAGTTT
>JAYEHC010000030.1:0-4114 GCA_034659355.1 Patescibacteria group bacterium | reverse complement strand
CCTCAAAGACCTCCAACATTTTCTCAGCCGTTTTTTTCCAGGTAAATTTCTCCGCGTTTTTAAGACCTCGTTGTGAAAAGTCTTTTCTTAGTTCGCTGTTTGATAAAAGCGAGCTTATTTTTTTTGCGATGTCGTTTGGATTATTTGCGTCAACGAGCAAAGCGCTGTCGCCGACTATTTCAGAAAGAGATGAATTATCGCCGACAACACACGGAACTCCATAGCTCATTGCTTCTAAAACCGGCAAGCCAAATCCTTCATAAAAAGACGGCAACGCGAAAACTGAAGCGTTTTTATAAAGCTCGTCTCGTTCTTTATCGCTAACACTGCCGGTAAAAATAATCTCTCTGGAAAATTTACTCTCCTTCGCTTTTTTGTAAGTTTCGTCCGCCATCCAGCCTCTGCCGCCGCAGATAACAAGTTTCAGATTGTTTCTCCTTTTGCAAAGAGGGCTAGGGGGATCTTGTCGCAACAATTCAAACGCTTCAATTAAACCGACTATATTTTTTCTCGGCTGAATTGATCCAACAAAAAGAATCAAATCGGAGCTCGGCTCCGAAGCTTTGGAGCCGAGCTCCGATTTGATTACCCCGTGCCAAATAACTTTTATTTTATTTTCAGAAATTCCGTAAAATTTCACAAGATCTTTTTTTGTCGCTTCCGATGGCGCGATAATTTTATCCGCCATTTTGACCGCTCTTTTCGTATGAAAATTAAGCAGAAATTTATCTTTTTGCGTGAAGTGATTCGGAAAAAGCAAAAAGGCCAAATCATGAACAGTAACAACCAGCTTCACATTTTTTGGCTTTTTGAAAAACGGTGTCGCCTGGATGGGCATAAACAAAACATCCGGCTGATCTCTTTTTATTTCCTGCGGCAATTTAAGATATGTCCAAAACGGCAAACGCGATTTTGACGGTTTTAATTTAAAATTTTTAAAATTGCCGCGGAGACGCCGATTTATCGCGCTTTCATCACAGAGACGCGATAAATCGAGACGCGATAAATCGAGACGCGATAAATCGAGACGCGATAAATCGCCGTCTCTACGGCTTGTATGCAAATAATATTCATTTTCTCTGTCTATCTTTCCCAACGCCTTCGCAATCTCGCGCGTATAAACTTTTACGCCCGTGTTTTGCCGTAAAGTTAATTCGTTAATATTAATGGCGATTTTCATAATCCTATAGTTTCAATCCTTTTAGATATTCCCTAAATTTTTCGTTTACTTCTTTATGCTCTAACGCGTATTCAGTTGTCGCTTTTAGAAATCCCAGTTTATTTCCGCAGTCGTATCTTCTGCCTTCAAACTCGCATCCATAAACGGCTTTTTTGGAAAGCAGATTTTTTAAGGCGTCCGCAAGCACTATTTCTCCGGTCTTTCCCGCGCCAAGATTTTCAAGTTCGTCAAACACATCGGGAGTGATGACATACTTTCCCACAATAATAAGATTGGAGGGCGCTTTTTCAATAGACGGCTTTTCAATTAAGTCTTTGATTTTATAAATCCTTTTCGAAGTTTCAACCGCGTCCACAACTCCGAACTTTGAAACATCCTCTTTGGGAACTTCCTGCAAAGCGACAATGGGACTGTTATATTCTTCAAAAACATCTATCAATTGTCCGATGCACGGTTTTTCCGAATTGACAATATCGTCTCCAAAAAGCACCGCGCACGGCTCGTTCCCGACAAGGTGCCTCGCTTTCAAAATCGCGTCTCCGTCTCCCAACGGTCTTGGCTGGCGGACAAAAGTAAATTTTGCCAGCTTCGCTATTTTATAAATATCATCCAAAAGATTAAGCTTATTTTTTTCAACCAGCGTATGCTCCAATTCAAAGGAACAATCAAAATGATCTTCAATCGCGCGTTTTCCGCGTCCGGTCACAAAAATAATTTCTTCAATTCCCGCCGCGACCGCTTCTTCCACAAGGTATTGAATAATCGGCTTATCTACAATCGGCAGCATTTCTTTTGGTTGAGCTTTTGTCGCTGGAAGAAATCTTGTTCCAAATCCGGCCACCGGCAAAATCGCTTTTTTAATTTTTTGCATAGTTTTGTATTTAGTAATTATTTAGGCTCTGCTAATTTTCATCTATTTTTTATAAAAAGAGATAAACTTAAATATACTTTAAAAAAATAATTTAGCTTATCTTGCTGCCCCGTCGCAGTCTCCCGATAGGGGACTGCGACGAGAAAACGCGCAATCCGTTGCAGTCCTCTATCGAGAGACTGCAACGAGGCGGAAAAAATAATTTAGCTTGTTTTAACTAATCCTGTCTGGAAATCCCCCTAGCCTCCTTTTACAAAGGAGGAATAATTGGAGAAAATCAGCAGAGCCTAAATACCGCTGGTTCGGAGTTGTACTCCGAACCTTAATGCGCTAACAGCGAAATTTTCGCAAATCGTCTTTTTCCCACTTGCGCGATCATTCCGTTTTTTATCGTGACATCTTTATTAAAATCTTTTTGAATAACATCGTCAATTTTAACTCCGCCTTGTTGGACAAGCCGACGCGCTTCGCCTTTGCTGGACGCCAGTTTTATTTCTACTAATAAATCTGTCAATTTATAATTTGTCGCTGGCAATTTATAGCTTTTTATGTCCGTTGGTTTTTTCTTGTCCCGAAAAATTTTATTAAATTCTTCTTCCGCTTTTTCCGCGGATTTTTTGTTGTGGTAAATCGTGATTATTTCTTTGGCAAGTCTTGCTTTGATATCTCGCGGGTTTATTTTAGAATTTTTTAGGTCAGAATCTATTTTACTTATTTCTTCATCGTCTAAATCAACCAGCAATTTAAAATAATACAAAATCATTTCATCAGAAATAGACATAATTTTCCCGAACATTGAATTTGCTTCTTCCGTGATGCCGATATAATTATCCAGACTTTTGCTCATTTTTTGTTTTCCGTCCAGCCCGACTAAGAGAGGAACGGTTAAAATATTTTGTTCGGACAGATTCATTTTTCTTTGCAAATCCCGACCCGCGAGCATATTGAATTTTTGGTCTGTGCCGCCGATTTCCAAATCCGCTTCAATCACAGTGGAATCATACGCTTGCATAATCGGATAAAGCATTTCGCTGGCGGCAATATCAACTCCGTCTTTTAATCTTTTAGAAAAATCATCCCGCTCTAAAATTCTGGCGACAGTGAATCTACTCGCTAGTTCCAAAATATCCGCCATTTTCATTTTCGCAAACCATTCACTGTTATATTTTATTTCTGTCTTTTCTAAATCTAAAATCTTTCCAACTTGTTCAAAATAACTCTCAGCGTTTTTTTTCACTTCTTCTTTGGAAAGCGCCGAGCGAGTTTTTGATTTTCCGGAGGGATCGCCGATCATTCCCGTGTAGTCGCCGATGATAAAAATTATCTGATGTCCCAAGTCCTGAAATTCTCTCAGTTTTCGGAGGGCAATGGAATGTCCCAAATGCAAATCCGGCCGCGAAGGATCACAACCAAATTTAATTCTCAGCTTTCCCCCGGAGCTTAATTTTCGCTCCAGATCTTTTTTAATTATGACCTCCTCAACATTGTAGGTAAGCAGTTTTCTGATTTTATTATTCATAGTTATAAAGATATAAGACTTCCAGGGTAATTCACTCCTGACAAAATAAACCTGTCATTCCGACCGGAGCGAGCGAGGCACGAGCGAGCGGAGTGGAGGAATCTGTAAACGCAATTATGTTTTGCTTAATTTAAGCTATTTTAACAAATTACATTTTATCCGCTCACAGATCCCTCGGCTCCTATCGTCGCTCGGGATGACAAGAATAAGAAGATTTTAGGAGGAGTGAATTACCCTGATAAGACTTCTTAATTTAAATCTAGCACAATTGCAAATTTACGGCAATGATTTTACTATGCTAAAATTGAAAAATGTATTAGAATAATAGAGTAATTAATAAATAAATTTTATGGAAAACGAAGAACAAATTTTGGAAACCCTAAAAGAGAATCAAGAATTATTAAAGCGAACCTATCAATCCGCTGAAAAGACAAGAAAGTATTTTCTTTATACGGCGATACTGACAGTTTTAGCGTTCGTTTTACCGCTAATCGGATTGATAATTGTAATCCCGATATTTTTAAACTCTTATTTAAAAGGGCTT
>JAYEHC010000029.1:0-4151 GCA_034659355.1 Patescibacteria group bacterium | reverse complement strand
ATATAATTTGGAAACAGCGAACGATTTAAGGCAGGAGCTAGTGAATAAATTCCTTCCAGCCCCCTTTTATAAAAAGGGGTTTTTTATAATTTCTTTTAACAGGAAGTTTAAAAATGTTTCACGTGAAACATTTTTAGATATTCTCTGTTTTAAATCTCATATCTATTAATAACATTCCTAAAATAAGCCAAAAAGCTAATCTTCCTTGTTGTAATGTCCAAAAATAATGATCAAACAGTCCAATAAATAAAAATGAAATAAAAATAGTCAAAAGATAACAGTTTAATTTTGTTTTAAAATTTAGGAATGTTTCACGTGAAACATTGTCTGAAATATATTTTTTTGTATCATTTTTTATTTCATCTAAAATTGTTTCACGTGAAACATTTTTAGATAATTTTACAATAATTTTATTTTTTAGGTTAATAATTTTTGTGAATAATGTTTCACGTGAAACATTATTTAGGTTATAATCTATTTTTCCTATATTATTTTTTTTAGATTGCGACATTGTTTCACGTGAAACAATGTTAAAACGCTTAAAATAAAGCAAAAATGCTAACACTAATATAGAAGTTGCAAATCCTGCCCATGCTGATCTTGAGAAAGTGAATAACAGCGCTGTAATTTGAGTAAAAATAATAATTATCCAAATTAAAGAAACAATAGTTTTCATTTGACTTTTTGAAAGTTTTATGTTATAAAATTGGGCATAATTTAATTTATACCTTGACAAGATAGCGTATTTATGTTCTGATAATAAATAAACGCTTATTAAAATTGAAAAGATTAAAAAACTGCCTAAGATATTAGAATGGGGAAATGTTCCGTATGCCCTAATCAATTTTTCGCCATCTATGACTATTTTTGCAATGCCGGGAATCTGCGGTCCAATAGTTGTTTCTCCTGTAATCTTAGCTAAAATCGTCAAGTTGAATAATGATTGCTGGAAAATAAATTGATAAATCGCAATTATTCCTTGCAAAAAACCTGTTAAAGAAATTACGAATAAACTTGTTAAAAGCATTTTTTTATTTGCCAGATTAAAATAAACATAAGCAAGCAACAAGAATAATTCAATAAATTTAATAATCTGAAACGCGCTAATTTTCCAATAGTCGCTGTGGATAACTGTGTTGATAACTAGCCAAGCAATAAACGCAAGCAAAAACAGCTGTATCTTGCGTGATTTTATCCTTTCGCGCTTATTAAAAGCAAGCCAAAGAAGCAATGCTAAAATTAAAAATAAATCGGAGGCGTAAATAAAAAAAGTGGCGTATTCAGTAAAAGCGCCGCTATAAAATGAATATTCAGTTAAAAAGACTTTTCTGGTCTGAAAAGGAATTGAAAAAAGAAATAAGTAAAAAAAGTAAATGTGCAGCTTGTTCCATTCTATCTTGCCGGTGTTAAACATTTTGGTTATATTTAGAATCTTCATTTGTTCCTTCTAAATCAATCTTATCAAATGAACAGTAATAAGGCAACTTTTTGCGAGAAAAGGCCAGACTTTTGAGATAGGACAAGCGCGAAAGTCCCGAAAATAAAAAAACGAGACTAATCTCGTTTTAAAGTTTCTATATCATTTTATCCTCCTTTTAAAAATTCTTGGTTCGTGCTCTATTTCCTCCGAAATCATTTCAATTATTGGCGCATACTTTTCTCGTAGCGCCTCTATGTCTTTTTTTGTCGTAGCGTTAACAATCTCCATAACAGCGGGCGAGTCAACTCTCGATCCTAGAGCGGCTATTGTTCTAGCTTCTTTTTGGTTAATAAAGACGATTGAAGTATTTGTGTTAGAAAATTTTTCTCTTAGTCTTTCTTCTCTGTCAAGAATTATTTTCCGAAGCGGCTTTTTCAGTAAAGGCTCAATAAAAAAAACCAGATGATAGGGATTTTTTGGACATTGAGCAAATATTCTTGAGCTATCAAACCAAAGCCACTTTATTTCTGTGTTGCAAATTGAACATTTCATTTATAATTCCTCCTTTTTTGTTTATATAGGCTCTGCTAATTTTCATCTATTTCTTATAAAAAGAGATAAGCTTAAATATGCCTTAAAAAAATAATTTAGCTTGTTTTAACTAATCCTACCCGGAAATCCCTCTAGCCTCCTTTTATAAAGGGGGGAACAATTGGAGAAAATCAGCAGAGCTTATCTAAACTTATCTTAATTTAAAGTCTAAATAGTGTCAAATTTAAGGACAATTTAAGAATTAAAATTTTTGGTCTGATTTTAATCTCGATCTTGATTAAACGATTTTATTGTGATATTGTTAGGTTATTCTGGAAGGGTGGCTGAGCGGTCGAAAGCGCGCGCTTGGAAAGCGCGTGTATCGAAAGGTACCGTGGGTTCGAATCCCGCCCCTTCCGCATTGCGCAAAGTATTCGGTGGCAGAATTAGCGTTCTGAGATAATAAACATAAAAAAAGAACGAGCAACCGCTCGTTCTTGATGATTTCAATTTTTGCAAAGTTTTTATTCGCAAGATGCATCCGTATCATTTCCTTCTCCGCTAAAACCAAATCCCGGAGACGGAGGAGTTGAGGACAACTCTGCATTACATTCTTCCGGTTGCTCATTAAATCCTGAACAGATTGCTTCCAGTAAACTTTTTGAATCTCTTCCTGCTGGAGATTTTTTTCCATTAATGACCAGTCCCGGAGATCCTGTAATCCCATACTTTTCATTATCTTTTTTGTAAACATCAAAAATAGGAAATCGTCCGTTAAGCCAAGTATCCTTGTTATTAAAGCTTTCCATAACTTTATATTCTTTGTCTGTGGCCGCTACGCAACTTGCTAGTTTTGAAGAATTAATGCCGACTTCCGTAACGCATTTATCCGATTCATCCGCTTCCAGAAAACAATTCAAGAAACTTTCCAATTTAGCAGGCTCTTCTTTTTGAATGCAATAATGCCTCATTTGTTCTCGCAATTCTTTTTCGCCGTGCATCGCATAAGTACAAAACTTCAATTCAAAGTCAATTTTGTCGCCCAAGGTTTCAAGCACCGGCAAAATACCTTTTTCAATCTGAGTGCCATAAGGGCAATGGCTCATCACATAAATTTCAACTACCGGTTTGTCATTCTTTTCCATTTCTGCCGCCGCTTTTTCTTTTTCAGCGTTTGCCGCTTCTTCCGCTTCTCGTTTCTTATCTTCCATTTCTTTAATATCTATAACTTGCGGAAAGAATTTTTTTCCATCTTTTGTTAAATAAGAAGTGATTGGTTCTTGTCCGTTGCCAACATCAACAAGCATTCTGTATAAATCTTCGTAATTTTCATCTGCGACAAATTCTTTGATTGTTACGCTGCTTCCTTCCGGCATAAGGTTTTCATTGATAAATGTTTCAAGTTTCCCTTTGCTTGTTTCAGATGATAAAACATTTCCATCCTCAGAATCAACATTGTTCTTTTGAAGAAAAAATAAAGCCGTTGCAATCAGCGTTAACGCTAGCAATCCAACAATAAGCACCTTTTTGCTTTTAACTGTTTGGAAAACACCGTAATCTTTTGCCATCTTCGGAGTTTTAACTTCTTTACTCTCAGGGTTTTTTGTAATCTCGTTTTTTTGTTCTTCCATATTTGTGTTTAGTTTAAAAATTTAATTAATCGCGCTCCCGCGCAACTTTACAAGTATTATCATTGTAGCATATGATTTTATTTAGTCAAATAAAATAAATAAATTCCAGATTAATGCCACATTAATGCCACATTGCGGTCGCGCTGACTATTGACCGAATAATAAAAGTGTGCTACTGTGAAACGACAAAGCTTATTAGAATTAATAGGGTGTAAATTATGGTAAGTTTTCTATCGGAATGTAATATTAACTGTTGGGGGGACTGCGCTAAGAAATTATGGCCTAGCAGTTTTTTTGTTTGTTATTTTGTTTATAGTTGAGAATCTCGCATTTGTTTTGCGAGGTTTTTTGATGGAGTGATAAACGAACCTATAACACGGAGTGACAAACGAACGATAGTGTAGTTTGTTATCTAACGAAACTTCATAACACACTCCGCTATCGCTCGTGTGTCATTCCGGGTGAGATAACACACTCCGCTATCGCTCGTGTGTCATTCCGGGTGAGATAACACACTCCGCTACCGCTCGTGTGTCATTCCGGGTGAGATAACACACTCCGCTACCGCT
>JAYEHC010000028.1:0-4219 GCA_034659355.1 Patescibacteria group bacterium | reverse complement strand
TTGTTATACGCAATTAAATTTTCACTAGTCTAAATCTCATTTTTCTTATAAAAAAAGAAGCAAAAGAGGGGGAATCCAGGTGCTACGCACATATTGCCTTTTACTTCGTAAAAGAAATTTATTAAAAAGAGGCTTTTATCATCTTATAATTTTCCTTAAAAAAGCAAAAGTTATAAATTACTCAAATTATTAACTATATATAATGAAAAAAATAGAAAAAGAAATAATTGAAAAAACATTTTCTCTACTAGGTCTTTCAAATAATTTAATGACCAATCCTACAATCATAAATCAAGTCCTAAAAGAAACTAGATTAAATGATTTGAAAACTAAGAACAAAGTCATAAATAAATTTCTTCAAGAAAGTAAAACCAAACCAAAAAAATTAGATTCTATGTATGAGATTATCAAAAAAGCTATCCAAAAAAAACATCCTGCAATAATTGAATTCCTAGAAATAGGAAACAAGAAGAAATGGTTTAAGCCATCAAAAAATATAATTAAAGCAGTTCATGTCGCATACATCCTTGAAGCTTTTACTGCAACCATGTGCAATGACCATGATTTTTTTGTTGAAGTTCAAAATCACTATAAGAAAAAAGAAAAAGAACTTGGATTGAATACTCAACATCCTTTTAGAACTTTTATAAACGCATTAAAAATTTCGCCTCATTTTTTTGATATAGCAAAACCATTCTCACTTGACCCCTTTTTAGTATATTTTAAACTTCAAAGAGATTTATCAAAAACTCAATTACAAAAAGAAGAACTAAAAAAGCTTTATGGAGATGAACAAATAAACTATATTGAATATAGACTACTATCACCAATTAAGCAAAACCACATTCAACACATTAATGAGCTAGTGAGAATAAATATATATGAAGCAGGAACAACAGAATACAGGAATGATTTTAATGCAAATGCTTTATGTGCACACACTTTATGTGAAGATCTAAAAGTTAATCGTCCAAAAACAATATTTGAAAGAAAGGTTGTAATTCCTGAAAGTAAAAATTCTTTTTATAAATCATTTACTAAAAGTAGTTTTTTCCCAACAATAGAAACAAGTCAAGAGTGGGCTAGTCTATATACTTCATGGAATATGGCATTTGTTTTAGGTAACCTAGATAATTTAGAACTCATCATGCCCAAATTATTCATTCCTTCACTAATTGATGCAAAAAGTGAGAACTTTTTAGGAGTTAGATTCATCTCGCTTTGGTTAACAATTAACTTTGGAATATTTAGAAAGTCAGACAAAATTGAAATCTTGGGTCCGGAAAATAAATCTGAAATGACAAAAACATGGGCTAACATTAATAAAAAGTATGCTTTTGCTATGGCTAAAAATGAAATTCATGAGGATTCAAAAATGTTAAATAAATATTATAAAAGATTTTTTTCACATCCCTTTTGGAATTTATTTAAATTAGCAAGAAATTTTGACTAAGTCTTACTATAAAAGCCTCTTCTATTTTTTTTTAAAAAAAGAAACAAAAACAGGACTCCCCCTAGTCCTTCGGACATATACACTCTCTGCGGTCGAAATTTATTAACGTGAAAATTTAACTGAGCCTTCGGCTTTTTTTCTTGCAGAAAAAACGTATAACAAGGATTTAGAGATTCCGCCTTGCAGGCTCCACCCAAATTCGGCTACGCCGAACTTCGTTAAATCCCAACGTTCAACGAAATTTATAATTCTCCTAAAATCTCAAGTAAAACAAAATAGCTAAAATCTCTCTCAGCAATCCCCCAACCACCCACCCCAGTTACGAGGTGCGCACCCAAAACATTTAAATAGAATTTTTTCTAAAAACCAATATGGAAAAGAAAAGCTATGACATTCTTTCATGGATTTTTTTAGTAGTTATTGTAGTTTTATTTTCTTATAATCTTATTTCTATTAGCTCAATGAGTAGCGATTTCGAAGACAAAGTAGGCAATAATTTACAAAAAGCAATAGACTCTGGGAATTTTTCTCAAATGGACGGAGCCAGAGAGAACATGAATAATTTTGTTAAAGACAGCTCTCCTAAATTAGTCACTTCAACCTCAATAAAATATTCTCTTTATGCACTAGGAATAATTTATAGCATAATAATTTTTGCCTTATGTTTCAGACTAAAAACCGGAACACTGGTTAAAATAACTGTCTTAATTGCAGGTATTATAAGTTATGGATTTTTTGCCATTTTAATTTATTTCTTTGATGTTAGGAAAAAATTTAATTCTATGGATACTAGGCGCGCACCTCAAATTTAAGGGACGGCTAAAAGCCCACCTGAACTAAGAGAAATTTTAGAAATATTATGACGGAGAATTAGAAATTTGCTCCACTTCGTTACGCACCACGCCTTACAGGCTCTCAGAAAATCAAAGATTTTCTTCGAGTTGCTTAAGCCCAATGTTAAATACAATTGAGAATTCACTTACTTTTGCATTTGTTCTTTAGCCGCTTTGTAAGCACCAAGTGCAAATGGTTTTGCAAAAAAATAGTTGTCATATTCTTTCAAGACTTGTTGTGCTTCCATTTTTGGATTGTCAGAATAATTCAATCGAATATACTTTGTAGTACAATAATTTCCCACATTATTTCCAATCAAAAGAAAACCTAATGTAAATGCAATTGGGTATTCTTGAATAATTTTTTTTGCTAAGCTTCCTATCCCCATGGTTTATAGTATTCTATTGGAATATATAAGTTTTACGTAAGTGAATTCTCAACTTCTCCGTTCCTCGGGCTTTGCCCTGCGGTACTCGACTACGCTGCGCTCTCGCCTACAGCTCGGGGAAAAAAACATCCGTTTAAAGACTCAGACCTTGCAGCGTCCTCGTCCAAATTTTTGCTTCGCAAAAACTTCTCTAAACTACTTGTTAAAGAAAATAAATCTGGAGCCTATCGATGCAAAAACATATAAACCTTGAATCTAATTATATATTTTATGGTTAAAGATTTTTACAAATCAAATAAATTAAAAGTGATTTTAATGATTGTAATTATGATTCTTAATATTGCTTTAGGAGTATTCGGTATTTTTTCAGATTTTTGTATAGAAACTTATGATGGTTATCATATTAATGATTGCCCAGAATCAAGCACTCTATCAAAAATTTTAACACCATTTTCTCTTGTTTTAATATTACCTTTTGCAGGAATTGCTTTTGGATTAACTAGCAATATATTTCTATTTATTGCGTCGATTATATTTGGGATTACAATATTAATATTTTTTTGGTACACTTTATCGTGTAGTATTGTAAAAATCAAATCAAAGTATTTTACGAAGTAACGGCTCCAGATTTACTCAGGGGGACGCTGTGCTTAAAATTCTTCGAATTTTACCCTCATTTAACAAGAATTTAAAGGCAATCGCTCGGCTCGCGATTTGAACCAAATTTTGTTCACTACGTTCACAAAACTTCATTAAATTCCGATGTTAAAAAAAATATTACTCAAAACCTCGCCTTTACGAATACTTTAAATATCAAATGAATTCTAAGAAAAAGCCTTCTCAATATCCATAACCCTCTTCAACTTAATCAATCTCTCCTTGCCAAAAATCCCAGTCTTAATAAACTGCCCCCCAAATCCAACACAATAATCCGCCAACGTATCATCCATCGTCTCCCCGGACCTATGCGAAAAAATCATAACAATCTCATTCTTCTTACAAAACTCCACAACCTTCGCAACCTCCAAAATCGACCCAATCTGATTCGGCTTTACAATCATAGCATTAATTGCTCCAGCTCGAACTGCTCGATGCACCCTTTTCAAATTCGTCGTCGTCAAATCATCTCCAACAATCAGAGTTTTGCTTTTCTTCACTCTCGCAACACCATTCAAAATTTCCTTGAACCCAGAAAAATCATTCTCCTGCATTCCATCTTCAACATAAAAAATCCCAAACTTCTTAACCAACTTCTCAATATAATCCGCCTGATCAACCTTATCCCGAATTAAATTCTTATTTTTATACCGATAATATCCTCTATCATAAAAACTAGAAGTAGCAACATCCAACCCAATCCTCAACTTATATTTTTTAGCAACCTTTCTCAAAATTTCCAAAACCTCTTCGTTGCTCCTCCCCGTCATCCAAGCCCCCTCGTCATTCCTCAATCTCCTCCACTCCCTAAATAACCGACCACCGACCACCGACCACCGACCATCACGCGAAGAAGCCAATAATTTCTTCGCATACTCATAAGCTCG
>JAYEHC010000027.1:0-16584 GCA_034659355.1 Patescibacteria group bacterium | reverse complement strand
TGCGCTCTTAACGCTGGCAAAATCTGTTTATTCTCGTCAAGTATCTGCTGGAATTTTTTTTCCTCTCCTTTCGTTTCTTCAAAAAGTTGCTCTTTTTGATTTTTCAAATCGTCCAGCGATTTATTCTGTTGATATCTCACCTGAATTAGTTGCGCCTGCTCTTCTTGCTGTTCCCCTAATTCCTCTTGCCTTAATTCTGATTCCTCTTTCTCTATTTTCAAATCAACCATCGTTTCAAATATCTTATCTTTTACGGATTCCATTGCGTCAAATTCATTGAAAAAATCTGCCATATTATTTCTCGTCATTAAAATTTTCAACATAGAATCCTGCTCATAAGAATACAACTCTTTGATCATATTTTTCAACGCTTCTTTGTCTTTTTTCATTCTTTCTTCGCCATTCAATATCTTATTCTCAAGATTTTCCGCTTCCAATTCCGCCATTTCTATGGAAAGTTTTGTTTCTTTAACTTCAAGTTCATTTTTATTTATCCTGCTTTGATAAATAGACATTTCTCTCTTCAGCGTTCTTCCTTCTTTTTGTTTTGCTTTAATTTCTACATTATATTTATCTATTTTGCTCTGTGCTTGATTTATTTCTTCTTTTATTTGATTAACTAAATTCTGTTTTTCTTCCGCGCTTATTTCTTCTTTATTTTCTGAACTATCATCAGCGGAGTTAACCGCTTCCAAAGATATTAAAGCGGAAAATAACAAAGCGAAAATAACAAAACCGCAAAGCATAACCGCTTTACGGCTGTTTATAAAAAATCTATTTAAATATCCGCATTCTAAATTCATAGAATGATTTAATTTTTATTTTTGCTTTTTATCTTCTTTCTCTTTATCTCCCGCTTTTCCTTTTTCATCTTTCTTTTCTTCTCCTTCATCTCCATCTTCTTCTTTCTTTTCCTTAGCGCCTTCAACACCCTCAATATCTTCTTCAACTTTTTCCTCAAGATCTTCCATTTCCTTTTCAGTCCTTGGAGGAATAACTGAAATAATAACTTCTTCCTCGTCAGTTAAAATCTCAATTTTGTCTGAAATTTTTAAATCTTTTATTCTTATTAAATCATCTATATTTTCTAAAACAGAAATGTCTATTTCAAGATCATGAATAAGATCTCCCGGCAAGCATTTAATCTCAAGCGCGTCATGATTTTTTACCAAAACACCGTCGCTATTTTTAACAGCTGGAGATTCCCCTTCAAACTTAATCGGGATATTGGCAATTATTTCTTTATCCATTCTAACCCGATACAAATCAAAATGGGTTATATTTCCTGAAATCGGATTAACTTGATGATCGTTTATTAAAACTTTGCCAATTTCTTTGCCATCAATTTTAAGATTAACCAGCGCGCTTTCACCAGCTTCTTTAAATGTCTTGTCAAAATTTTCTTTGGCGGTCTTTAACGCCTTGCTTTTTCCCTTGGGACCATAAACAACCCCTGGAATATATCCATTTCTTCTTAATTCATTTATTCTTTTTGCGTCTCTTGATTCAGCAACAATTTCTAATGTTTTCATAGATTAATATTTTATTATTTTTTAGCATTGCGGTAAAAGCGACAAAATATTCTGAATAGGACTTTTGCGCCCTAATCAGATACTGGGTAAGTTTAAGCCCTCGCCCAAACCTAAAATGACTTAGGCGAAAGATTAAAGCGAGAGCTTTAATCTACCTAATGGAAGATGAGAGGAAGTTCTAATCAGGGATAAAAAATCACGAAAATACGGAAGTTTAATTAATTCCTTTCCAAAAATTTATGCACTTCCAAAACATCATCATATTTTATAAAATCGCCGTTAATTTTTTTGAGATCATTTTCAACAATATCAGTCATCATGCTAATAGAGGTTACTCCAAATGGCTCAATCATCACTGCCACAATTAAAGAACTCTTGCATTGTTCACAATTAAGATACAATGTTACCATTCCGTCTTTTTTGTCAATTACTTTTATATCTTTCTTGCTATCATATTTAAAATCGCACATTGGACAGTTTGTCATCATTTGTAAATTAACCGCTGGATTTGATTTTGACATATTTTTATTTTAGTTTTTTATCTTGCGAAGTGTGCGAAAGATCTGTTCGCTTCCGCCATTTTCTGAACATCATCTCTTTTCTTTAAGGCGTTCCCGGAATCGCTTACTATATTTATAAATTCATCCGCGAGTTTCTCCGCCATCGGTTTCCCCTTCTTCTCTTTTGTGGCAGTTATAATCCATCTGAAAGCAAGCTGAATTCTTCGGTCTCCCCGCACTTCCATTGGCACCTGATAAGTCGCGCCTCCAACTCTTTTTGATTTAACTTCTAAAATAGGAGCTACTTTATTCACCGCTGAATCAAAAAATTCAGAGGGATCCTCATTTGTTTTCTTTTTAATAATTTCAAGCGCGTCATAAACAACTTTAGTCGCTACCGACTTTTTTCCATCCAGCATTATATAGTTTATAAATCTGGAAATAGTCGCGTTATTATACTTAAAATCCGGCTTAATGCCTCTGTCAATTTTCTTTTTTCTTCTGCCCATGGCTTATAAATTTAAAATTTAGTGAAAAAAATTTAATATGTAAATGTAACCATAAATCTACTTCGTTCTCTTTGTTCCATACTTGCTTCGCTCTTGTTTTCTTCCTTCAACTCCGCCAGTATCTAAAACTCCGCGAACTATGTGGTATCTGACACCAGGAAGATCTTTTACTCTTCCTCCACGAATTACCACAACGGAATGCTCTTGCAAAGTATGTCCAATTCCGGGAATATACGCTGTGACTTCAATCCCGTTCGTCAAACGAACTCTGGCAATCTTACGCAAAGCGGAATTCGGTTTTTTAGGAGTCATCGTCGCAACTTTAACACACACCCCCCGCTTGAAGGGATTTCCCCTTTTCGCCGTTGATGGCTTATTTTTGATATAATTAAAATTCCGTGAAAGAGCCGGCGTCTTTGATTTTTTCACAGATTTTTTTCTTGATTTTCTGACTAACTGTTGTATTGTTGGCATTTGTTTGAATTAAATTTAATTATTAGCGCTTGTAAAAAAATAACATTTTCTAAGTTCGCTCGGCTTTATGCCGGATTGGTTTGAAAAAGGTTGAAGGATATTTGCTATATGCTGAAAGTTTTTTCAAGCCAAGATGGTGTGAAGATGAGATGAAATTAGAAAGGTTATTTATTTACAAGCGCTTAGAATATATTATTCTTCTACCCAGCTTTAGCTGAGGGTTCGTTGGGCTTTAGCCCAACTAGTTATATTTTTTTCGCAAGATTAAAACCTTACGAATCACACACTAAAACACCGTAGAAAAGAATACTTAACTTTTCTAGCAATATGTAAAGACTAGCAAAAGTTTAATAATCTGTCAAATGAAAAATTGCTTCCTCAATACAAACTAGAATAAATCACAAGTTTATTCTAAACAATGGTCTAAGTTTTATTCTGGGCAAGGGTCTGTTTTATTTTGTTAAGAAAAATATTTAGACGCTAATTACGATTTCATTTTACAATTTCACACGGATAAAAATCGTAATTTAATCCTTTTAATCTATACCAGTTGTGAAAATTTGTTTTACTAATTAAGCAATAAGCAGAGCTACCTTCGCTGAATTTTACTTGTTCTAAATTCTCAAGATTTAAATGCATTATTTCTATCGGATAATTATAAAAAACTAGCGAACTTTTTAAATTAAACATTTCACACTCATAGTAATCATAAAAATATATTGTTTCAATATTTTTTCCTTTAGTTGATTCACTTATTTCTTTTGCTAATGGACATTTATCCGAATAAAACGGCAGAATAAAACTAAAAATAAAAAGAGAGCTTAGCAAAATACTTATCGCTAAAGATTTGGATTTTAGAAAATAATGATAAAGAATATATCCGGACAATAAACAAACGAGAGAGAAAATAATATTTGGAAAGTGAAAAAGTTTGTGTAAAATAAGCGGAAATAACAATCTCGCGCCTCCAAAATCGGAGACCTGTAAAATAGTTGCTTTGCTTATGCTCATAAATAAAACTGGGATTAGCAACAGCAAAAGAACAGATTTGTTTGCGTAATATTTATGCAAGCCATACGCAATTAGCAACGAAAACGGAATATAAGCGGGCAAAATATAATGGCTTAATTTTGTAACTGACGAAGTAAAAAATATTAATATAAAAACGAACCAGAAGACAAGAAAAAGAAGTTTTTTATATTCAGGCGCTTTTTGTTTAATACGATTTAAAATAATTGGCAGTGCCACTAAAAAAACAAACCACCATAAACCGGTTCTCTGCAGAATGATTTTAATGTAGTGAAAAATATTAGACGAATGCTCCATATGCAAAATATTTTCACT
The DNA here is from genome assembly GCA_034659355.1 of Patescibacteria group bacterium. GTDB lineage: Bacteria > Patescibacteriota > Minisyncoccia > JAHIHE01 > JAGLIN01 > JAYEHC01. The sequence goes on along the minus strand of JAYEHC010000027.1, from coordinate 12,225 downwards.
ATATCTTTCTATTAAATGGTAACCTATATAATTATCTACAAAATTTGATCCATATTTTGAAAACATAATTAGATGCCAAGGCAAAATTATTGCCAAAAATACAATTATAGATAAATAAAAATATCTGCTTTTAAAAATACTTAATTGCCTATTTATGTAAAGATAATAAAAAAACACTGGCAGATTTAACAACGCAATAACATTCTTGGACATAAACGCTAAACCCAAAAATATCGCTGAGAGAACCAGATATTTAGCATTCTCTTTAGATCTAATTAAAAACAAAAAAGATATCACGGAACTGCTTACCAGAAATATATCCATCATATTATTTCTCGCCATCAGAGCATAGTGTGGAATAGACAGAAGAATTAACGCGGCAAATAGCCCTACTTTTGAATTGAATAAATATTTGCCCAAATAATAAATTCCAACTATGCCGAGAATTCCAAAAATAACGGGGAAAAACCAAGAAGCAAATTCGGTCACGCCGAAAATCTTATACGCAATCATCGTCAGCCAAATCACAAAAGGCGGTTTTTCAAACCATAGTTCGCCTTTATAAAAAAAGTCTATCCAATTATTTCTCATCACGCCTTCTTTTGCGACTTCGCAATAAATTGCCTCGTCCCAACTACCGATTGATCCGTCCAGTTGAAAAAATAAAACAGCGATACTTAAAAACAAAATATAGAAGGGATAATATTTTTCGTTGTTTAAAAACTTACAAAAATTTCTTATGTTCTTCATAATTTCCGATTTAAATAATCCTGCAAAATTATTCTTGCCGCTTCTTGATCTATAATTTCTTTAATGTTTACGCTTTTTATTCCAGCTTGCAATAAATTTTCTTTAGCCATTTTTGAAGTAAAAACCTCGTTTACTTCTGTTACGGGAATAGCGATATTCGCGCTTAGCTCAGCAGAAAATTCTCTAATCTTCCGAGTTTGCGCGCTTTCACCTTTAAATCCGACCGGGATTCCGATGATTATTTTTTGAATATTTTCTTTCAGAATAATCCTTTTTATTTCCGCTGTTAATTTTTTCTGAGATTTATTTTCCAGCGTTAAAAAACGGCTAGCTAATTTTTCGTTTTCATCCGAAATCGCCAGCCCAATTCTTTCGTCGCCATAGTCAATTGAAAATATTTTCATTTAATTTTTACAGTATTAGGACTTCCTCACTTCCCCTATCGAGAGACTGCGACAGGGCGACAGATATGAGATAACAGATGCGAGAGCGAAACCAATACTGAATCTTATCCCCTGAATTAAATCAATAGTCATAATTGCAGAAAGTTTCAAATTCTCCATAATTTTTCTTCCTCGCAATGTTTTTCCAACAAGAATAAGTTCTCGTAGGTAAATTGATTTTTGAACAGTTTTACAAAAAGTTTCTATTTTATCTAGGATAGTTTCTAACTTTTTCATATTTTTTTATTAAAATTTTACTTATAAACTTTTTTTTAGATTTAATAATTCTTCTATATAATCCTTTATTTCTAATTGCCTTTCTATGCTATTTTCAAGTTCAATAGCGCAGTAACACGAAAAATATTTTAATGGATAGTTTTTTAAATAATCCAATTCTGATAATTTTTTTAGATAATGAGAATCATAGCGAAAACTGTTTTTGTCATACTTGTTTTTTGAATCCAAGCGCGCGTTTTTTCTAATAGAACTTATATGATTGCATTTTATGAGAAATTTTTCTATAATTTCTCTGTTGTATTCGTATTTGTTTTTATACAATAAACGATCATTTTCTAAATGAGAAAAATCTATGCAAACACCAGAAAAATTTTCTATTTCTTTCTTGTCTAGAGGATAATAGACATTTTCAATGCATATCTTGTCTCTAAATTTTAAATAATCTTTGGGATAAGAGTATTCTTTTTTGCTATGAATATTAAAAACTTCTGTGTCATAGTTTCTAATAAGATATTCCAACTCACTAGTTTCCATATCGCTTCTAAGATGCACAAAAGGAATTCTTTTCACGGAAGAATTTTCAAGTAGGCTGTACAATTCTTTTCGTTTTTCTCCGTTTAAGCAAGTTGGAAAAAGAGCAATTTCTTCTATTCCAAACTTACATATCTCTTTTATTTTATCTTTCCATGAAGAATCGGAAATTGTTGAATCAAGTTCGGAGATTGTGGTAACAGTGGGAAAAATTCTAATTTTTTTAATACTATTTTTCATATCAATCCAAAAGCTATTTTTCTTTGTAAATATCAAACTTATATCCAAATTTGTTTTTTCTATCTTTGCCAAAAAACGCCCAATGAAATCCAGTACCAATTCCTTGCGCGGCAACTTTGAGATGCCCTTCTTTTTCAAAACGCCGCGGTGATACTTGAATTTTAACACTTTTTAGTACTTTGAATTTTATTTTAAATAACTTATATTTAACAGCTCTTTGCGCATAATCAGAGTCCTCTCCTAAAGTAATTCTTTCGTCAAAACCTTTTATTTTGTTATGCAAATCTTTTTTGATAAAAATACACCAGCCACCAGCAAAAGGTGTTAGAGAATATTGAAAAAAATCTGTCAGCCGATTCCAAAAATCAAAATAAAGCTTGTCCATTTTTTTTCCTTTTAAATACATTAGCGGTACAGCAATATCTAACCTTCTTCTTTTAAATTCTCTGATTGCTTTTTCGAGAAAATCTTTATTTCGCAATTCTGTATCAGAGTCTAAAAATAAGAGCATTTCGCCTTGCGCTACTTTTGCTCCTTGATTTCTTGCTTTTCCAGGCAATCCCCCGCTAGTAACTCTGCAACCATATTTTTTCGCAATTTCTTTCGTTTTATCTATAGAACGATTATCAGCAACAATAATTTCATAATCTTTAAATGTTTGCTTTTTAATGCTTTTCAAAAGTTTTGGTAGATATTTCTCTTCGTTCTTTGCAGGAATAACAATTGATAATGTCATAATTCTATTATTGTAATTTATTAAATCTCTTGCATAATTGCGTTTTAGTCTGTAAGCAATCTTTCGTATAATTCCACCATTTTTCTAATCCACAATTCTACAGAAAATTTTTCGGAACCGATCTTTGCTTGCGCGGATAATTTCTTTCTGAGATCTTCGTCGCTAGCGACTTTCAAAACGGCGTTTGAAAATTCATCTCTGGAATTGCCGGTTAAAATTCCGTCTCTGCCATTTTCAACCATATTTTCAATCCCGCTTGCTTTAATTGCCACAACAGGCAACCCAGCCGCCATCGCTTCTACTGCGACTAACCCCTGTGCTTCAACCAGAGACGCAAAGACAAAAATATCACTCGCTTGATAAAACCCGGCTATTTTCTCCTGTGGAACAAGCCCGGTAAAAATTACTTCTTTCTCAAGATGAAGTTCTTTTGACATTTCTTCTAATTCATTTTTCAACGCGCCATCTCCAACTATTAAAAACTTTATGTTGTCCGCTTTTTTCTTTATTTCGGCAAATGCTTCTAGCAAAAATTTCATATTTTTCTCTTCAGAAATCCTGCTCGCAGTAGTCAGCAAAATATCCTTGTCGCCAATTTTATATTTATTTCTTATTGCTTTTTTTTCGCCAGTATCTTTTCTAAAATTTTCGATATTTATTCCACTGGGAATAACTTCTATTGGAATTTTCACCTCTCGCTTTCTTAATATCTTTTTCATCGCCATTGATGGAGCAATAACCGCGTCGCACTTGTTTGAATATTCCACCACCGCTTTTTTGATATATTTCTTTGAAATACTTTTAGGAATGAAAGGTATATAATGTAAATGATCTTCATATTTTGAATGATGCGTAACAACAAGAGGAATATCCATTTTTTTTGAAAACTTCAATGCTTCTTTTCCAAGCAAAAAAGGATGATGGCTGTGTATTATATCCAAATTCAAATCGCTAACAATGCCTTTAATTTTTGAAAGAAATGGAACGGGAATCGCGTAAAAAATACCATTGTAATTAAAATGAATGCTTTTATATCTGAAAATATTTTCTTCTTTGTCTTTCCAATTTGGATGTTGAGGAGCAAAAATAAATGTTTCGTGTCCGGCGTTTTTAAGCCCTGCGCAAAGATTTGCGACAGATAACTCTAAACCGCCCCAAGAAGGATAGTAGTAATTTGTGAACATTCCGATTTTCATCCAGTTTAATTAAATTTAATTTCCAGCTGTGTTAATTTCAAGCTCAAATCCAAATCAATTCTTTTTACAACATCGTTATAATTCGGACTTATATATTCTTTAAAATTTCTGTTTAATCCAATTTCTTCAAAATTATCAGTTATTAAAAACTTGTCTAAAAAAATTCTAACCCCCACTCCTTTTGGAATAACAATACTCAGTTTAGATCCAAGAGAACTAATTCTTACTTTTTCAATATTCTCATTTAATATTATTTCATTTGAACTGAATTTTGTATCTAAAACAAAACTTGAGATTGACAATTCGGACATCTGAAACTTGTTTATGCTTGTGTTTGTTTTCGCCTTAATTTTTACAGGCGCTTTTTTATTAATTTCTATATCCCACAAATGCCTGCTATCCCATGGAACAAAAACATAATCATTTGAAAGAGTCTCTGAAATTTCATAAGAATCTTCTCCTTTAAATTCTTTAAATTCCACTTTCGGCTTATTTCCAGTAGCTGTGTTCAGATTAGCGCTTATTAAATCATCATTGCCATCAGTCAAAATCAGTTTTCCGGAAGAAATATCAAAATTAAAATCGGTAGTCTTATTCACAGAAACTACTTCTTTGTTCGCTTTGTATAGTTCTATCTCTCTTGGATGAAAAAGACTGCCATCCTGAGAAACATAAATAATTCCAAAAATCGCGCCGATCACCAGAATTGGAGAAATCATTCTTAAATAAAATAATTTTGTTCTTCCAAAGATAGCGTCAATTCCGACAATAATAAAAAATAATGGCCAAAGACGCAAAAATTGAAAAATTATATTCCAACTGGTAAATCCAAGCATAATCCACAAAAACACAAAACCGGCTAAAAGCAGATATAGTCCATTTGATATTTTATTAATAATTGTTCTCATTTTTTTTGCTTACTTAGGCTCTGCTGATTTTCTCCAATCGTTCTCCCTTTTTCAAAGAGGGCTAGAGGAATTTACGGGCAGGATTGATTAAAATAAGCTAAATTATTTTTTAAAGTATTTCTAAATTTATCTCTTCTTATAAAAAATAGATGAAGATTAGCAGTCCCTGCTCATTATCGCATTATTTACATTATAGCACAAAATTGAAAATATAAAAATGCGAGTTGTTGATTTTAATTTCAATTTAAGATAAAATAACAGCAGTGATAAATTATTTATATTTTAAAATGAAAAAAAATAAACTGATTATTTTCGCTGGTGGCTTGCTTGTTATTTTTGCTGTGATAATATTTATTATCGCCAATAATGAAAACACGCCTGCCGACAATGCAAATAAAAAAATAAATATCGTGGTTTCTATTTTGCCCCAGATTGATTTTGTGAAAAATATCGGGAAAGATAAAGTTAGTGTTTCAGCGATGATCCCACCAGGATTTAGCCCGGCAGCTTATGAACCAGATATGAAACAATTAAAAAAAATAAGTAAAGCAAATTTATATATTAAAATTGGGCATATTCCTTTTGAAAAAACGCAAATGAAAAGACTGGAAGATTTAAATTCTAAAATGAAAGTGATAGATTCTTCAGCGGGAATTGGGATTTATGAAAATGATCCGCACATTTGGCTGTCGCCGAGATTAGTAAAAATACAAGTGGAAAATATTTATTTAGCTTTAGCAAAGATAGATCCCGAAAATAAAGAATATTATAAACAGAATAAAAATAAGTATTTGGCAAAACTGGATGACTTAGATCTTGAACTGCAAAACGCTTTTTCGGAAATGCAAGGCAAAAAGATTTTAGTTTTTCATCCCGCATTTGGATATTTAGCGAGAGATTACGGCTTTGAACAAATCGCCATTGAAATAGAAGGTAAAGAACCTAGCGTGGAAAATTTAGCAAAAATTATTGATACGGCGAAAAAAGAAAATATCAAAACAATTTTTGTCCAAAAACAATTCAGTCAAAAAAGCGCCGAAGCGATTGCGGCGCAGATCAGCGGCAGTGTTGTTTCGCTTGATCCTTTGGCGGAAGATTATGTTGAGAATTTGAGAAGGATTGGGGAGAAAATAGGGAAATAGTATCTGTGTTTATCTGTGTCCGAAGGTCAGTGTTCGTCTGTGTGCTATTAAATAATTCGACACAGAAGAACACTGACTAAAGGCGCAGACAAACACTGATTTATTAAATTTTATAATAATGTCAAGCTCAAAAATTATCACCATTAAAAATCTCTCTTTCGCTTATCAGAGAGAAAATAACATTCTGGAAAATATAAATCTGGAAGTTTTTCAGGATGACTTTTTGGGAATTATCGAACCGAACGGCGGAGGAAAAACAACTTTGCTGAAAATAATTTTAGGGTTGCTAAAACCGGACGAGGGAAATATTTTGGTATTTAATAAAAAAACCGGAAGAAGCGAGGGATTTAATTGGCTATGTGCCACAATTTTTGGAAATTGATTTGGACTGCCCCGTAAATGTTTTGGATATTGTCTTGATGGGAATTTTAAATCGCAAAAAAATATTTCAAAAATATAACGATGAAGACTTTGAACTGGCGAAAGAAGCGCTGGATTTTGTAGATTTGTGGAATTTAAAAGACCGACAAATCGGAGAGCTTTCTGGAGGACAAAGGCAAAGAATTTATATCGCCCGTGCTTTGATTAGAAAACCGAAACTGCTTATTCTAGACGAGCCGACCGCCAGCATTGATGAAAAATCAGAGAGAGATTTTTGGGAATTATTAAAAACAATAAACAAATTTACAACTATTATTATTGTCTCCCATGATATTGGAGTTGTTTTTAAAAATGTTGATAGGATCGCCTGTTTAAACAAACAACTTTACTGTCACGACGCAGATGAAATAACTCAGGAAATGCTAGACAAAACCTACAAGTGCGATATTGAACTGCTGGGACACGGTTTGCCTCATCGGGTTTTAAAGAAGCATTAAATAAAATAATTTCTACCCTCCCGATATTTATCGGGAGAGGGTTTGCGGTGTCTTAGTATCACGAGATTTAGCAATCTCACAAGATTGAAATTTTGCGAATCGCGCGCTAAAGCGCTGTAGAATAATTAATAAAAATATGAAGAATAAAAAGCGCTCTCCATTAAAATCTTCTCCATTAAGACAGGCTGGTCAATCGTTAAACGAGAAAATTGAAGATATAATTAATGATAAAATACTTTTGTATATAATTTGTATTTTTATCTTTGTTCTTATGACATTAATTGAATGGTCAAGATGGTATTTTAACACTCCACCACAACCGATATTTTGGACTTTAATAACTGTTATAATTAGTATTTATTTTATAAGAAGAATATTAGGATATATAAAAGAAGTTGAAAATTGTAAATTAGGTCGTGATGGCGAGAAAATTGTTGGTGAGTCTCTTGATAAATTGAAAGAAAAGGGATATAAAGTATTTTCTGATATTATTGACGAGAGGTTTAATATTGATCATATATTAATTGGTCCTAGTGGAGTATATACAATTGAAGTAAAAACAAGGAGTAAAAGAATGGGGAATCCGAAGATTTCGTATGATGGTGTTAATATAAAGATTGATGGACTATCACCGGATAAAAATCCAATTACTCAAGCAAAAAGTCAAAAGTATTGGTTGAAAAATTTTATTTTAGAACATACAAAAATAAAAATTGAAGTAAAACCAGTTGTTATATATCCAGGTTGGTTTATCAAGTCAAAATCTAACAATGCAGAGGTTTGGGTATTGAATGAAAAAGCGTTCCCTACTATTTTAAAAAAAGAAAAATCTGTTCTTAGTACAGAACAGATAAATATAATAGCAAGTCACATTGAAAATTATAATAGAAGAAAGAACTAATAAGTGTAGCATTTACTGTTTATGTGTCTTAATATCTCGAGATGGATTTTTATCTTTAATATAAAACAAGACCTATGTTTGAAATTATTTTTATATTAATAATCGTTTTATTTTTTGTTTTCTCTATATATTATGAAACATATAAAGCGAATAAAGGGTTATTGGATTTGAGACACTACAAAGAAGATTTTCAGAGAGCTGTAGAAGAATTTGAATCTTTTTTAGATGGAGCTGAATATTTTAATAACAGAAAATATGAGAATTGGAGTGAAAAATATAAGTATCTTTTAAAGAAGATTAATTTTAATCTTTCAAGGGCGGTAACTGAAAAGATATTTAAAGAAATAATTCAAAGATATTTGAATTATCAGAAGAATGCAAGAAAGATTATAGATGAATATAATGAAAAGTTTATCAAAGAGGAGTCGGAAAGAATTTTGCCCATTCTTGATAAAATGGAAATAAAAAGTGACAGCAGACAGAGAGAATCAATCGTATGCGGAGAGGATTGCTCGTTGGTTGTTGCGGGAGCTGGAACTGGAAAAACTCAGACTGTTTTAGGAAAAGTGGCATATTTATATTCTGATCAAAAAATTAAACCAGAAGATATTTTATTATTATCTTTTACCAGGAAAGCGACTCAAGAGTTAAAAGATCGTATACATAAAATCAGCAATAAACTTCATATTGGCACATTTAACAGTATAGGTTTTGAAATAATTGGAAAAGCTTTGGGCAACAAGCCAAGTGTTGCTTTTGAAAATAAAAATATTTATCAGAAATTCATTAATAAAAGATTTAATTCAAAACTTAAATCAGATAAAGAGTTTTTGGATTTATCAATAAATTATTTTTTATATTATCTTTATCCTATAGAACTAAGCTCTGGATATAAAAATAAAGATGAATATTACAAAAGTTTAAAGGCGGGAAATATATTGACGATAAAGAAGGAACAGGTGAAGAGCGTTCAAGAGGCTATGATTGCTAATTTTTTGTATGCTTATAAAATTGATTATGAATACGAGAAAAAATATGAATACAAAACAAGTAATAGTAAGTATTCTCAATATAAACCTGACTTTTATTTATCTGATTACAATATATATCTGGAACATTTTGGAATAGATAGAGATAGAAATACACATTTTACTAATAATGAAGAACAGAATAAGATAGACAGCACAAAATATAAAGCAGATATGGAGGAAAAAAGAAATTTTCATTTGCAATACAAGACTAAGCTAATTGAGACATATTCATATGAATTTTTTGAAGGAGACTGGCAAGGCAAATTAACAGAAAAGTTGCAAAAATTTGGAGTTAAACTAGAGAAAAGACCGGAGAATGAAATTTTGGCGGAAATTAAAAAGGTAGAATATATCCGTATAATCACACCTTTGATTTGTACATTTTTAAATTTGATGAAATCTTGCGGCTCTTCTGTTGAAGATATGAAAAATAAATTTGAAAAGTCTAATGATGTAAGAGGTCTTGCATTTATGAAAATATTTGAAAGAATATATGAATTATATGATTATCATTTAAAAGAAAATAATGAAATTGATTTTAATGATATGTTATTATCTGCAGCTCAATATGTGAATGAAGACAAGTATGTACATAATTATAAATATATCATTATTGATGAATTTCAAGATTTTTCATTTAGCAAATATGGATTAATTCGGGCAATGTTAGACCAAAACCCAAATACAAAATTGTTATGCGTTGGTGATGATTGGCAATCTATCTTTAGATTTTCTGGTTCAGACGTAAATTTAATGCTTAATTTTAAAAAATATTTTGGATTTACAAAAACTCTTAAGCTGGAAAAATGTCATCGGTTTAATAACCAGCTTGCCAAAATAACAAATAATTTTATCTTAACAAACAAGCATCAATTGAAGAAAAAATTATATTCAGATATTCAAGTAAAAACCAAACCAATGCAGATAATTAATAAAACAAGCTATGAAGATATATTGCCTCTAAAGAATATTTTAGAAGGTATTGATACACAGGCTCAAAAAGATAACATTATAGTTAATGATGTTTTGCTTTTAGGAAGATTCAATCATGATATCCCTGAAAATATAGATTATGATTGTTATAAAAACATAAAAAATATTGAGTTTACAACAATACATTTAGCAAAAGGTTTGACTTGCGATTATGCAATTATATTAAATAATAAAACTGGAAAATATGGATTTCCTGCTAATTTTTCTGACGACCCGATTATTAATATGGTTTTAAGTGAAGTTGATCCATCGTCTCATTCCGAGGAAAGAAGACTTATGTATGTTGCGATGACAAGGGCTAAAAATAAAGTGTTCTTATTGAATTATAAAAAAAATGAATCTATATTTATTAGAGAGCTAGAGAGAGAAAATAAATTTAGAGGAAATATAAAATTATGTAAAGAGTGTACTGGGGAAATGATTGAAAGAGATGGTACTTTCAGTAGGTTTTATGGATGTTCAAATTTTCCTTATTGCAGATATACAGAGAAGATTGCAAGAAATTAAGAAAATTATTTGTTCTATATTTAGAATTTGATATTGAATAGATTTTTACACACTTTAACTTTATCCCAAAAAGAGAATAATATAACGCTATGGAAATCCTCACCTACAATTTCTCCCAAAACGCTCTCATTATCGGTGTTCTTGCTAGCATCGCTTGCGGGATTATCGGACTTTTTGTGGTGGCAAAGAGAATCTCTTTTTTAAGCGGGAGCATCGTCCATTCTTCTTTCGGTGGAATCGGGCTGGCTTATTTTTAGGATTTAATCCGCTAATTGGCGCGGCTGTTTTCAGTGTTATGTCGGCTTTGGGCATTGGTGTTGTGAGTAAAAAATTTAAAAAAAATGAAGATGCGACAATTGGCGCGATGTGGTCTTTGGGAATGGCAATCGGTTTGGTGTTTATTTATTTAACCTCAGGCTATAGTTCTGATTTATTCAGTTATTTATTCGGCAATATCTTAATGACCAGTTCTGCCGATATAATTTTAGCTGTTATTTTAAACATTATAATAATCGCCAGTGTTTTTGCTTTTTACCGCTGGTTCGCGGCGGTTATTTTTGACGAAGAATTCGCTGAGGTGACAAATATCGCCGTTTTTCTGATTTATTTATTTCTACTTTGTCTGGTCGCTTTAACAATAGTAATTTTAATCAGAATTGTTGGAGTTATATTAGTAATTGCTTTGCTTACCCTGCCTGCCGCTACTGCTCAAACATTCAATAAAAGTTTTCAGAAAATAATTCTCTGGTCAATTCTCTTCGGTTGCTTATTCACCACCGCGGGAATATTTTTGTCTTATTATTTAAACTTGCCCTCCGGTCCAATGATTATTTTCACAGCGGTTTTTGTTTATGTGGGGTTTTTGATTGGCAATAAGTTTTCCTTAAAAAAATAGTATGAAAGAATTAGTTAAACAAGTTTACAATATAAGAGACATTTGCAAAGAATACGATAAAAAACTTAAAGAAGTTTTGAAAATAAAAAATAGTGTCAAAGATTCTCGCATTGATTGTTTTGCAATGATATTTAATCAAGCTACTCTTGCATTTGAATTATTGGATTTTTATTATGGAAGATGGAATAATCCACCAATCAAAGAAAATGAGGAACGATGTATGGCTATTTCAAAAATGTTATTTATTGCTTCAATATCATCAATTGAATTTAGTGTTAAAAAATCTATTTTACTTTATCCTAAATCAGAGCTATGCAAATTTTATTTAGAAAAACAAAAAAATGATAAGTTTGTTTCTTTCTATGAAATAATAACAAGAAAATCCAAACATTTCATAACTGAAGAAGACAAGCAATCTTGGGAATTTTTAATAACCATTCGCAATGCCACGGTTCACAATAATTCTATTTCAGACAAGTCCCGAGAGATTAAGATTAATGGTAGAAAATTAAGAATCAAAAAAGATGAGATGATGCAAGGAAAATTAGATCATTATATTTTTCTAACCATTGAAGCTATCAAAAGATATTACTACTGGACAAAAGAATTTGATAAAAATTGTAATTAAAAAGCATTTTCGCGGGAACTGGTTTGTAACCAGTTTCAAATGTTTCCCAAGCAAATAAAAATTATTGAAATTTAAAAACTTCGTTGGCTCCAGTCTCCTGACTGGAGCCTCTTGCGATTTCAAAAAGTTTTTTCCATTCACAACAGACTCCATACAGGAGTATGGAGCCAACGATATTTTTATAATCTCCTTAATGCAGACCGTTATCA
>JAYEHC010000026.1:0-4496 GCA_034659355.1 Patescibacteria group bacterium | reverse complement strand
AATTTCTTGTCTTGGATATTAGCATTCGCTAAAATATTAAAAATCTCGTCACGCTCAACATCGGTAAATGTCTGAGTTTTATAATTTTCAATTTTTCTTACGATATCACGCGCATAACCAACTGAATCTGTTCCTGAAATCTTTAGTTTTCCGGCGATTGGAAATGCGACAAAGGATAATATTTGCGCTTTTGGATATTTAGATTTTATAAGCTCTTCAACTGCTTTTGTGTGAGCATAGTTTTGCCGTAATGGATTATAAAATCTTTCTTTGTGTTTATATATAACTTGTGTCCAATATTTATCGTTTGCGTTTCCAAAAATCCATCCTTTATATGATTTCGTTTCTATACAGAATATACCATAATTTGAAATAACAACATGATCAAGCTGAGTCATATTTAAATTGCCATTGGAAGGCAATAACAAATCATCCATAATTTTATAATGAGCAGGATCAAGTTTGAATAATTTTCTTGAGACAAATTTTTCTCCAATTAGTCCCTTTAAATATGGGAGTTTTATTTTAATAATTGCGATAACTATCAAAAAAATCCACATCCACCAAAAAGACAGGAACAGAGTTATTAAACCGTTGTTTGTTTCATTTGCCATACTATTCCAATCCATATTGTTTTATTTATTGTTAATTATATTTCACAGTCCCAATCTCATCCTCTCCCAACCAATGCAACTCATAAACTATCTCATCTGCCCCGTAGTTAATTTATTATAGTATGAGGCCAACCTTTCTCTTTGATTCCCTAGCATCCGCCTGCGGGTTATTTTTTTTCTTTTTAAGATTTGATCAACGAGATTGATAAATGGTTTTTTCAAATATTTCAAAATCAGTTTGATTTATTTCAAAATCAATGTTTGTTTTTATAAAATTGAGCAATTTTTTTCTTTTACGAGAAATAATAAATTGATCCGCTTGCCGATACAAAAAACGATTTAAAAAATTAACCGTCTTTTTGTTCGCCTTTTTTAATCCGCTTACGCCATAATCATTTAAAACCAAAGTCAAATTGGGCGCCAGTGGATAATAAATTATATTTGTAATAGGAGTACTAATTGGTTTCGTTAGCTTTTTTGCAGCAATCACTATCGCGGGATTATCAGAAGTTATAAATTGTTCGTTTCCATTAGCTTCAAACAATAAAAAACTCATTTTTTCTATTCCTTTTTCTAGAAATTCAAAATTTTCCAACATCCCTTTTAAATTTGTATTTTTATGCGGATGAACCTCAATCCTTTTTATCCCTTCTTTCTCTATCTCATTATTATATTCCTTCATAATATATTCTTCTTTTTCTTTCTTTATAATGTTTTCATATCTTTTTTTGAAAATCGTTGTTCTGCTATGCTGAAGAATAACAAAAAGACGAATTATTTCTTTTTGACTTTCTAAAATTTTCTTGTTTTTAATAACATCTAAAAGCACTGGCGCAAATTCTTTTTCAATATTATTGGCGAAAAGATCAGTTTCTACTCTATAATCTTTTGATTTTGATTTTATTTCTATTGTATAAAAGTCTTTTTTAATTGTAGTATTTTTAGTCGGTTGATTTCTAATTTTTGATTTCTTTTTATCATATACCCAAGTACAAAAATTACTATCAGCAAAATTTTTTAAATAAAAATTAGGAACTGTATGTTGTTTTATAGGATTGTTATTTTTCATCTTCAATTATTTTAATCTCCTCCTCACTTAACCCATACAACTCATAAACCATCCCATCAATCTCCCTCTCCAGCTCCCCCATGTTCGCGTTCGGATTGTCTTTTTTCTTTTTAAAAATTTGATCAACGAGATTGATAAATGGTTTTTGTAATTATTTTCATGATTTAACATTAATATAAAATGCTCCATTTAATAGATGAAAAAACAACAAATCAACTAACGGTAAATCTTCAAAAACATAATCTGCCATCAAAAAAACATTTGGATTTGACACTTTTGATTTTCTTCGATATGGATGGATAATATTATTTCGTATAGATTCTCTCATCTCAAATTCATACTTTTCAAATTCCTGACATACATTAAGATCCGATAATTGTTTTTCTAAAAATAACAAGGTCTCCTCTTTTTTAAAATTATTTTTAATATTAAGATGTTCAATTATTGCTTCTAGGGCTATATATATATTTACATATATTTCTTCTGCATAAGTACTACTTGTTTCAAGTAAAATATAGGCCTTATATAAGCAACTTCCAGCTCTAATTATTAAATCTTCATTGTAATCAAAATTAGCAAGATTTTTTTTAATTTTATTTTTACTTATTTTTTTAGATAAAAAATCATAAGCATCGTCTGTGCATAAATCACAATATTTATAAATTAACTGTCTACATTCATTCGTTGATGGAAATTTTTCAACATCCTTTATAATAAACAATGGCCCATCTCTTCTTATTATTGGACTAGTTCTTGGTGTAAGATATTGTCCATTTAGTTGAGAATGCCGTATTGCAGTAATAAAAGGGATTTCAGTTCGTGTTACCCACCACATTTCAGATTTATTAAAATTATCATTCTTTTTTATTTTTAATATCATACCAGCACTATGATATTCAGCAAGATAATAATAACCATCAAGCCTAAACTCTCCTTTAGCATTTTTTTGTTTTGGAGAGAATGGTGTTATTTTTATTTTCATAGAATTTTTTAATTATTATCCACAATTCCGATCTTCTCCTTTTTTAAATTACAAAACCTATAAACCATCCCATAAATATCTCTCTCCAACTTCCCCAGTATCCGCCTGCGGGTTGTCTTTTTTCTTTTTTAGGATTTGATTAACTAATTTAATAAATAGTTTTATATTTGTTACTTCCTTCTCTCTTTTTTATATTTTGCTCAAAGCCTTTTTATAACCATAATCATGACAATAATCAAAGTACTGTATTGCATCTTCTCTTGCAAATAAACTTTTTATATCGGGGTGGAGTGAATTTAGATTTTTATTATTTCTTACCAAAATTTTTCACCAACTCCTCAAAACTCTTCGGAGTATATTTTTCATAGCCCTCTTGTTTAACATAAAGAGCGGTAAATTTAACTTTATTCTGTACGGAATTTATATCATCGCACCATTGGTATAACCTTTTTATTTTTTCTACATCGTCTAGATCTTCACGCCCTTTCGTTTCCACAATGTAAATTTCTTTTTCAGAAATTTTTACAAAAAAATCGGGATAATAATCTCTAATATTTCCATCAGCGTCTTTGTAGTCAATTTTGAAATGCACCGCAAAATAATTTTTAGCGTAGGAAATTATGTCATCGCATTCTTCAAGAAAGTTAGCAAATTGAAGCTCAAAATGACTATCGCCAACAATTTTATTAAACACGCTCTTTTTTGGCACAATAAAGCCTTGTTCTTTAATAACAAACGGTCTTGATGTGCTGATTTTTATGTAATCTTTTATTTCTGCTTCGCCCTTATCAACAACTGTCAGATCGTTAATTTCCTTTTTGAAAGTTTCAATAATCGTTTTTGTCGCTTCCAGCTCCGACAAATTCCGCAAAATATTCAAATCTTCTAAATCAACTTTTTTATCAAAAAGAAAATTGATTACAAAGTCTTTTACTTTTTCGTACAAAATATCATGCCCGCCAACTAAACGAAGCTCCTTTCTGATTATTTGCGCGAAGTAACCAACAACGCTTTGGTAGTTTGGCACAAAATCACTATCAAGCTCCGTGGTATGAATTATTTCACCAGATGTTATATCCCGAAAAACAATTTCTTTTTTCTCCTTTTCGCTAAACTCTTTTAATTTGAGCTTCTTATGTTTAAAGTTTGATGTGTTAAGTTCTGAGATATTTTTATACTCGCGATAAATTCTTGGAGTCAAAATCGGGATTTGAATATCCAATTTTTCAATATCCTTTTTTGTATTTTCTTTATCTACCTCAACCACCAATGGAGCTTTAGGTTCTGTTCCTTCGCCCATTTTCTTTTTCTCAAGTTCAACGCCCTCGCTCTTGATTGATTCTACAAAATCCATAAATGCGTCAGTACCAACCACGCTTACATATTCCGTTACATCTGAAGTTCTGTACATGCGCCTCAAGCCTCGTCCTAAAGTCTGTTCCGGCAAGATATTGCTTTTTGATGAATATGGGCGCAAGCCAACAATTGTTGTAATATTTTTTACATCCCAACCCTCTTTAAGCATTAACACCGAAACAATAGCTTTGTGCGGA
Organism: Patescibacteria group bacterium; assembly: GCA_034659355.1. Lineage (GTDB taxonomy): Bacteria > Patescibacteriota > Minisyncoccia > JAHIHE01 > JAGLIN01 > JAYEHC01. The sequence goes on along the minus strand of JAYEHC010000026.1, from coordinate 278 downwards.
CTTTCTAAATTATCAATTTCATTTGAAGCTTTCCTAAGTTCTTTCAGTTCTTCTTCTTTTTTACCCGTTACGGTTTCCGAAATCTCACCATTATTTTTTGTATGAATAGTCAAAACCGCGTCTTTAAATTCGGGATATGTGTTTTGCAGATATTCATTTACATCATCACAATTTTTCGTGTCATCGGTCATCACAAAAAATACTGCTTTCTTTCCAAGTTTTTTGTGTTCGTCATATACTTTTTTCCATTCAAGATAACCGAGATGAATATAGTCTTT
>JAYEHC010000025.1:0-4581 GCA_034659355.1 Patescibacteria group bacterium | reverse complement strand
GGTTAATAATGCTTTAGCGTTATGAACTCTCAGAAGCGCTTGAGGTTAAAACCTCAAAAACCCTCAGCTAAAGCTGGGTAGAATATTTTCGGGGCTGGTGAATTAGGAGGATTTACCGGTTACACAATATTATAGGAGATGTAACAGATATGGCAGAATGTAACCACGAATGGAAAGTGATAAAGGAAAGAGAAGAATGGGACGAAGGTAACGCTCATTATACTGTTGTGAAAGCGAGACAGTGTAAAGAGTGCGGCAAGTACGAGATTCTAGACGGCAATGTTGTCGTTTCAGGTGGCGGAGAGTATATGCTGGAGGACGGGTCATGGGGACTTGGAATATCTATATAAAGAGAGAGGTGATAGGAATGACAGTACATATAAAAGAGTTTGCTGAAAAGCTGTCTGAGCTTTACAAAAAAGCGAAGACAAGGGAAGAGTACGAGGAAGTTATTGGAAGAGGCACAGAGATAGAGACTGCGTTGGTCGGGGAATTTCCTGATATAACGGCGCCAATTATCTCGCCATTTTATTGGGCGAGATATTATCTTCTTCTAAAGTTTCCGTCTTCAAAGAGAGAACGGGTTGATTTCTTTTTAGAAGTGGACCAAATGTTTTCTCAGGTAAAGGATCCTGATAATAGAGTAGCGTTGCTTTACTTGAAATCAGTAATCCTGAGCAACCTGCTAAATGATCAAAGAGGTGCCAGATGGTGTATTATCGCTATCAGCAAGATCATTTCAGAAGGAAAAATTTCAATCGCCTCAATTCTTCGGCATATTAATGCCAGAGTAATTAAGGAGATGGTGGACAAGAATTGGTCCGAAGCGGCAAAAATTTCCGAGGAGATTGGAATATTCCCAGAGGATATTCTGCGACAGCCTGAAAATTTAGGACACGCTGCCAATGTCTTAAATAACTGGGGCGCCTCACTGGTGCGAGGCGATATTGATATCGTCTTGGGAAGAGAAAAACTTCTGATCGCAAAGGATTATTATCTGCGAGAAGAAGTGCCATCCGAAAAACATCTGGACGGTATCAAAAACCGTCTCAGGGAGGCAGACGAGAAATCGTAGGACTACCAACGAACGAGGTAACAATGACTTTGTGAAAAATCACAGACGAGTTGCCTCTTCTTTTTTTGCTTGAAAAATGATAGACTAAAAGTAGAGACAGCGATTTATCGTGTCTCTGTGCTTATAATAAAGACGCGATAAATCGCCGTCTCTACAGATAATTAAACAATATGTTTGGCATTCTTGAAAACCACCAAAATTTATATTCCTGGCTACCCAAAATGGAAAAGACCACCTTTGAAGTTTCAGTGGTTCATTTTTTATTAATGTTCGGATATAAAATTTTCTCGCTTTATTATCCGCTGTTTTTGTTTTCCATCGGATTGTCTATGATGAATATCGGCGGGATATATTTATTGACTTATTCCACAATAGCGATTAGTTCGCTGATAATAAATTACTACATCCATAAATTCAATCCGGCAAAAATAGCGGCGACTGGAATTTTTGGTTATGGTGTTTTCGCGCTGATGATGCTTGTGAGCCAGAACCTGATTGTTTTTTATGTAGCGCAAATCATTCTCGGTTTTTCGGCGGCGGCGTGGCTGGTTTCGTTGAAACTGATTTTAATGAAATCCAAAACAGATAATCACGGCAGAAGTTTTGGCTGGTTTTATTCAATGCCCCACTATGCCACGGTAATCGCTCCTCTTGTCGGCGGGGCGGTTATTTGGAAATTCGGTTTTAACGGAGTCTTTTTATTAAGCGTTGTTATCCAGTTTAGCACCGCGATTTATGTTTATTTTAAATTAGGCAAAAAGTGCTGGTTCCATAGTCCCGATAGGGCTGTGGAGCCTGTTGCGCAGAAAGGCTCCACAGGACTATCGCCACTACGGAGCCAACATGCCAATTACAAAAAAGTTTCCAACATTTTAAAAACCGACAAAACAATTTTTGTGATTTTTCTTTCCATTTTTTCCGCCTTAATTCTCGGCGGAATTTATCGCGCGTTTTTCATTTTATTTTTGCAAGATTTATCTTTCTCGCAGGAGGAAATTATCAGATTTATTTCAATAGCGGCAATCGCCTATTTGCCAATTTCAATAGTGATTATAAAGATAATTGAAAAATTCAAAGATTTAAAAATTGCCAGTGGCGGAATAATCACAGAAGGTTTGGCGACAATGGTAATCGGGGCGCTAGCTCCGTTAATGAATTTAATAGGAATATTTTTTGTGATGATGGTTGATTCCTTTGGTTCTTTGCTTGTTGGGAGCGGAAAGAGTTCAATTTTAACCGGAAAATTTAAAAATTACAAAGAGGAAGCGTCAACGATTGACACGATTATGACAACTTTAGGTCCCGCTCTCGGCGCTTTTATCGGGGGAATTGCCATTTCTCTAATCGGGTTTCAGTTTACTTTTTTGCTGGCGGGAACCGTTGTGTTTCTAACGGGAATAATTTTTTGGTTCTGTAAAAAAATTATTTAGCGCTTGTAAAGAAATAACATTTTCTAAGTTTGCTCAGCTTTATGCCTTATTGGTTTGAAAAAAGTTGAGGGATATTATTATATGCTGAAAGTTTTTTCAAGACAAGATGGTGTGAAGATGAGATGAAACTAGAAAGGTTATTTATTTACAAGCGCTTAGTTTTATAAATTGATTTTTAAATCTGTCAACCCCCAATAGAAATGTCATATAAAGTCAGGTCTTAACAGGTTTTTTTACTGTGCTATTATGTTTGAGTGAGTAGAAGATTGAAATAGCAGTTAAAAATAAGAAGTAAATTTTTAGTGAATTATATGGACAAGCAAAAAACGCGCGCGAAAAAGAAGTTGGCAAATACCTTTGAATTTTAATTTACTTTAAAAATTAAAACAGGGAACGCCGCTTCAAAAGCGGTTTTTTAAAAACTAAACTAAACTAAACTAAACTAAATTATATTACAGCTTGTCAGCTTTTTGTTTTTGAAAATTTTTAGAACGGCAGCCACATTAACATTTTAACCCATTTAAATCTTTAGTATGGTATTGGGCTGGCTTGGCGAGGTTTCATTAACTGTTGATCTAAATAGTGACGGGGTTGTTAATACGAGAGATCCTGGTATAATGATGAATAATTGGGAAGGATAGTTGAAAAGTTCGTAAAGTCAAAAGTTCGTAAAAATGAGGAAGAGGGGGATTATTATAGAGAAGGGTGAAATGAGTTATAATATAAGAGACGGAGAAAAGATGGACTTAATTTTGAAAATGAGTTACAATGGAGGAGACGGAGAAAAGATGGACTTAATTTTGAAAATGAGTTATAATATAAGCATGTAACGATTATATGAAAAGTGTGGATAATCTGAAAGTAAAAGACATAATGATTAAGGAGGTAATTTTTGTTTTTCCCGAAACAGATATAAGAGAAGCAGCTGCTTTGATAAAGAATCATAGAATCCACGGATTGCCAGTGGTCAAAGAAAAAAAAGTGGTTGGAATTGTTACCAGAACAGATTTCTTCACAAGGGGTTTGTCTAATTTTCACTTGCCGTCCTATATTAATTTTATGCAAGGCATTAAAGAAACAAGTAATGTTGAAAAAGAAATCCAAAAAAACAGTAAAATAAAAAAGTTTTTGAACATTAAAATAAAAGACATTATGACTGAAAAATGTTTTACGGTCAATCCCGAGATGATGATTAAAGAATTATTTGAAATATTTTCCAAAACAGAATGGCAATCTTTCCCCGTTACCAACAAAAGCGGGACTCTGATTGGGATTGTCACTCTAATAGATATTATTAAACTTCTTAAAATATGATCAATCATTAAAATCAAAACTATGAATTACCAAAGAGAAAAAAGACCAGTTGATAAAACAGCGGAGGAATCTTATTCTTGGATGAAGAAAAAGATTATTTTTATGAAAAAAACAAGAGTGAAAACATGGCAAGGAATGATTGCCCTTGCTTTTATTACCGGAATGTTTTCCTATCTGATTTTATCGGTTGAAATTGGCACTCATCCTATTTCAAAAGCGGCTGGAGAAACATCTTCTTTAGCTTTAACTCCCTCCACGATTAGTGTTGCTCCGGGAGAAAATTTTGATTTAGACATAGAAATAAACACCGATGACGCTGCTGTCGTTGTTGCCAGAGCAATTGTAAATTATGATACCAGTAATTTTAGTTTAATAAGCTATGATATCAGCAGTTCAGTTTTCGCAAGCAGCACCTGCTCTAGCGAAGGCAAAACAGCGTGTGAAATAATAGACAATGATACAACAAGCGGTATTATAGATATTACTTTAGCCAGACCAAGCCCTGGCGTAAATACATCTTCAGGACTTATTGCCACTCTTACTTTTCAAGCATTGCAAGCGACAACTGATGATATAACAATAAGTTTTACACAGGACAGTTATACTGACTCCGATGTTATTTTAGACGGTATCGGAGACGATGGCGCGGGAACAGATATTTTAAGTAGTGTTGCTAATACTACTGTCACGGTTGTATCTTCAGCTTGTACAAGTTTTACATATTCTGCTTGGTCAGCATGTCAGCCAGACAGCACCCAATCA
>JAYEHC010000024.1:0-4776 GCA_034659355.1 Patescibacteria group bacterium | reverse complement strand
CTTTCACGCCCGCTTTTTCTTTTGCCAGCAGAAAATAGGAATTCAAATCTTCCACGCTGATTTCCATTTTCTGTTTTTGATTAAGCGGATTTTCCGGATTAAACGGATGTCCCGTGGAAGGATCAACTGGACTCAATTCTCCTAATCGTCCCATTACGATTTTATCCGCGCCGATTGAAATCAGCGTCCCGGCGCTATGCGCGCGATAGGGGATAATCATCTCAATTTCATCTGCATAGCTTCTCATCAGCTTAATCAATCTAATTGGCGTAATCATATCTCCGCCTCTCGTGTATAAAAATAAACTGATTTTATTTTGCTTCCCGATTTTTTCCAAGTGTCTCGCAAATATCGGAATAATATCCTCTGCCACCTTCGTCACAAACGGCTGGCGATCGCCAGTTACATAAGTGAGCACTTTTGAATTTCGCGCTTTTTGGATTTTTTGGATTAGGTTTTGGGTCATGTATTTTTTATTAATTATTTTAATTTCCAGATTGATACTTTTATAACAATATCAAATAATTCATCGTGTGAAATATTATAGATATCAAGCACTTGTTGTATTCTTATTTTTTCCCATTTATTAGAATTCTCAAGGGTAGTTGGATGATTTGTATATCCTCTTGGATTACCTGATTCATTTAATTTTTCCCAATACACATTGTAAATTTCTATTTCTCTTGCTGTAGGATTACCTTCTTCCTGTCCAACTTTTTCTTTGATATCAAAAACATATTTATAAGAACTTCTATTATTAGTTGAAGCAATGGTAGAGGTAACATCATCCCATTTTCCATTTGGGCACCATTCTATTTTTCCAAAAGTATAGAAACTGTTTATATCTTGCTCATTATCATATGCAAATACTGTTATTTCATCTATATCCTGATTTTCTTGAATTTTTTCTTTAACAACCTTAATCAAAGTAGCTTTTAATTCATCCTTTTTTATATCGGAAGGTACAATAATACTATATGTCATTCTTATATTGAATGGCAATTGAACAAGTTCTTCTTGAGTGTAACTAGAAAGTGATTTATCCATTGCCTTAATACTTATGTCTTCTTCATTAACAATAGTATATTGTACAGCGTGAGCTTTAATGTCTTGTTCTTGCTTTTGAAATACAGGAACTGTTTGTTGTTCTTGTAAAGGATTGTTTTTTGTTTTTATTTTTTCCCCTTCGTCGTTATTATTATTTCCCGAACTCATAGCAATCATAACTATTAAGATGATTATACCCAGATACAAGATTTTTTTCTTCATGTTTTTTAAGATTAAATAAATTAATGAAACAAATTTACAACAAATTCCTAAACCATCCTCACTCCCGTTTTTTTAATCTCATAAACCAACGATAATGTTGAAAGCCGAAGGCTTTCTTGTTCCCCCTTTGTAAAAGGGGGCTAGGGGGATTTCCGGGCAGAGTGATAAATTACATAACTGTGTTACTATGCAAAAAACTCTTAAACTAAACCTCAAAAACATCAATCAGTAATCTCCTCATAAATCTTTTCCAACACCCCGTCAGGATTCTTCAAAATATCAAGATTGCTAAATCTCAAAACTTTTAATCCTAAACTTTCAAAATATTCATCCCTAATTCTATCTTTTTCAATCCCTTCTTTCTCATAATGCTGGCTTCCGTCAAGTTCTATAATAAGTTTCGCTTTTGAACAATAGAAATCAGCGATATAATTTCCAATTGGTTTTTGCCTGTAAAATCGAGTTTCCTTTATTTGTTTTCCTTTTATTTTTGACCAAAGAATAACCTCTTCTTTGGTCATATTTTTTCTAAGCGCGCGCGAGATTTGTTTTATATTTTTATTGTATTTTAGCATTTCTTGTGAATGATTGGCTGGTGAAAATAGTTTTGTTTTTTTGTTGTGTTAAACGCAAGGAGGAAATCCCCCTAGCCCCCTTTTACAAAGGGGGAACAAGAAAGCCTTCGGCTTTCTCTAAACAATTTGTGCCGGGAGAGGGAATCGAACCCTCATGGATATAATCCACACGATTTTGAGTCGTGCGCGTCTGCCAATTCCGCCACCCCGGCGAGTTAACCTATAACCTATAACTAACAACTAATAACTTATAACGATAATCTAAAAATTCCTCATTTTTGTCGCCCCGTCGCAGTCTCCCGATAGGGGACTGCGACGAGAAAACACGCAATCCGCTACAGTTCTCTGCCGAGAGACTGCAACGAGGCAGAAAATTTTAATTCTAATTCCTAAAAATCTAAAAAGCTACAACCTAAAAAGCTACTAACTAACAATATAACAATATCGCAATTCAGTCAACGGCATTGTTTAATTTAAAAATAAGTGTTAAGATACCGTATAGTTGATTTCGGTTTTAATTTCCAACCACTCTTAGCCTTTCCTTGTCTAAGGAGTGAAAAATCAGCGATTTATTGTTCATTATTCGTAATTTAAATTAGATGTCAAAAGATTATTATAATATTCTGGGAGTTTCAAAAGACGCTAGCGATAACGAAATAAAAAAGGCTTATCGCAAGCTGGCGCATCAGTATCACCCCGATAAAAAAGGGGGAGACGAAGCGAAGTTTAAAGAAATAAATGAAGCGTATCAAATTTTGTCGGATAAGCAAAAGAGAGGACAGTATGATCAGTTCGGATCAGCGTTTAATCAGGCGGGCGGAGGAGCTGGGCAGGGGTTTGGCGGGTTTGACTTTTCCGGTTTTTCAGACGCTTTTTCCGGCGGAGGGCCGGGCGGAGTAAAATTTGAATTTGGCGGAGATGGCGGCGGATTTGAAGACATATTTTCCAGTGCGTTTGGCGGTGGAAGAAGAGCGGGAAGAGAAAAGCAAAGAGGAGCAGACATAGCGGTAGATGTTGAAATATCTTTGGAGGATGCGTCAACGGGAATTAAAAAAGAAATTGAAATATATATTTCAGCGGTTTGTTCAAAATGCGGCGGAAGCGGAGCGGAGCCGGGAAGCAAAATAAAAACTTGTAAAACTTGCAATGGAACCGGTCAAGTTAGAAAAGAGAGAAGAACGATACTTGGAACATTCGCGCAAGTTGGCGTTTGCGATGATTGTCATGGGGAAGGAAAAAAACCGGAGAAAAATTGTTCGCAGTGCGGCGGTGACGGAAAAGCGAAAGCGAATAAAACGATCACGGTAAAAATTCCCGCAGGCATTGCGGACGGGCAAACTATCAGATTATCTGAACAGGGAGAAGTTGGATTTAGGCCTTCGTCGGGAAAATCAATCCCTGGTGATTTGTATATAACGATTCATATTGCCCGGCATCCGTTATTTGAGAGAAAAGGAGATGATATTTATTATCGTTTGAAAACAAGTTTTTCTCAAGCAACTCTGGGAGACAATATTGAAATTCCGACACTGAATGGAAAAGTCAACTTGAAAATTCCCTCCGGAATTCAATCGGGAAAAATCATCAAATTAAAAGGCAAGGGACTTTCTCATTTGCGAGGCTGGGGAAAAGGAGATCTGTTTGTTGTTGTTCAAATCAAAACGCCCGAAAAACTTTCCGCAAAACAAAAACAGCTTCTAGAGGAGCTGAAAAAAGAGGGGCTATAAAAATTTGTAATTAGTGTTATTTGTGGTATAATAAAAGCGGTTTGATAAATTTAGAGTTTACGCATTTGGAGTATCAAGTGTAGCCGTGGCGGAGCTTGACTTGAAATATCATCAAGCTTTCGCTTTCAGTAGAGCTCCGCTATGGCTACGCTCTACATTTCACGATGTTAAGTTCTAAAATTTTAATTTTTTAAGACAAAAATATGGAAGATGAAAGAAACAAAAATTATCTGGACGAGAGAGAAAGTTCAGATAAAAATAGTTCTCCGGATCTTAATCCCGAGAATGAAATAAAAAGCGGACCGAAAAAGGAATTGCTTGGTTCCGCTGGCGGTATTGGCAATACTAAAGAGCCAAGAAATGAAAATAATGAAGTTTTTGAAATGATGAAAAAAAAGAAAAGCAAAGATTTGACAATCCCGCTTATTTTAGGGGTTGTTCTTTTGATGATTATCGCAATTGTTGCCGGATCTTATTTATTAAAAGACAAAGATGTTCTTAAAATCGGAGGGGAAAGTCCTCAACAAAAGATTTTGAATGAGTCTATGATAGTAATGAATGATGTTGAAAGTTGTAGCTTTGAAGGGGATTTTAATCTTGATTTTAATGAAGATGACGAAGAAAGATTTTCCTTAGCGATGAAATTTGACGGACAGGCGGATGGGAGCGATACGGATAACATTAAAGGCTCTTTTAATATTAAACCAGAAATAGCTATCTCTGCAGAGGGCGGGAGTGAGGATATTTCTTTTGATGTTTCAACAAAATCATTCGGTAAGATTGGAGAAGAGATAGTCTATTTAAAATTAAATGATTTTGATTTGGGCGCGGCGGGATTGATGTATGGAGAAATGATTGTTCCTTATAAGAATAACTGGTATTTTTTGGATATGAAAGAATTAAGAGAAGAAAGCGGTTTTCCGCTGGAGGAAAACGATTTTGATGTTAAGAAAATAATAGAAGAAATTAAAGATCTTTCCAAGAAATATGAAATGATTAAATTTCAAAAAGACTTGGGTGATAGTAAATTGGGTGATGTGGGTGTTTATCATTATCAAGTGGAAATAGATTCAGAAGCGGCTTTGAATTTTTATGTTGAGATGTTAAAAACATCGCCTTTTCTTACCTCCGGAGCTATTGACAATGAGTTGAAAAATTTTGAAGAGGAGCTAGAAGAAAATCGGGAAGAAATTTTAGCGGTGGCG
>JAYEHC010000023.1:14320-18006 GCA_034659355.1 Patescibacteria group bacterium | reverse complement strand
TTAGAAATTTTAATGGTTGATTTATTTTCTAAAACAAAAATATGCGTTTAGAAATTAAAGGCGTTTTTAAAAGGGCGACGGGTTTTTGGGGAGCAAAAAAGTTTTTAATGATGTTTTTTGCGGTGGCGGTTGTGACAGTTGGAGTAAGTCTTCCTATCTATCAAGCGCAAGCATTTATTATTGAAGCGGGGATAGCTTTGTATGGTCTGTTTGGCGGCGGTGTTGTCTCCAATATTGCCTCTACTGTTGGTGGTGAAGTTGCTAAAGCTGCAATGACCGGACTTTGCAGTATAGCGGTTCTCATTTTAAATTTGATTCTTGAGGTTGTGGCTTGGGGTGTTAGTTTTGCGGCGTTTTTTGTTGATATTATGTTAGATCCGGTTTTGTATGTGGGAGATCCAAGCGCAACTCCTCCCATTCCCGGTGTTTTAGATTCTTCCGCGATACAGATTGGCTGGACGGCGGTGAGAGATGTGTGCAACACTTTCTTTATTTTCTTTCTACTGCTGATCGCGTTTGCGATGATTTTGCGCGTTCAAAAATTCGGCAACACCAAAACTCTGTTGATCAAGTTTGTGATGTCAATTTTTCTGATCAATTTCAGTATGGTTATCGCCAAGATTATCATTGATGTCGGACAGGTTTTTATGTATGAAATAGTAACTTGGATGCCGAGCGGTTTTCAAGGAAAAGCGAGCGGACTAACAACGATAGTTGATGCTTTTAGAAACGAAATTAATTTCGGGTTTCATGAAATTGACACCGTTATTAAAGCGCTCTTTGCGGTGATCTATTCAACAATGCTGATGCTTATTTATTTTATGCTGGCGATATTTCTCTTGATTCGCTTGGTTATGTTTGCGATTTTAATTGTTCTTTCGCCATTTGCTTTTTTAAGTCTGGTTTTGCCTTCAATGTCAAGATATACGAGCGAGTGGTTTGACACGCTGGTAAAATATACTTTGTTCGGTCCTGTCTTCTTATTTTTTATTTTCTTGTCGGCGACGATGGCGAATCAATTAATGACTTTTAATTATGTATCGAGTTCGGGAGTTTCAATACCCAGTTCTTTACAAAATCAAGGATTTGTGAATATGATTTCGATGATGATTCCGCATGCAGTCGCGCTCTGTATGCTTTACGCCGTGATTCCCGTTACTCAAAGATTGGGTGGGGCGGCCTCGCAACGCTTTATCGGCGGAACAATGGGACTCGGAAAGATCGCCATCGGAGGCTATGCGGGAGTTAAGATTGCCGGGGGGTTTGGGAAGAAAGTAGCGTCGCCTGTAGCGAGAAGAACCGGTTTAACTGATAAATACAGAACTGCTAAGAGCAGAGCGTTGCAAAAAGTTTCTGAAAATAAAGTAGCGCAAAATGTTGGTTTGGGTAAAAAAGCCTCGCAGATTAACGCGACAGATTTTGCTAAGCAAAGAGCTGAAGTTGATAAGAATAAGAAATGGGCAAAACAAATGTCTTCAGGAAGCATGTGGGCAGCAGCTCAATCTGGGAACAAAACCTCCGCGGAAACCGCTGCAGTTATTGAAGTTATGCTTGAGAAGAAGATGATAAACAAAGAAGATGCCGAAGCGCATGGAATTAAGGGAGAGAAACTAGATGACATATTGACAAGAGCAACGCCTGCCATAGACGCAGACAAGTTAAAAGAGTCTATGCCTCATTGGGCGGCGAGAACTGAATTAGGACCAAATGCGAGTAAAGAAGATATAGACGAAAGAACAGTAGAGATAACAACAGAACTTACTTCTGAAGGAAAATTAGGATCATTAAATAAAGCTGCTAAAGAGGACGCGACTGTTATAAATACGATAAGAGCTGAGCATGATGATTTTGATAAATATGTCGCTTCTCAAAGCAAGACAGATCAAAGAGCGATAGCAGTAGGGCTTGAAGGTGGACTTCAAAATATTCAGAAAGAACTTCATGCTAACGGAACAAATATAAATGATGTAAGTGGTGGCGCCACAGTTGGCACAACAGGAAAAACTGGTAATGAATGGAGAAAAGAAATTGATAGTATTCAAAAGTCGTTAGCTAAAAACGATAAGGATGGACATGTTATGCTTAACAGACCAGAAATTAATGCTGCTGGCGAAATAAGAATTGTCAATGGAAGAGTAGATTTTGCTGGAGCGCTTACTCCAGTAGCAGGAGCACCTGAATATGCAATGTGGGAAGGCAGAAGAAAAGAATTTGCGGGAGGAATGAAAGGCGAAAGCACTTTTAAAAATAAGAGTAAAGAATTCTATACTGAGATAGGACAATATTTAGCTACTGCTCAGCTTGACACTTTAAGAAAAGCTGGAAGCACCGAACAAATGAAAGAAGCAAAGGACTCAATTGTTATTAATCTTCCTGCTGGAAGTCCTACTCGTGATTATGTAGAAAATAATGATTATTACAAAGATTTGTAGATTTAATTATATTACAGTCTTATGAAAACCGAATATCTTAAAAAAATAAAAGAATTACCTGAATTTGTGCAAGAAGCTCTTGGCGGAGAAACCTATAAAACAAATTCTAAAATTAGAGAGGAATGTAATTTAGACAGTGACAAAATGAGTATTCTTTCAGATATTAAAGCTGAAGTATTACTCAAGAATTTTAAGATTGAACAACTATTTACAGTAATCAAAGAAGCTCTAAAACTCAACGACAAAATCGCTAAGGAAATCACGTTGATAATTCTTTGCGAGATCCTTTACCCAATCAAAGACTACTTCCCCGGCATAAAAGACGAAATCTTGAAACTGGGCGGGGAAGTTCCGAAGACGAGACCGAAAAGGATGAACGCGCAGCTGTTAAATAGGACGGAAGAAATGGAAGCGATGCAGGAGAAAAAAGAAAGAGAAGAAAAAGCAAGAATGGCGGACACGATTATCAAGAAGACGATTGAGAACTTAATTAAAAAATATCCGAAAGTCGGAAAGCAATCCATTGGCAACCAGAAAGCGATAAAAATTAAAGATATGTCCTTGCCGATGAAACCGCTGATAAAGTATTGGCTGAGAGACTATCAGGAGAAAATGGATTATGTCTGGCATTCCAACATTGACCGCGCGCACTATGTCTATCAGGACAAAAACACGAAAAATATGAACGAAGAAGAAAGAAGACAACTGAATCTGGTTTTGAAATCGCTGGACGAAAAGATTTTACTGCCGTATTCAACACGACTTAAAAAAATAGATTTTTCAAAGATTGGGGAAGAATAAAAACCTTACTTCTGTCATTCCTGCGCAGGCAGGAATCCAGGTGAAGCATCATCGGATATTATTTCAAAATAAAACTTTCTAAAAAAACAAAAATCTTCTACGAAAATGAAAACACAAAAAACTTATACCGTTTATATCACGGCAAGCAAAAGAAACGGCACTTTGTATATTGGCATAACATCAAATCTTAAGAAAAGAATTTATGAACACAAAGAAGGTTTAGCGGACAGTTTTACAAAGAAATATAAAATAAACAAACTTGTCTATTTTGAAACAACCAATAATGTTAACTCTGCTATTCTAAGAGAAAAACAAATGAAGAAATGGAAAAGGGAATGGAAGATAAATTTAATTGAAAAAGAAAATCCTTGCTGGACAGATTTGTATTATAATTTAGAATAACTATTATTGAGATTACTAAGAATTATTGATAATTTAAAACTTACGATTCTG
>JAYEHC010000023.1:0-14220 GCA_034659355.1 Patescibacteria group bacterium | reverse complement strand
TAAACTTTGCCCTAAAATCAATTGAAGAACAAGACGCGATAATTTATCATTATCAAGGTTTTTTGAATTCTCTTGATTTTTCGGTGCAAATTGTAGTCAATTCAAGACAGTTAAATCTGGATAATTATTTGCAAACGCTAAGAGATCAGGAAAAAAAGCAGATTAATGAACTTTTAAGAATGCAAACATCAAGCTATATTGAATACATTCAAGGTCTGGTTAAAATGGCAAATATTGTCAGTAAAACATTTTATGTTGTTGTTCCTTTCGCCGTGTCAGAATCAAAAGGAGGAGGAATGATGTCAAAAATTAGTTCCATTGCCAATCCGTCAAAAATTATTTCCGGAAGAGAATCATTTGAAAAATACAAAGACCAGCTTTTGCAAAGGGTTGATCATGTTATAGAAAGTTTAAGCGGCGCTGGGCTGAGGATGACAATGCTTACTACCCAAGAACTAATTGAACTTTATTATAATTTATATAATCCCGAACTTTCAGAAAAACAAAAATTGGCAGAGATAGATGAAATAGATTTAGCAAGATAGAATAAAGAATAATGAATCAAGAATAATAAATAATGGGAATAAAATTAAATCATTTACAGACTTAAACGCTTGGAAAGAAGGACATAAATTAGTGTTGATAATTTATGATGTTACTAAACAATTTCCCAAAGAAGAAATATTTGGACTAACTTCACAAATTAGAAGATGTGCAGTTTCTATAACTTCAAACATAGCAAAAGGTTTTAGCAGATTGTCATACAAGGAAAAAACGAGATTTTATTCAATATCATTATGGTCAACAACAGAATTGCAAAATCAGCTTTTAATAGCCAAAGATGTTAGCTATATTACAGAAAAACAATTTCAAAATATTGCCAAACAATCAATAAAAGTACACAAAATTATTAATGGTTTAATCAAAAGTTCAAAATTATTGATTCAAAATTATTGATTCATAATTCATAATTCACAATTCATATGTCTATCTTTAGCAAAATTATTCCCAAAAAAGAAAAACCGAAACCGAAAAAAGGTTTGGAGATTTCCTCTAAGACCGCTCTTTTGGAATCGGAAAAAATATATCAAAAAGGCTTAACAACGATTAAAGATATTATCGCGCCAACCGCTTTTAAAATTTCAACGGATCATATTTTGCTTGGTAGGAGAATGGCATCCACATTTTTTGTCTATGCCTATCCGAGATATTTGCAGACCAACTGGTTCTCTCCGATTATAAATCTTGACATAACCTTTGATGTCGCAATGTTTGTCCATCCGCAAAATTCGGCGGAAATTTTGAAAACCTTGCTTAAAGTTGTCACCCAAGTCCAGTCGCAGATTTCAATGAATGAAGAAAAGGGAATGGTGAGGGATCCAATTTTAGAGACAGCGTATCAAGATGTTGAAAATTTGAGAGACGATCTTCAGCAGGGAGTTGAACATTTTTTTCAGTTCGGGCTGTATGTTACCGTTTACGGAAAAAATAAAGCGGAATTGCGAAAAATTGAAACTCAGCTGGAAGCTATTTTGGAGTCAAAACTTGTTTATATAAAATCCGCGGTTATGCAAATGGAAGCGGGGTTTAACTCTACTTTGCCGTTTGGGAGCGACGAGCTGGCTATTAATAACAATATGAATACCTCTCCGCTTTCCACGACATTTCCTTTTGTTTCCAGCGATTTAACTTCCAATCAAGGAATCTTGTACGGGATTAACAGGCATAACAATAGTTTGATTTTATTTGATCGCTTCTCAATGGAAAACGCAAATATGGTTATCTTCGCTAAATCCGGGGCGGGGAAAAGTTATGCGGTCAAGCTGGAGATTTTAAGAAGTTTGATGATAGGAACGGAAGTTATCACGATTGATCCGGAGGATGAATATAAGCATCTTTGTGAAACGGTAGGGGGAACATTTATGAGGATTTCGCTTTCTTCAAAACATCATATCAATCCATTTGATCTTCCTACGGCGCTTGAAAATGAAGCGCAAGAGGATGTTTTGAGAACCGCGATTGCGAATGTTTCTGGAATATTGAAAGTTATGCTTGGAAAAATAACCCCTGAAGAAGACGCGCTGATAGATAAAGCGATCGCCGAGACTTACGCGATTAAAGATATTACTCCCGAATCCGATTTTTCAAATCTTGAACCGCCGACAATGACGGATTTGCAAATGGTTTTGGAAAACATTAAAGGAGCGGAAGATATTGCTGTTAGAATTAAAAAATATACGGAAGGGACTTTTGCGGGATTTTTAAATCACAAAACGAATATTGATATTGAAACAAATTTTATCGTTTTCAATATTAGGGATATGGAGGAAGAATTGCGGCCGGTAGCGATGTATCTGGTTTTGCATCATATCTGGACGCTAATCAGATCAAAATCAAAAAAGAGAATGCTTGTTGTTGACGAGGCTTGGTGGATGATGCAGCACGAAGACGCGGCGTCGTTCCTTTTCGGAATTGCTAAAAGATGCCGAAAATATTTTATGGGACTGACAACGATTACGCAAGATATTACCGATTTTATGGGTTCCCGATTTGGCAAGCCGATTGTAACTAATTCTTCAATTCAGCTTTTGCTTAAGCAGTCTCCGGCGGCGATTAAAGTTATCGTGGACACTTTTTATTTAACGGACGAAGAAAAATTTCTGCTTTTGGAAAGTAATGTCGGAGAAGGAATTTTCTTCGCCGGTCCGAAACGCGCCGCAATAAAAATCGTTGCTTCCTATTCCGAAGATCAAATTATAACCTCCGATCCGCAACAGCTTTTGGAAATTGAAAAAGCAAAAAGAGAGTTGGAGGAAATTGGGAGGTAGAGAAAGTAGGATACTTTTTCTTGTCATTTCGACCGGGGGTTGTTCATTTCTAACAAAACAAATCTGTCATTCCGACTGGAATGTAGCGACGGTAGGAGCGAAATGGAATGGAGGAATCTGTAAACGCGTTATGTTCGCTTTTAAAAAATAGTTTTAGAAGCACATTTCATCCGCTCGCAGATTCCTCCATTCCGCTCATTCGTACCTCATTCGCTCCAGTCGGAATGACAGATATTAAGTGACGATTCTTTTTGTTGTTAAAGCTCCAATCCCGAAAGTGTTCGGGACGGGACGACAAATTAAAGTGAATAAGTCTTATAAAAATAAAAAATGCGAAAACAACATTGTTATTATGTCTACATAACAAGCAGTATTTCTAAAAAGATATATATTGGCGTGACTAATAATTTACCAAGAAGAATTTACGAACACAAAGGAGGTTTAGTTGATGGATTTACAAAGAAATATAAAATAAAAAAACTTGTTTATTACGAAGAGACGAAAGATATTTATTCTGCCATAGAAAGAGAAAAACAGCTTAAAAAATGGAGGAGAGAAAAGAAAATAAAATTGATAGAAAAAGATAATTCTCACTGGAAAGATTTATTTAATGGTTTATGATTTTCCTTCTGTCATTCCTATAGATGTCAATTAATTCGTTGACAAAAATTTTGTCATTCCGACTGAAATGAGCGAGGTACGAGCGAATGGAATGGAGGAATCTGTAAACACAATTATTATTTGCTTTTAGAAAATACTTCTAGAAACACATTCTGCGCGCTGACAGATTCCTCCGCTTCGTTCCCTCTTCGGCTATCGCCTCAGGGTCACTTCGGTCGGAATGACAGGTTATTTAAAACTGGCAGTGAATTAGTTGACATTTATAGGAATGACAGGCATATTTCCATAAAATACTTTCAATAAAATGACAAATGAATCAAATAACGACAATTTTAAAAATAAACTTACTAAAGAACTGAAAGAAAAAATTCAGAAGAGTGTTAATGATAGTTTTGAAAAAAATGTTAGAGGGAAAGGCGGAACGGAAAATCCAAGAATGAGAGAGTTTGAAAGAAATGTTGTCGGCGCGGTGGATGACTACAGAAAAAATGATACTGATGCCGCAGAGAAATACAGAGAGAGTAAATACAGAGCGTACAACAAGGAACTTAAAAAAGACGAAGAGAAAAGCAGAGAAGATTATTTCCGAAGAATGGACGATGTTTCTTCTAATCGGTTTGATGTTCGTCCGAATAGCCCAGAGGGGCTCAAAAGCGGATTGGCGGCTGATAGGGCGCGTGTTCAAGGATCTGAAGCTAGGCGAGCCGAAGCGCAAAAAATAAAGAAGGAAGCGATAAAAGAGACAAAAAAAAAGATAGACAAGGAGATTCCCAAAATGAAAGGAGCCAAGGCGAAAATTGCAAGCAAAGTGCTTGGCGCGGCGGTGTATAGCTTGGCTCAAAAAATGGAGGAAAGAGCAAACGCAGGCGGCGCGGGGGCTATTATTATAATACTGTTCACTCTTTTCCTTGCTGCAATAACTGATTTTATTGATATTCTTGGGGAGATTGGTGCTACTGTTCTTATCGTATCTATTGTTGGATCTGCAATCGGTTTGATTATCGGCGGGTTGCTTTGGCTCTTTAATCTTCTTTGCGCTCTCACGATTATTATATTTTGGATGCTTGTTTTGGGCGGAGGACATAAAAAATATTTCTGGAAACGAGTTATTCGCACTATAATCATTGTTTTTTTTGTTGAAGCCATTCCATATGTGGATATATTTCCTTTTGCGGTGTTAATGGTTTGCTGGAACTGGTATGATTTCGCAAAAGATAAAAAGAAGGCGAAAAACGATTTAAAAGCGCTTGAGAGCGAATTCAAGAAAAATAGAAAAATAAAAACAAAGTATATTAAAGAGTATGCGTAGATTTTTTTAAAGAAAGATACGGAGAAAAACGGGTATCTTCGCGGGAACTGGTTTGTAACCAGTTTCCAATATTTCCCAAGCAAATAAAACTTGTAAGTCTTAAAAACAAAGGAAACGGGTTACAAACCCGTTTCCGCATTGAGAAAATATTATTATTGACAAACGATACTATTTGTCATAAAATAAAATCATGAAATATTTTGACTGGAGCAGTAAAAAAAACGAAAGATTAAGAATAGAGAGGGGAATCAGTTTTGAAGATGTTTTGATTGCTATTGACGAGAAAAAAATATTGGATATTGTTGAACATAAAAATCAAAAAAGGTATCCTGATCAAAAAATATTTATAGTTGATATCAATAGTTACGCTTATTTAATTCCGTTTGTTGAGGATAAATATAAGATTTTTTTAAAAACAATCATTCCCAGCCGCAAAGCGACCAAGAAATATATTTTGAAAATTAATAATAAATGATATGAAATATTTTGAATTAGACAAAGAAGAGAAAAAGATCGCTGCTGATTTTGATGGCGGCGGTTTTAGGAGTGTTAAAAAAATGAAGTCGGAGAAAGCGAAATATCAAAATTACGCTAAATTAACCTTGAGCAAATCCAGAAATATCAACATTAGACTGTCTGAAAAAGATTTGCAAAAAATAAAATCAAAAGCTGTTGTCGAAGGACTCCCTTATCAAACCTTATTATCATCGCTTATTCATCAATATGCCGATAAGAACGAAACTGAAAAATTAATGAGAAATTAACTCCTTTAATAACTTTTAACTTCAAATTATATGCGAATAAAAAAAACCGCGATTGCGATGATGATATTTTCAGCGATAGCGATGGTTGTCGGCGTTAAGTTTGCCGGCGCTCAAGTCTATGTTCCGCTGGTCCAAATCCCGGGACTTCCTCCGGGGGCGGTTAATCTTTCTATGTATCTGGTCGGGCTGTATGATTTTCTTTTGAGCATCGTCGGAATAGTCGCTGTGATGATGCTGATTATTGGAGGAATGCGCTATATTACCGCCGCCGGCAACCAGGCTGCTATCTCTGACGCAAAAGATATAATTACTAACGCGCTGGCAGGGCTTCTCTTGGCAATTCTTTCTTGGGTGATTGTCGCTGAAATTAATCCCGATGTTTTATATATCAAAAAACCGGGAGCGGGGTTTTCAAGTAGAAATTGGACGGACTGGGGAGCGTGCGGAATATATGATATAGGTACTGCAACCTGCACTTGTAAAGATTTGTTTGTTCTACCGGGTCCCACAGATCAAACAGAGTGTGATATAGAATGCAGATTGCAGAATCGTTGTTTAATTGGAGAAACACGATGCTATAATAATCAAGATATAAACGGACCGAGCTTTTATAGTTCATCAGATGATGAGGTATCGGGACAAGATGGGGAGTGTTATTGTATTGATGGAATGCATGTCGCACCAGTAGGCGGGGCGGATTGTCAAACGACATGTTTAGCAGCTAATTGTACTAAAATAGGTTTTAAAATTGGAAGGGCTAGCGTAGCTGATGCTTTTCATATGAATAACGATAAAATTAGAGCGCAAACATTTGCGATAGATGGAGGAGAAATGTGGGATCATGCAACAGAAACAATTGAGAGTTGTAATTTATATATTAATGCGGCTGATTACACAACAAGATTTGATGATGTAGTATATATGAAAATTGATAGAGGAAATCCTAGTTTTGACGGAGATTGTTTTAATGTTGCAAAACCTCTTCTTGATTTGCTAGCTCAGCCTTTTCCTGGATATTATGGACCTCAACCGCCAAACAGTACATGGTTAGGATGCTTTTTGGATGATATTACCGCAGATTATACAATTTGGCAAGCAGATGTAGCGTTAGGTTTTTGTAAACAAATTAATGATCCGCCATCTGTCACATGTCCGATAAGAATGTGTGTTGAGTATTCTGATGGAACCAGAAAAGAAACTATAAGATATTTGAGAATGCTAGAACCATAAGTCCCAGCAAATTAATGTTTTTCTTACAGAAAGTAGTCAAATAAAAAAAGGATGAAGAATTAAATTCTTCATCCCGCAAATCTGCAAACGATCGCATAGACATTTGACTGGCATCTATCCGGATCATTTGGAATAAATGTATATTTCTGTATTCCAAACTCTTCCATAGGACAGAAAAATACTTCTGGCTGGTCAGAGAAATATTCTCCATCAGTATCCCAATGTCCTTGTGTATCAGCTGGAGCAAAAATAGCAATGGCTCCATCGGTTGTTAAAGCAACCTTGAAAGCCGTTGGACTTTCACTGCCATAACCACCGATTGATGCCTCTCCTCCGCTCAACGTGCCAATAAAGCACGCTACAATCAGAACAAAAAGCACCACAACCGCTACCTTCTTTTCTACCAGTCCAAGTCCAGTCAGATTCATTCCTCTTACCGTTTTACTTTCCGTCATCATGACCACCTCTTTCTCTTTGTTTGTTTTAGTCACCTCCTTGAATTCTCTCCAAGGGGTTTTTTATTTAGTATAAAACGCGGTTAAAAACTCATATAACTAACTATCTCTTGAGCTACAAAACATCATCTCCGGAGTTCGGGATTTATCCTGTAAAATCGTAGAAAACAGAAACACCTGTTTTCTTACAGGTTAAAACCTAAACTCCGAAAATTCCCCAGCCCCCTTTTACAAAGGGGAAATCATAGCCTACTAAACAAAAAACCACCTTGAAGAAAAATTCTTCCAAAAACAAACTTTTTAAAAAGAACAGCGTATAAGCATAAAGCCTATCCTCTCTCCTCCTTACGCCTTGACAGTAGCACAGAAAACGGAGCTTGACAAGAGGGGGAACAAGAAGACTTCAATCAGAGACTGGAGCCAACAAAGAAAAATTATAACTGCAAAATAAATTCTGAATCCCAATTTTTTTCTGCCATTCTAGAGAGACATCTTTATTAAAAAAACTTACCCCTCTCTTTATCCCCATCTTAAAAAGGAATTTTTTGATTTTGCGCAGAGGTAATGAGTTTTTCTTTCCACTCTTTTTCCAATTCATCTATCCCCTTAAAATATTCTTTTCTAATAGCGCTTAGATTATCTTGATAAGAATTTAATCGAGACAGTTTTTGATAGGCGCTTTTAAATTTTTTCAAACCGTAGCTCTCAATTAAAAATCTAGCGAATGATCCCACTTGCGGATAAATGATGGGCGGTTCAACCTCATTCCAATTATTATTGTCAACCAACTCTAAAAGAGAATAGAGCTTATTTTGTCGCAATAATTCTTTTGAAATTTCATCTATATCTCTGCCAAATAAACCTCCTTCCATGAATTGCGCCAGCCCCTCGCAAAAAAGATAGATAGATAATCCCCACGGAAGAGACAAGAGATGAGTGTCTTCGTGTTCACCAATAAATTTACAATTGTTATTATACATCACATGAATCTCAAATTTAGCAGTTCTAGAAATTCTATTTACCAGTTCAAATTTTTCCCAAATTGAATTTCCAGGACTGTCGTCGCCCATCAGTTTTAGTTTATTCTTGAAAGTTGGATAAAGATAATAATGAATTGTTTGATCGTTTTTTAAATTTAAAAATGATAATATTTTTTGGCGATGTTTCTTTTTGAGCTGAGTAATTTTATCAATCTCTTTTTCGGCCAAAGAGTTTTTAAAGCAGTAAAAAATATAAGGCAAGTTTTTTTTAATCTGCCAGTTTTTCTTGTAATATTTCGTTCTATACCAAGGAATATTTTGTTTGATTAACATAGTACTTATCATTATCCCTACAATTATGATACCTTAAAAAATAAAAAATAGCCACTTATTCTCAATTGGAGATAAGTGGCTTAGAAATCTATCCAAAACTCAATTTAATGAGCCCTTTGTTTATTGTCTCAATAAGTTCTCTCTGGCAATGCGGTTCAATTAAACTGCCTGAATCGACATAAGCGTTAAACCGACATCCGCCTCCGCAGATTGGCACAAAAGGGCATTCCTTTGAAAGACACTTTTCCAAATAACTAAAGTTATTAAAATGAAAATCATAGGTGTCTTTCACGGAAGAAATATTGCCAAAGACAAATTCCTTTCGACCAACAGTGCTAATACACTTCAGTAAACTTCCGTCTGGTTCTATCACGGCTGAATTAATTGCTCTTGCGGTACACCAAGGACCTGCCAGATATTCCTGGGGAATATTAAACCCTCTCTTTTTTGCCTCTTGGCAAAGCCATAGATATTTAGAGGCGTTTTCTTTTTGACTCAATCCAAAGTTGTTAAACCAGGAATCTGATATTTTTTGTTTTCCCTCTTTAGAAATAGTCGAAGTAATAACTCCAAATGAGAGTTCTATTCTATCTTGAATATTTCTAGTCGAAAAAAAGTCAAAAAGCAAAGGAACAGCGTTGATATTCTGACGATCAAAGTTTATTCTTAAGTGAATCTTTTTTACCAAATTCTTTTCAAGGACCACTAGAATATTCTTAGTGATCTTATCAAATGTGCCACTTCCGTCTTTTCTAACCCGTCTCTTATCGTGGATATCTTTAGGTCCGTCAAGAGTTATTTGAACTCTGTCAAGCTTATAATGTTTTAGAAAAGACACCGTTTTAACCTCTAGGAGTTCGCCATTGGTCAAAATTCCAATTTCAAACAACAGGTTTCTGTTCTTGGCTAAAGCGTGTAACTTTGGCAGAATATGTCTTATTACCTTTTTGTTTAATAGCGGTTCACCTCCATACAAAACAACCCTAAATCTCTTGCAGTTTTTATGGTTATCAAGGTACTCTTGGCACCACCGCACAATATTATCCGCCATTTCACAATCCATTGCCATATTTTGCTCAATGCCCTGTTCAAAACAATAAGGACACTTTAACTGGCAATTTCTAGTAAGAACCAGATATACTCCAAAGGTGCTGTCTTCTGCTCGAGCTTCATGAAACAGTCTTAGATACTTTTGTTTCTCGTCTAATTCTTCAGGAACTAGCATTTCTAAATTCTTCAGCCGATTAATAAAGTTTCTAATAACAAGGGAAGTTTCTTTCATTCCCTGTTTTTCATTAACCACCTTGTTTATTGCGCTTTTAACATCTCTCGTCATTTTAACTGTACTAGAAGTTAAAGTATTTCGCGCAATTAGCTTTTCATTTCTGGAAGATTCAATCCAGAAAATAAACTGAGACCATTTTAATTTCAAGAGATCGCCTCCTTTTTCAATTTCGATAAAGAAACAAAGGAAGGTTGTCCCTTCCTTTTTATCTGGCGGACTAATATCCGCAACTGTCCTTGTGCATGTTGCCAGTTCTTGTTACCGAATCGGAACCTTCTTCAAGCACCTCTAGATCTTCTAAATCCATCTTTTTCACCTCCTGTTTGTTTCTCTGATTCTCCTTTAGAGTTCAGGTTTTAACCTATAAATTTTTACAGGTTAAAACCTGAACTCCGGAAATCCCCCAGTCTCCTTTTACAAAGGGGAAATCATAGCCTACTAAACAAAAAACCACCCTGAAGAAAAATTCTTCCAAAAACAAACTTTTTAAAAAGAACAGTGTAATAAGCATAAAGCCTATCCCCTCTTCTCCTTACGCTTTGACAGTAGCACAGAAAACGGGGCTTGGGGCTTGTCAAGAGGGGGAACGCTACCTTGACAAAATTTTTAGATGTGCTAGACTAAAAAATCATCTTATTATTTATTTAAAGATATATGGGTCTCTCATCTAAGGAACAGGTTTTTGATCAAATCAAAAAAAGCGAAACAATTCTTGTTTGTGTCGGAAAAAATCCTAATGGCGATGCCTTAGGATCGGCTTTGGGATTTTGCTCCGCTTTGAAAAAAATGGGGAAGAAAGTTGATATTGTCAGTCCAACGGCGATTTTGGAAAAATATTCATTTCTGCCAGCTTCAAACATTATTACGCATAAACTTGAAGGAGCGCGTGATTATATTTTGTCTGTTGATGTGGAAAAAGACAAACTTCAGCAATTAAGATACGAAGTTCAAAATAATAAACTGAAAATTTTTATAACTGCCAGCGCGGGAGATATGAAAGAAAGCGACATTGCGCTTGAATCGTCAAAATTCAGATATGATCTGATTGTAATTTTTGATTTGCAAGATCTGGAAAACTTAGGAAATATCTACGATGAAAATTCTGAGCTTTTTTATGAAACTCCCGTTATCAATATAGATCATAATCCATCCAATGAATATTTTGGAAAAATAAATCTTGTTGATGTTTCGTCATCGTCAACGGCTGAAATGGTGTTTAATTTAATTTCTGAACTTGGAGAAAATTTGCTTGACGACCAAATCGCAACAGACTTGCTAACGGGAATAATTTATAAAACAGATAGCTTTCAAAATAAAAATACTACTCCTAAGGCGTTTCTGGCAGCAGCCTCGCTTGTTGCCAAAGGAGCAAACAAACAAGACATTGTGCGATATTTATATAAAACAAAATCAATCTCAACGCTAAAACTGATGGGAAAGATTATGTCAAATTTAAAATACAACAGTCAATACAAGCTCGGCTGGTCAATTATGGAAAAAGATGAGTTTGCGAAAATCAACGCTTCTCAGGAAAGTTTAAGCTCGGTTGCAAAAGAATTGGCAAACAGCTCGCCTGAATTTAATCTAATGTTCTTGCTTTATAAAAATGATGGCGTAATTAACGGAATAATAAACTTCGCTGAAAATCTGCCTGCTGAAAATCTCGCTAAATCTCTTAGTGGAAAGATGGAACACAAACAAATTATGTTTGCTTCTCAGGAGCCAGATTTGGAATCTGCTGAAAAAGCCGTTTTAACGAAAATTAAAACTTGGATAGATAACAAAAATTAGCGACAAAAAAAACGGAGCTCGGCTCCGAAATTTTCGGAGCCGAGCTCCGTTTTTTTTGTCGCTGTAGTTTAACTAATTGCTTTTCGCGAATTTTTCTTTTTGGAAAATTTCTCCGGTCACTCTGCCTATTTCTTCCAGAGAAGTTTCTCCTTTTAACGCTTTGAGAATACCATCTTCTTTCATCGTAATCATTCCCTCTTCTTTGGCAACCGCCATAACTTTTGAAGAAGAAGTATCTCCCAAAATAATTTTTTCTATGGTCGGAGTTATCGTGAACAATTCAAAAATTCCCACTCTTCCCGAGTATCCAATAAAATTGCATTTTTGGCATCCTTTGCTTCTGTAAAGGACTTTTATTTCTTTCGGAATTTCAATAGCGTTATTTTTTGGAATCTCGCTTAGTATCTTTTTTATTTTTTCAACCGTTTCTGGCGCGGGAATATATTCCTCTTTGCAATGCTCACAAAGGCGTCTGACAAGACGCTGAGCGATTATGGCGTTTATTGATGGCGTTATCAAACGCGGATTAACTTTGAGATGCAACAACCTTGGAATCGCGCCAGCAGCGTTATTTGTATGCAATGTTGAAAAAACCAGATGCCCGGTTAACGCCGCTTGAATGGCAATTTCCGCTGTTTCAGAGTCTCTTATTTCTCCAACCATCATCACATCGGGATCTTGCCTGACAACAGCTCTTAATCCATCAGAAAACTGCATCCCGGAGTCTTCTCCAACTTCTGTCTGCGATATTCCTTCAAGCTTATATTCAATCGGGTTTTCAAGGGTAATCACTTTTATTCCCGGATTATTTATTCGACGAATGAAAGAATATAAAGTCGTGGTTTTTCCGCTTCCCGTCGGTCCGGTAACAAGAATCATTCCTGTCGGTTTGGCGATTTGCCCTTCAATCATCTCCAGATAATACTGATTGAAACCAAGTTCGTCCAATTGAAGTCCAGTCACCGTTTCCGGTAAAAGTCTCATTACAATACTTTCGCCAAAATTGCTTGGTAGAATTGACACTCTGACATTCACGCCGGTATTTTCCAGATTGATATTAAAGTGCCCGTCTTGAGGTATATTAGAGATATTTAACTTCATTTTTGAAAGCATTTTTATTCTGGAAAGTATTGTCTTGTGCGCTTTTTTAGGCAAGTTGACGATTTCCTGAAGAACGCCGTCAATTCGATATCTTAATCTAATATGTTCTTTGTATGGTTCAATATGCACATCGCTTGCTTTTGTTTTTATAGCTCCGGCAATGATGATATTAAATAGCTCGGTTGTTTGAAGTTCTGAAACTCTTTTTTTAAGTTCGACTAAACCGTGTATGCCTTTTTCAAATTCAGTCAAATCTTTTTCTTTCAAAGACATTGATTGCTTTTCAAATGTTTCCGTAATCGTATTGAAATTGTAATTTGCCCACGCTTTTCTGAGGCTATCTTTTGAAACGATAACAATATTATAATTAATGCCATCCATCTTTTTCATCTTTTCCAGTATTTTTTTCGTTTCATAATTTTCAGGATTTACCACGGCTATTTGAAATCTTTTGCCAACTTTATAAATAACAGCCAATTCGGCTTTTTTCGCCTCTTCTTCCGGGATTGAAGTTACCGTCTCAGCGTCAATGGGAATTAAGCTTAAATCAACATAAGGAAGACCAAACTTTTTCGCCATCGCTGTCGCTCTTTTCTCTTCGCTTTTGTGATACAAAGTTCTTACTGTTTCGTCTTGGATTTTTTCTTTCAACTCCTTTTTTCTATTTCTGTTAATTGTTTTATTTGTTACTTGCTTCATAATTATTAAGTTATTATTACTGTTTGTATTTTACTAAAGATATGGATGTTTGGCAATTTATTTATTTTAGGCTCTGCTTATTTTCTCCAATTGTTCCCCCTTTGTAAAAGGGGGCTAGGGGGATTTCCGGGCAGGATTAGCTAAAACAAGCTAAATTTCTGCAATGCGGGAACGGGTTTGTAACCCGTTTCCTTTGTTTTTAAGACTTACAAGTTTTATTTGTTTGGAAAATATTGGAAACTGGTTACAAACCAGTTTCCGCGTAGCGATAGCGGAGTCCGACTTGAAATGTCGCTTAATCTCGCTTTCAGGTAGAGCTCCGCTATCGCTACACTCTACACTCCACAATATAAATGGGCGACAAAAACGGGGAAGTCCTAACTTTATCAAATTTCACGCCAATAAAAAAAAGAGGAAGAATCAAACAACTTTTTTTATCGCTTTTGTTAAAAGCGAAGCTGTTTTTTTTCTCTCGGTTTTTCCACCAACTCTCCGATGTGGTATGATTGTTCCATTTTTGCTAAACACCTTGCTTTCAAGGTGTTTTATGCTTTTAACCTTGCTTTTCTTTCTTATCTTTTTCATCTTTTCGCCTCCTCTTTTTTTTCCACTATGTGGCAACCGCGCAAATTTATAAACATTAAATTCGCGCAAATGCCACACAGGGAAATTTTTCAAAGAACATAAAACACATTTGGAGTGTCAAGCGTAGCGATAGCGGAGTTTGACCTGAAAAAACATTATAATTCCGCTTTCAGGTAGGACTTCGCTATCGCTGCGCTTGACACTCTACAAATGCGTCTTAAATAGGCTCTGCTGATTTT
>JAYEHC010000022.1:3755-18062 GCA_034659355.1 Patescibacteria group bacterium | reverse complement strand
CTACAAATTTTTCCCAGTTTTTTACTAATTGAACCTCGTCCAAAAAAAGATATATCTTGCCTTTAGGATTATAGAACTCCAAGTAAGCATCAAAGATTTTTATTAATAATTTTAATTCCAAACTGCCGCCGAAAGACGGTTCTTCAAAATTAAGATACAAAGTATTTTTAGGATTTACTTTTTTATTCTGAATTAAATCTTCTATAATTTGTAGAATAATCGTTGATTTTCCCGATCGCCTCACGCCAGTCAAAGCGACAATTTCTGACATTTTTAAATATCTATTTAATTCGTCCAAATAAAATTGCCGCCGAACTCCCGTATCTATTTTCTGATTCCAAAAATTCCATTTGTCTAAAGTTTTTATTATTTCAGATATATCCATAGTAATTGCATATTTTTATAGTAATATGTAAATGGTATTTGTATATTTTCTAATTTCCATTCACCCACTCCGGCTCATCCGGCGGATTTGATTTCAATAATTCTCGCCATTTTTCATCAGTTAATCTGTCATCCATTGGATGCTTGAACTCATAATAGCTCATTACCGGACCCGCGCCGACTAGAATTCTTCCATCCGGAAGCTTGTAAGCGACAAGAATCATTTTTACATAACCGACTCCCTCTTCCAAAACTTGTTTCGTATTTTGGTCTGTGTGAACATCAGCGATAATTGTCGTCTTCTTCGCTTTCTCGTCAACATCGGCAATTACGCCATTTAATTGCTCGCCGAAATTTTTGATAAAAGCGTAGTCTTCTTTTGTAAGCTCTTTATTCTCTAATTCTTTTTTGGATAAATTAACCAATCTCTTTAAAACCTTTTCTAAATTTTCCAATCTCCGTTTTGCCGAATTATCCAAAACTTCCATTTCAGTTAAGCCTTTGTTTGTCATTCTAGTTAAAGCCAAAAGTTTATTGTAAAATTCTGGGACTGGTTCAATGTAGCCGACAGCTGGTTTTTCAGGAGGAGCTATACTCTCAGCTTGCATAGTATAGCTTTGCTTAGCGTATAAAATCGTATCATGCCGTAGCTCTGCCCAGGAAGCAAGCGCAGAAGTCAGTTCTTTTTCCTGCCACGCATCTGTCTGCATAAATGTCGGATAGCCATCGCCGAATTCTTTTAAAAGCGGTTTCAATGCATCAAGCCAGGACCAATAAAGATTTTTCTGCCAGTCCGCTTCCGTGAAACCGTCAAATTCTTCTTTGAATTTATTAAATTGCGTTTCATAAGTTATTTTATTTCCTTCTTTGTCTTTGCCTTCATATTCCGTGTCACCCAACTTAACCAATAACTCTCCCGCTCTTTTTGATCCTAATAAAGATATCACATCAAGCCCTCTTGGAAAAACTCTTGCCGGTCCTCCATCTGTGTATTCGCAGGTAAATGTATTTTTACAATTATCACCGGCATAATTTCCAACATAAGGAGAAACCAGATTAGAAAACAGATAAGAATCGGGAATAAATCTTTGTCCCATTAAACGAAATCCTTTTGTATGCTCTAAAACTTCGTCCGCCTGTTCGGGGCTGAACGGCGGCCACAACCCTACTTCTCCAGTTCCTCCATATATTTCCGGACTTCTGTATTCCGCTAATTTCGCTTTTAATTTGCCAAGATTTTCTTCTGTTAAATTGTTCGGATTAAATTCATCTCCAAACACAAAATTCAGCGCTTCTAAATATTCATAAGGACCGAGATCGTCTGAAAGTCCAACATAAAATGCTGTTACGGAATAAATCCTGTCCCATTTATTTTTTAGTTCTTCATTCTCGGCAAATTCAGAAGCGAGTAAACTTGCTTGCATTGTTTGAATTCTTGCATCATATAAAGAAATCAACGCTTTACACGGAGGGAAATCATTGCAATCCTCTCCCGCTTCAACTTGATCTGTTCCTTTTAAAAGCATAGATATCCTGCCATACCACATCAGCGCCTTGAAATAATTTTTCAGCTTTTCTGATCTGGTGTAATGCCCTCGCGGAACATACTGCGAATAATCCTCTTTATAAATAAAAAGCGGAGAGTTTGAAAATCCTTTGTGCTTTTCTATTAGTTTTAATTCTTTCTCTACTTCTTCTTTCGCAAAACCGGGAATTTTAAAAGTGTATTTATTTAATTCTTCTTGTGTGAAATATGCGCTTGCGTCTTGCGCTTGGCACTCCCAATTATTATCAGCGCATTCTTCTTTTGCTTGATCATCTTGCGGTTTTAATAATTCCAATCCGACAGACAAATAAATTATATTTCTCCTATACGCCTCAGCCAATTCTGAATCTTGCTGCGATGAATTATATATTTTAGTTTGAACATCCAATAATTCTTCACTAATCTCCCAGATATTGTCATAAAATTCTCTCTCCTCAATCTGCCTCAAAGTTTCATCAAATTGAATATGATATAAATGCAATAATGAATCCGAGGTAATAAAAATCGGTATTTCTTTGTCTTTTAAGGTTTTATAGGGATTTGTGATATCTTCTTCATTTGGATTAAACGAATTATCAATAACCGCAAATCCGTTTTTATTTAATGCGCTTAGAGTTTTATCATCTAAAGAAACTTTCTTAGAAAAATCTTGATAATTTTTTATGCTTGAAGCTTTCAAAGGCAAACTATACTGCGCTGTTTTTAATTCTACATCTAACGGATCCAATGAATAATATTTCGCGAAAGCCAGTTTTTCTGAGCTAATATTTGATAAATCAATCAATTCTGTTTTTAGAACACCTTGCTCTTGTTTTGGCTTATCTGAAAGATATGGAAGCTTTATATCATTGTTCTTATAATAACAGATCAGAGCTACTCCTCCTGTTATTATCACAAGTACTAATAAGACAACGCTAACTAGATACTTTGTCTTCATTTTTTTGTTTTTAAAAATTAGAATAGAAAGTATATTTTTTCAAAGTCAAATAAAAAACTGTCTCTAAACTATACCTTGCTTGTCAATTCAGCAAGATAACAATTTGACAATTTTAATACCTGGAAATCTCCTAATCCCCTTTTACAAAGAGAGAAATTCTATTCTTCACCCTTTTTTTTATTCATCTTTTTCCTGATAAACGCTGGCACATCGTATTCGTCATCGTACTTTACAGGATTGACATTTGGAGAAAAAAATCCCGCTATGCTTTTTTCATTTTTTTCTTGCGCAACTTCATTTGTTTTTTCTTTCATCAAATCTTCAGCTTCATTATCCTTATTTTTTGTTTCCGCTCTAAATTCTATTTCAGATTTATCTTTTATTTTCGGCAAGTCGTTTTTCTTAAGAATTTGATCGCCAAAACCAGTCGCGATCACAGTTACTTTAATTTCTCCCTTTTTTAAACCTTCATCGGTAATTGCTCCAAAAATAACCTTTGCGTCAGAATCAATTGATTCAGTGATAACTTGCGCCGCTTCATTTATTTCCATCATCGTCAAATCCAATCCCCCGCTCACACTAAAAAGCACTCCTTTCGCGCCATTAATAGACAGCTCCAAAAGAGGGCTATTTATCGCTTCTTTTGCCGCTTCAACCGCTCTGTTTTCTCCGGACGCTTTTCCAATTCCCATCAAAGACGGACCGGTATCTTCCATAATTGATTTCACATCCGCAAAATCAACATTTACAATTCCCGGGGTTGTAATAAGATCTGAAATTCCCTGAACTCCTTGCCGTAAAATATCGTCAGCAATTTTAAATGAATCCAGCAATAAAGTCTTCTTTTCTATCACTTGTAAAATTTTATCGTTTGGAATAGTTATTATCGTATCAACTTGATTTTTTAAATTTTCCAATCCTTCTTCAGCTATTCTTTTTCTTTGCAGTCCCTCAAAAGCAAACGGTTTGGTAACAATGGCAACCGTAAGCGCGCCAGCGTCTCTTGCTGTTTCCGCTATAATCGGCGCCGCGCCCGTCCCCGTTCCGCCGCCAAGCCCGCAAGTTATAAAAACCATATCAGAATTTTTCAACGCGTCTTGAAGTTCGTCTCTATTTTCTTCCGCCGCCTGCCTGCCAATATCCGGATTCATTCCCGCTCCAAGCCCTCTTGTCAAGTTTTTCCCAATATGAATTTTTTCCGATACTTTGCAATGATGAAGATCTTGCGCGTCCGTATTGATAGCGATAAAATCAATGCCAGCAAGTTTGGCTTCCAGCATTCTGCCAATAGCGCTATTTCCTCCTCCACCTACGCCAACAACTTTTATTCTTGCGTAAGTTTCGAATTCCGGTTTTATTTCTTTCATATATTTAAAGTTATACTCATTACATTTTACATAATAACCTTTTTTGAAAAATTAGGCAAATTTGGAACGGAGTAATGAACCAAAAATTATGAATATTTAAATTCATAATTTAATTGAACTATGATGAAGAAAGATAAGCGGAAGTAGGATAACAAGAAGACTGCGACGAGAAAACGCACAATCCGCTGCAGTTCTCTATCAAGAGACTGCAGCGAGACGAAAGTGAGGAAGTCCTATTATTATCCCAACATATTCATCACCTTTCCCAATAAATCAAATTTCGTGATATCTTTAAAAGTTATCACGACCATTAAAAGCATCAAAAGCGCAAAACCGACATTATTCGCTTTCGCTTCCCACTTTTGATTAAGCGGAGAACCTTTTATTTTTTCCACCACTAGAAACAGCAGTCTTCCTCCATCAAGCGCGGGAAAAGGAAGAGCGTTGATAATCGCAAGATTAACGCTGATTAGAGCGGTAAAATTTAAAATAGTCATGAATCCCATTGACGCCGCTTGCTTAGTCATTATCGCGATTCCAATCGGACCCGAAACCTCCGCGGCTGTTTTTCCGGTTGTGATAAGTCCCCAGAGAATGCTGGCAAAAGCCATAATTATAAACACTGTTAAATGTACTGTATATTCATATCCCTTTCTTATCGCTTCCAGCGGAGAATATGAAACGACTGCGGTTTTAACAAGAGAAATTCCCATCGCGCCTTCATCATCCGGATGTTCCGCGCGCGGAGTTATTTCTTTTGTAATATCTTCTTTCCCGCGAATAATACTAAGGACAATTAACTTACCAAGATTTTCTTCAGTATATTTTTGTAGATCTTCTACGCTCCTAATTTCTTTTTCTCCCGCTTTTACAATCGTATCTCCAATTTCAAGTCCCGCTTTATCAGCTGGGGTGTCTTTCACAATTTCAGAGATTTGAACCTTGACATCTTTCACGCTTTTCGCACCTTCTATTTGCATTACATTTCCAGTCTCTGAAAAACTGCGGTCATTTTCCGATTTAATAATTGATAATTTTTCGTTCGTAATATCTTGCGGAAAACCAGCCATAAAAATCGCGCTGAAAATCACAAAGGCGAGAACAAAATTCATTATCACCCCCGCGGAAAGAATTAAAAATCTTTTGCCAACGCTTTTTGATCCAAAGCTTCTTGGATCGTCTTTATCTTCTCCATTCTCTCCCACAATTTTACAATATCCGCCAAGAGGCACAGCGTTAAGAGAATATTCCGTTTCTCCTTTTTTGAAACTGAAAATTCTAGGCGGAAAACCAAGCGCAAACTCTTCAACTTTTACATTGTAAAGTTTCGCAATCATAAAGTGACCCAGCTCATGAACAAAAACAATCACGCCTAGAATTAAGAGGAATAAAACTATTGTGGTTAGAATCATAAAATTAGTATTAAGTATTTAGTATTAAGCGCGGATATTTATCCTGCTTGATGCTTCTACACTGTCATTATTTCTTTTTCTCTTTTTTCTGTCTCTTCTTCCAGTTTTTTGTTATCTTCGTCAACTATTTTTTGTATCTCATCTTGTTTGGTAAATCTTTCGTCCTCGCCGATCAAATTATCTTTTTCCATTTTCTTTATTTCTTTCATCGCTTCTTCTCTGACACTTCGCGCGGATATTCTCGCTTTTTCCAAAATACCATGCAAGCGTTTTACCATTTCTCTTCTGTTCTCCTCGGTTGGCTGGGGAACTGTAATTCTGATCACATCTCCATCATTCATCGGATTAAATCCAAGCTGGGCGCTATTAATCGCCTTCTCAATTTCTTTCAGTTGTCCTTTATCCCATGGCTGAATTACAATTGTCCTCGGATCGGGAATGCTGATTGTTGCCACTTGTTTCAGTGGTGTTGGTGTTCCGTAATAGTCAACTATAATATCTTCCACAAGAAACGGTGTCGCTCTGCCAACACTTAATGTTGAGATTTCACCCTTGAAATGATCATTATTTTTTTCAAGATCTTCTCTTAACTGTTTTATTATTTTTTCCATAAATATAAACTTATTGGTTGAAACTTTTTCTTTTAGAGGCTGTCTAAAAACTATACCGGGAGATTAAAGCGAGGGCTTTAATCTCTTGCCTAAGCCATTTTAAATTTGAGCGAGGGCTCAAATCTAACCGAATGGGAACTTTTCAGAC
The DNA here is from genome assembly GCA_034659355.1 of Patescibacteria group bacterium. Taxonomy (GTDB): domain Bacteria; phylum Patescibacteriota; class Minisyncoccia; order JAHIHE01; family JAGLIN01; genus JAYEHC01. The sequence continues at coordinate 11,657 of JAYEHC010000022.1, read as the reverse complement.
AGCCTGCTTATAAAAAGGAGACTGAGAGAGGTCTGAAAAACTGGCTATTATCTCAAACCACCCCTAACTCCTCCTTCTAAGAATGGGAAACGAATTGTATTTTGTAATGGTTAATCAAAAAGGAAACAACGGATTTTTCTTTTTCTTCGGCGGTGGCGGAGGAGTATAAAAGGATCCGACATAAATCACATCTTGATTTGTGTAATCGCTCACCGTATAGCGAACATCGCCCTTAATCAAAATATCGTAACTTGACCAACTCACTCCCCTATTATCGCTTTTATACAAAACATTTCCCGCTCCATAATAAACGATATTATTTATTATTCCAATCTGTTTAATTTGCGGTATTGTCCCAACCGCCGTCTTTGAAGGAGTGAGAGTGTTTAATTTCTTCCATGTTTCACCTCCATCTTCAGTTTTTAGTATCAAATTGAGATAATTAATATAAAGGATGAGGGGATTGCGACTATCCATTGTTAGAGAGCTTATTTTTGCAAAATCAACTCCGGTTTTTGCCAAACTTTCCCATTTTATTCCGCCATCCACAGACTTGAAAATGTTATTTGAAAGTTTCACAATAATACCTTGACTATTTCTAAAATCAATAAGAATGTCTTCTATTTTTGCGTTAAACCAATACAAAGAAACCCAGTCTTCGCCTTTATTCTCGCTCTTTAAAAATCCTCCCTGAATTTCTTCGGTTCCGAGATAAACTACATTGCTGTAAATCGGATCTATCTCAACGGCGGTAACCGCTTTGCCAGCTTGGGCGATAATGTGCGATTTATTCCAACTTTTTCCGCCATCTTCCGATTTCAACAACTCCCCTTTTCCATTATTCAGAGTCGCCAGATAAATTATATTTGAATTTCCTTTTTCAATAGCAATATCGTTAATAGCAATTGTTTCACTTAAAATATTATTTTCATCCGTTATTTTTTTCCACGAATCAGCGCCATTTTCCGATTTATATAATCCGCTATTAAGTGTTCCAAGATATAAAATGTTATTGTCATTTGGATCCATTACCATAATGGAAATTTTAACACCGTCAATCAAACCGCCTCCTTCAATTTTAACTCTTTGCTCCCAAGTTTTCCCCCCATCTGTAGATTTAAAAACACCTTGATGATTATTAGCAACAACTTCCTTTCCTTCTTTCTCTCCCTTTTTGGACAAATTAAGACAACCGCTAAAAGAAACGGTTACAAACGCAAGCAACAACACCGCTAATATCTTATTTATTTTTTTGCTCATATTTATAATTATTGCGGTTTTAAAAAATTTGTGACAATCAATTGCAACAAGTCGCTATAGACTCCCATCTGCAATATCACATCTGTAAAATCAAATTTTCAAGAGCCAGTCTGATATTTACATTCTTTGATAAAATGTTTTCTTTTGTTTTGTTGATTAAATTAATTCTAGCAACAGTTTCCGCTAAATACTTTTTTTCGTTGCTGTCATAAGTTTCATATTTTTTCACTAAAAGTTTTCGGCAATAAATAATCCAGAGGTCAAGCATATTCACAATATCGCTTGTTTCATTTTTTGAAATAATTTCCGCTTCATTGATTTTGTCGTTTTCACTTTTTTCAATAATAGTTGAAAATCTATTTATGTCTTCCACCGCTGTATCATTTTTTTCTTTGTGCTTCAAAAATTCAACTATTCTTCCCGGCTGATAACCTGATATTTCTATAATTTTTTCCGCTTCCGATTTTTCGCTCACTTTGTTTTTTAAAAATTTTTCCAGCAGACTTTTTTTGACTGGCAAAAATTTTATCCTTTGGCATCTGGATTTTATTGTGTCCAGTACATTTTTAGAATTGGACGACAATAAAATTAAGATCGTTGTTTTGCTCGGTTCCTCCAAAGTTTTCAAAAGCGCATTCGCGGCCGCTTTATTCATTTTTTCCGCTTGCTCTATAACCGCTATTTTATATTTTGAATAATAAGGAGATAGCCCTAAAATTTTCTCAAGTTCCCTTATTTTCTCAACTGTTATTTGTTTGTCGCTATCAGAAGGGCTTAAAATCATCAAATCGGGATTTTCCAAAATGTTTTTTTTACTGTTATTTAAAACCAGCTCGCAAAATTTCAAAGCAAGCGTTCTTTTACCAATGTGCTCAGATCCCTCAAACAGATAAGCATGGGAAAGTTTGCTTGTTTGGCAATTTTTTTCCAGCATCTCAGCAACCCTTTCGTTCCCTATAATTGTATCTTTTAAACGCATTTCTATTTGCTTAACATAAGGTAAGTTTAATTTAGCATATTTCCTTCAACAAAGCAAACTAAAATCTAATCAAATCTATGCTGCAACTCTAAAATGCTTTAAAGATTAAATTTTTAACAGAGAGAATTGGCACTTTTTGAGTTTAGAAATTTTGTCTTAAAATAACATTTTTAAAAATTCACCAGCAAACCTCTATTCCTCTAAATTACTAAAAACATCTTCCACATCTTCTTGCTCGTCCAGCTCTTCAAATAATCTTTCAATTTGCTTGTTCGTTTTTTCGTCAGTAATTTTAATTTTATCTTTTGCTTTCCATTCAAATCCTGTTTCGCTCATTTTTATATTATTTTTCTCTAAATTTTCTTTTACTTTATAAATATCTTCCGGCTTCGTATAAATTATTACCACCTCATCTAACAAATCAAAGTCTTCCGCTCCCGCGTCTATAATTGCCATTTCCAAATCATTCTCACTAATATTTAATTCTTTTTTATTGATCTCCAAATAACCGAAACAGTCAAACATCCATTTTACGCTTCCCGCTCCGCCAAGTCGTCCATTATTTCTAGAAAGAATATGTTTTATTTCCGCCACCGTTCTATTCGTGCTATCTGTTGTTCCTTCTATAATCAACGCAATTCCGCCAGGACCATACGCTTCGTATAAAACTTTTTCTATCGTTCCGCCCTCTAATTCACCAGTTCCTTTTTTAATCGCTTTGTCAATGTTGTCCGCTGGCATATTCGCCTGCTTTGCTTTTTCAACCGCTAATTTAAGAGCTGGATTCATACTTAAATCCCCGCCACCGTCTTTCGCCGTCAGCGTTATCATTTTGGAAAATTGAGAAAAAATTTTTCCTTTTTTTACATCAGCAACTCCTTTTTGCCTTTTAATTTTTGACCATTTTGAATGCCCGGACATAGACTTGATTAGTTTTAAAGTTAAAAGTTTATAAAGCTGATTTCTTCGTTAATAATAAATTCTAATAGAACCTGTCATTCTGAACTTGTTTTAAAATCTACCGAATTAATGTCATTCTGAACTTGTTTCAGAATCTTTTCTCTATTACATTTAACCGAACCTACAAATCACTAAACCTTTGAATAAGTTGAAAATGCAATAATTGTATTATTATAAAAAGATAATTGTGTTTGCGTCGTAGACGAAAGTATGATGAAAATAGTATAAGTCAAAACCTAATATAACGAAGATTCTGAAACAAATTCAGAATGACAAATTTTTAGATAATTTAAAACGCAAAAGTTTTAATCTATACTTTAAACTCAATTACATCTCCGTCTTGCACAAGATACTCTTTTCCTTCCGTTCTTAAAGTCCCTTGATCAATCGCCTTTTGCCAAGAACCGGCATCTAGCAATTTTTGCCAATTTATAATGTTTGCTCTAATAAATTTTTCTTCAAAATCGCCGTGAATCGCGCTACCTGCTTGCGGAGCGGTGGAATTCTTTTTAACAGTCCACGCCCGTGTTTCCATTTCGCCCGTTGTCAAAAAAGTAATCAGATTTAATGATTGATAACATTTTATAATCAGTTCATTCAGACCTGAGATATTTTTATCTAAAACAGTTTCTTTTTTAAATTCTTCCGCTTCAGTCTCTGAAAGTTCCGAGAGATCAAGTTCAAATTTAATCGGTAAAAACATTTTGTTTTTTACCTCTGGCAAAAATTCATCCTGATTTATTTCCTGCTCTTCACTAACATTAATAACACACAAAATTGGCTTATTAGTCAAAAGCTGAAATCCTTTAAAAACATCTTTTTCATTTTTATCAAGCTCTACGCTGTTTGCCATCTCTTCATTTTCCAAAACCGCTCTATATTTTTCTAAAACGCTTTTAAATAAAACGGCTTCCTTGTCTCCCGATCGCGCTTCTTTTTCTGTTTTAATTAATTTTTTGTTAATTGTTTCCAAATCAGACAAAATAAGTTCCAAATTTATTGTTTCCCAATCGCTTTTCGGATCTATTTTATTATCAATGTGAGTAATTTTTCCATCCTCAAATCCGCGAACGATATGAACGATCATCTCAACTTCTTTGATATTGGCAAGAAATTTATTTCCCAGACCTTCGCCTTTATGAGCGTCTTTAACCAGACCGGCAATATCGACAAATTCAATCGCGGTCGGAATTATTTTCTTGCTTTTAGAAAACACGGCTAATTTTTCCAATCGCTCGTCCGGAACTTTAACAATTCCCACATTCGGATCAATCGTGCAAAACGGATAGTTGGAAATGTCTATTTCTTTTTTGGTCAACGCTTTAAATAAAGTGGATTTTCCCACATTTGGAAGCCCCACTATTCCCACTGAAAGTGACATAGAATTTGTTGTTAAGTAGAAAGTAGAAAGTAGAAGGTAGAAAATATTAAGCGATTGCTTGCTACTTACTACTACCTTAAGCGTACCAAAACACAAATAAAAAGTCAATTTATAAAAAAGGATACATTACTGTTTCTTTCAATATTGCAATAATCATAAAATTGCATCGCAAAATCTATTTGTAGAATACTCTGCTTCCTGATTCTAAATAAATATATTCCAGACTATCTATTTTATCTTTGCCGATTTCCTTTAGCAAAAGATCTTTCAGGTATTTCACTTGCAAATCCGCGTCTTCCATCGCGTTAAAATAAAGACGAGTATTTTTGTCGGTGTAGGCAATCAGCTCTCTCGTCTTTGTTCCTTTTGTTTTATAAAATTTAATTTTTAACATCGTGGTGCGTTTTACTTCTCTGTCTATCTTAAGAGCAAAATTAATAAAATCACTATCCGAAACTTTGTCGTTTATTTCCATGGGATTTAAAATACCCCCCCCTACCCCCCCCTTATCAGGGGGGGGACTTTTTATTTTTTCTTCTTTTGTTATTTTCTCTTCCCTTATTTCTTCTTCCGCTAATTCTTCTTCTGTTATTTTCTCTTCCTTTGTTTCTTCTCTCGCTATTTCCTCTTCAATTATTTTTTCTTCTTCAATTATTTTTATAATTCTTTTATCTGTATTCATCTCTAAGTTACTGTCGGCGCGTGTAAAAACCACACCGTTATTGTCTATATAATAGCAATCGTCAAGACGACACCAAATAATCGTCGGTTCTTTTTCTACTATTTTTATTTCCAAAACATTTGGAAAAACTCTTTTTACTTCCACGAATTTAATCTCTGAAAAATTTTCTGCCAACGCGGATTTTACCATTTCGCTTTTATTAAAGAAAAAATTATTTCCGGAAATAAAACCCAGCGTTGCATCTGACATTTCCAACATCGCGATATTTTCTATTTTTTCAGAACTGATACTTCTGTTTCCGTTTATCTCTATTTCTTTGATTAAAAAAAACTGTGAGAAAAATAAAAAATAGGCAACAAAAAAAATAGCTCCCGCGATAACTATTACTTTTGAAATTCCGGCAAATTTATTTCTTCTTCTTGGAGAAAGTCTGTTGTTCCTAAAAGTTTTTGGTCTTTGCCATAATTTCTTTCTTTTTTTTCTAAAAAATGTCATCTCTTATTTTTGACTTATGACAACTTGCTAAGATAATCCTATTATTTCTGTCATTCCTGCGGAGGCAGGAATCCGGTTTATCTCAGTAAACAATACTTTTCGTATAATTCTTTAATATCCCCTTTTTATTTTTCTAGCCGTCTCAATCATCCAAGCGATAAGGTATTTTTTACTGAGTGGCAAATCTTGGCAATGTAGCAATTCTTTTTTATATCCGCCAAATCCTTTTTTAAATTTAGACAAACCGGACCAGGGATGTTTTGGCTTGTTTTCAACTATTCCGTAAAAATTAAAAACTTTTTTGTTTCTCTTTTTTGCTTCCCTGATCGCTTCCCACAAAACAAGATAAGACGCGGGAATTTTATTATATTTTGAGGAGGACGCGCCGTGATGGTAAAACGCTTGATTTCCATAAAAAACAACTACGGCAGAAGAGATTATTTCGTTTTTATATTTTGCGGAAAAGATGCTTATTTGATTGTCGTTCTTAAACGAATTAATTTCTTCTTTTATATAGTCATACGCAAACGGAATAAATTTATGCCGTTTGACTGTTTCCAGATGAATTTCGTAAAATGATTTCAGATATTTTTCATCAACGCCTTGAACAATTTCAACGCCTTCTTTTCCCGCGCGTCTGATTAAATTCCGATGCGTTTTTCTCATTTTTTTAAAAATTTCTTCTTCGCTTTTTGTAATATCCAAAAGCCATGTCGTTTCCGGATGCATCATATGAACCGGCGCGTTTCTAAATCCGCCAGATTTAAAAATACTTAAGTTTTCAGAAGTATTTTCCAAAATCGGACTAATTCTAATAAAACCTACTTTTTCTTCTTTCCCCAATTTTTTAAAATAATCAAAAAAATTATTTAGTAATAATTCCTGATTCATAATTCCTGATTCATAATTCATTACCGGTCCCTGCGGAACAAATAAAAATAATCCCCTCTTCGCTTTAACTTTTATAATCAAGGCGACAGCTTCCGGTGTATCTTCACTAAAAGCTCCAACCCGCCATATTTTCTCTCCCGTATTTTTGTTAAATTCTCCCCAATTCCAAGAATGCAAAAACGACGCTTCACTATTTTGCGAAACAAAATCTTCCCATTGCGATTTGTCAGTTATTTCTTTGATCTCCATAAAATAAATTAAAATAATCTAATAATCATTTACCACTTTCGCCACTCTTTCAACATCTTCAATGCTAATCCTGTGATGCGTTGGCAGGTTGACGCATTTTAAACTCACTTTTTCCGCAACCGGACATTCGCCTTTTTTATAACCGGCTTTTTCCAGATCAACTTCAATCGGTCCAATCACTTGCGGAAACCAGTCTCCCAAAATAATGCCTCTCTTTTTCGCTTTCTCAATCAACGCCTTCTTGTTTTCAACTAATATCGTGTACCATAAAAATACATTTTTTGAATCAGCAGATATTTTTGGCAAAGCGATGCTTTTATCATCAACTAATTTTTCTTCGTATAATTTCGCGATATCTATTCTGTGATTGTTAAATCTGTTAACCAGTTTTATTTGATGAAAAAGAATTTTCGCAAGCGCGTTTGGCATTTTTGCCGGAAAATTTTCAGGTTCTTCGCATTTTTTTTCTTTTTTAGTGTAGGCTTTTGTAATAATTTCCGCATTGCTTGATAAATACATTATTATTTTTCCAAAATTAAAAAAATAATATGTTTTTAGAGAGATAAAAGTTATCACCGGATGCGAAAGCTGTCGCATTATTAAAATCTTTTTTGGATATGAAATTTTATTTTTAAATTCTTTTATTTTTCTTCCCAATTCTGAATTATTCGTAATCACCATTCCGCCTGAAACGCAAGAAATAATTTTATCTCTTCCAAAACTAAAAAACGCTACATCTCCAAGTATCCCTGTTTTCTTTCCCTGATATTCCGCTCCAAGAGAATGCGCGCAATCTTCAATCAAATATAAATTATGCTTTTTTGCGATCTCCATAATTCTGTCCATCTCAGCCGAGCTTCCAAAAGTGTGCTGGACAATAATAGCTTTCGTTCTCTCGGTGATTTTTTCTTCTATTTTTTCCGGATTGATGTTATAAGTATCTTTTTTTATATCAACGAAAACCGGTTTCGCCCCACAAAGCATTATCACATTTGGCAAAGCAAC
>JAYEHC010000022.1:0-3655 GCA_034659355.1 Patescibacteria group bacterium | reverse complement strand
TAATAGCTTTCGTTCTCTCGGTGATTTTTTCTTCTATTTTTTCCGGATTGATGTTATAAGTATCTTTTTTTATATCAACGAAAACCGGTTTCGCCCCACAAAGCATTATCACATTTGGCAAAGCAACCGTTGTGAATGCCTGCAAAATTATCTCATCGTCTTTTTTAATTTTAAGACACTTCAAAATTGCGTAAAGCCCCGATCTTCCACTGTCAAAACCGATCGCCCATCGGCAATCCATAAATTCGCAAAACTTTCTTTCCATTTTTCTTCTATATTTTCCACTTTGTAGTTTTCCCCAATTCCACGGAAAAAACAAATATTTTACGGCAATCAAAATATCCCACAGTGTATAATTTGGCGCAAAAGCCGACGCAATCGGCTGAAAAATTTTAAACATAAATGTTGTTTATAAATTAGATCTAGTTTCTAACGACTGAAATTTGGGAACATGAATTATCATCTAATCAGACAAATCATAATTCAAAATATTTACCTCCAAACCATCTATCACAACCATCATATAGCGGTATTATTCTAAATTATCCTTTTTTATCTCGCTGTTCAACGCAGGATTTATCGCTTATTGTAGCAGTGGATTCCTCCCGAAAGTTCTCGGGAGGAATAACAAATGGTTGAATTTAAGGTAATACCATCATACAACAAAAAAACGCTTTTGTAAAAGCAAAGATCGGATTACAAAAACATTTTGTAAAAATGTAAATCAGCTTTATATAGGCTCCGCTGATTTTCATCTATTTCTTATAAAAAGAGATAAATTAGAATATACCTTAAAAAAATAATTTAGCTTGTTTTAACTAATCCTGCCCGGAAATCCCCCTAGCCCCCTTTTACAAAGGGGGAACAATTGGAGAAAACCAGCAGAGCCTAATTATAAACAATCATCTGATCAATCACCGTGTTTGTTTTGTAAATTGATTCAATATATTTCCTCGTTGTGGAAAGATAGATATTTGCTCCGCTTTGACCGCTCCACATTACGGGATCGTGGACAATATAGCCTTTGGAATCTTTGCTGTGGATAACGACATAATGTCCCGCTCCCCTGCCAAGCGCGCGGATGAAAACAATTACGGGATGTCCGCCAGCTATCTGGCGATCAATCGTATTCCAGTCATTTTTAGTTAATTTTCCGGGCTTGCGGCGAATGTGTTTAACTAAATCCAAAAATCTCCATTGATTCGGCCAATAAATCAGATCACGATAATAAATTGGCTGTTTAGCAAGCCGCCCCGGATCTATATTTATGCCATAATATTTATAAACCATCGCCACGGAAGAAATGGCGCAACCGTAATCATCAATTGAAGAACTGGAAAATCCGATCGTGTTATTTTTCCAGCGAGGATCATTTTGAGAAAAATACCAGCTCGTGGAAGCAAGATTCTCCGACGGTCTTTCCGCTAGCGCGGCAATTCTGGCAACCTCAGCTTTCATCTCGCGCCGCAATTTATTCATATCACCCAGGATTGTTTTTCTTTGATTTCTAACATTAAACAGTAAATCCTGATATTTATATTCCTTCCCTTTTGTCTCTTCAAGCAAAGTTTCTTTAGCGGTTTTTTGCGTGTCGGCAATTTCCTTTTTGTTTAAAAACTTTTTATTTAATTCTTCCAGCTCCGCTTTTTTATCCTGCAAAGCGACTTTTTCTTCTTCCAGCTCCTCCTTTATTTCTTTCAATTTATCCAAAGCGTTTTTAATTTTTTCTCCAACCGTGTCCGCGTATTCAGCTTGATTTAAAAAATCAGAAAGCTCTTCGTTTTTCAAAAAAATCTCCAACGCCGTCTTTTTGTCATAATCATTTATTTCTCTAATCAAAGATTTTAAAAATTCTTTTTGCTTTTCTATCTCGCCTTCTTTAATTTGAATTCTAAGAATCAAATTATTTATTTCAAGATTGGCCTGATCTATTTGCGCCTGCGTCGCTTTAATCTCCAAATCCAATTGCGCGATCTGCGCGTCAAGAAGTTCAATTTCGTTTTCCAAACTCTGCTCTTCTATTCTAAGATTGTAAATAATATCTTTATACGCTTCCGCTTGATTTTCCAGATTTTTTACTTGATCGTTTTTTTCTTCTATTTCATTTTCTATTTCATCCACCAAATCAGCTTTAGTTTGTTTTGTATTAACGCCAAAAAACGGCGTAATGACAAAAGACATCAGCAACAATAACGCGATAATTATTTTTTTATGTCTAACTAAAGCCATTTTAAACAACCTAATTGCTTAAACCGCTTTTATTATAGCATACTTTGGATATTTGATAAAGCGAGATAAAAAGAGTCTTAGGAATAAAACTTCTCCAGAAAAATCTCATACGCCTCTTTATGCACTTCGTCAGATTCGCTGACTAGCTTATCAATCTCAACCCACTTCTGGTCTTTAAGCTCCCATGGAGATAATTTAATTTCGCTGTCCTCGCCTTTGAATTTTAAAATATATAAAGTTTGTCTTTGCCCTTTATAGCCACTATTCGTATAACTTTTAGGCCACTTATACTCATAGATATCCTCAAATTTTTCCAGAATATCAACACTGCTGATATTTACCTCTTCTTTCATTTCCCGCAAAATAGCGTCATCGTTCTTTTCTCCGCTATTAACTCCTCCCTGTGGCAGTCCCCAGTAATTGCTATTTCCCACTCTATTGACTAGCAATACTTGATTTTGATTATTAAAAATAAATCCGACGACATTTTTGCGATAAAAAAATCTGTTGATAAATTTCCATTTGATAAATTCGCGGGGGAAAATAATTACCGCGTTATAAATCCGTTTCCATCGCCATGGCTGTATTATTAATCGCCAGAGCCATTCCATTCCCAGCTTCCGAAAGATCAAGGGGGCGCGTTTAAGCTTGCCAGAAATAAAATCAAAAGATCCGCCAACTCCCAGCGCTAATTTTACGGACGGTATTTTGCTTAAATTATGATAAATTAATTTTTCTTGCTCCGGAGCGCCAAGCGCGACAAACAAAATGGCTGGTTCAAATTCTCGCAAACTGGAAAAACTTTTTGTTTTTATAAAATTCTTAAAATCTCGTTCAATGTTTTCCACAATGAATTTTAAAGCGGGATATTTTTTTGTTAAAGCCTTTTCAACATCTTCCTTTTTAGATAATCCCCCGCTCCAATTTAAAATAGCGATTTTCCGTTTTTTATTTTCGGCGATTTGTAAAATACTTTTTGTTAAATCAGCTCCGGGAATTCTTTCCAAATTGTTTCCAGCCGCCAGACCGGCAAATTTCAATCCGCTTCCGTCAACTACCGACAAATCCGCCTTATTTAAAATATAAAAATACTCTTCGTCTTTTTGCGTTTCAAGAATTATTTCAGAATTCAGCGTTACTATTTGATACTGCCCGTCCGCCGACAAAAAACTATCAACTTTTTCAAGAACTTCTTTTTTTGCAAGTTTGTCTATTTTTACTCCAAGAATTTTTATAGTTTTATTTTCTGTCATATTTTAATGTCTATATTACTTTATTGTCCATATTGCATAGGCTCTACTGATTTTCTCCAATTGTTCCCCCTTTGTAAAAGGGGGCTAGGGGGATTTCCGGGCAGGATTAGTTAAAACAAGCTAAATTATTTTTTTAAGGCATATTTAAGTTTATCTCTTTTTATAAAAAATAG
>JAYEHC010000021.1:0-4943 GCA_034659355.1 Patescibacteria group bacterium | reverse complement strand
TTTTTATTTTATAATTTTTTTTTATTTTATGATTATAATTTTAAAGATAGTGAATTAAATCACTTTAATTTTTTAACATTAAATTCTTCTAAATTTCCCTCAATCCTCATTGGCTCATCACCTGTTACGGCAAGTAAAACCAATACACCAACACGATAACTTACTTTCAATTTCACACTACCGCCATCTTCACTCTCAACATGAGCATCATCAGTTCTAGTTTTAAAAAAAATGCTACCATAATACCCACTAGTTGGTTGTCCTTCTGGAACAGATATTGCAAACTGCAATTTCTTTGTTTCTCCAGGCTCTAATACAAAATCCTCAGGTGCATCAATCCACTCAATAACATCATATGCCTTACGCGGATGCCCATTATCTGGTATGAAAAAATTTGGCTCTAATGTGTCATCAGCAACAAAAAAATTCTCTACCGATACAGTCACAGAATATGGTATATCAGAAAAATTATGCACAACAATCTCATCAGTTTTTTGCTCTCCACCAGTCATTTGCCAATCAAATTTGATTGGTGAAATCTGAACTCCAGCCTCAGGAGTAGCTTCAGCATTCACAGTAGATACTCCACTGACAAATACCATGAATATTCCAAATATAGCTCCATATATTATACCTTGCTTATATTTCATTGTTATATATTTAAAAAATATCTACAAAAAGAAAAGCACCAGGTGCTAAAACATTTCTTCATATTACACATCATTCACATATACTATATTTTTTTCTCTTTGAGAGAACTCAAAAAACTCTCTCAAAGAATGAAAATACACTATTATTACAAAGTTCCTGTCGCTGTATAAGTTACAGAGCCTGCGTATTCACCTGATGCTTGTGTTGATGGTACATCAACACGATAACAAATATCTATCGTTGTTTCTGAATTTGAATAATCTGCCACATTTGTAATAACTGTGTCTGAATCTGGAAACGCTGCATATGCGTTACCTGCTGCATGACAAGTTGTTCCTGTACCCCATTTTACTTCTTTATCTGGAGCAGCAAACACACTAAATCCAAGACCAGTTCCAGTCCATGTTGTTGGCGTTGCAATTGTACCAGCATAATCAGCAATTTCCCAATCACTACCCGATCCATTGCTATTACGTAATACTGTACCAGATGCAAAATCATTTACAACTGACAGATCATAACCATCTTCATCATTTGTTGTAATTGTACATGTTGTAGAATTTGATTCTGGTGTTCCAGCTGTCAAGCTACCACCACCATCAATATCTACATCAGCACCACAATCCAATGTCATGTTTTCTGCAACTATTACAGATAGATTAACCCCATCTGAATCAGTTGCGGCTAGTGCTACACTCGTCATTGATAATGACAGAGCAATTACACTTGTTCCTGCAATAATTTTTTTTATTTGCATAATTTATTATTTTTTATTATTTACAATCACTTACTTTTGACTAAATAGCAAGTGAACAAATTATTTATTAAACCAATATCATATTTTCTTCAACTATAACAGACGGGTTAGCCCCATCTGAATCAGCTACAGCTAGCACCACATCCGTCATTGATGATAACGGAACAATTGCACTTGTTCCTGCAATAGCTCTTTATTATATGCATATTTTTATTTAATTTATGTTACTTTTATGTCCTCTTTATTTTCGACTAAAAATAAAATGTTACGTAACGCTATCATTATACCACAAAATTTTATTTTGTTATAAAAGTTATCCAGTAACTATTCAGGTTTCTCTAACTAATTTTTAATTTCCACCACATTTTTATTAGTAGCAGTTGTTAATAATAGTTGTAATTCTTTTGAAAGATCCTTTCCTCTAAGTTTTAAAGTTTGAATAATACTCATATTTACAGCTTGTGTTTTAGCTCCTTGATTACTTCTACTGCCACCTGATATTTTTCTTTGAACAGTGAGTGGTCTAATTTGTTGTTCTGCATGATTGTTAGTTAATGAAACATTAGTATACTGCAATGCTGTAATTAAATTAATATTTTGATTTTTAATTCTTGTTTGAACTTGTTTAGTATCTTTTTGTTTATATTTTCTTTTGATAATCTTTTGTAATCTTTTACCATATTTAGAATATTCTTTTTTTCTACTATCTTTATCAAATTCAGAATTAACAATTTTATTTAATTGCTTAAATATCCTTTTAAGCTCTTTATGTAGTTTTTTAGATTCTTTACTTTTCATTTCACGTGAAACACGTAAAAGATGTGTCCAACAGCTTTGTTGAGGCATATCTAAATGCTTATATGAGTGATAATCATCACGCACTAAAACACCTTGAGGATTTTTAGTTAATATCTTATCTGGAACTCCTTTTCCTCTAGTTTCCTCTATCGTGTATAAAGCTTCATTCTGGGTGGCAAATAGCCAACACCAATTATTTTTTCCTTCTATTCTCCAACCAGTTTCATCTGCATGTATGTAACTAGATTTTCTTATTTTCTCTAGTATATTACTATATTCATTACCGAATTGTTTTTGAGTTTTATGTAAAATATTTTGTAAAGTTCCTTGAGATAAATGTAGTTTATGGTTTAGTAGTATATACTCTTGTATTTTAGCTAAAGTAATTCTGTAATTATATTTAAAAGTTAATATTAGTATTATTATATTAATTCCAAATGATGAATAGGTTACTGTGTTTTTTGGAATAGCTGAAACATGTTTTTTACAATTTTTACAGTATTGTTTTTCAATAACATATTTAGTTACTAACACTGATTTAGGTTTAGGTATATCCTCAACAATTCTTTCATAAGTTCCATTACTTCTATCTATCTTGTTATTACATTCAGGGCAGTTTATTAAATGACAATCTATTATTACATCAATTTTTTTTGGTTTTTTCTTTGACTTTCCTTTATGTCCTTTTTGACCACCCCTTTTCTTCTTTTTTGATTTTTTGATATTTGGTTTAAATATCATTCCTGCTAATTTATTCTTATGATCATTAGTAGAATCAAGTTTTTCTTTCAAGTCTTTAACTTCTTGTTTTAGTATTTTGTTCTCAGATTTTAAATCCTTGTTTTCTTTTTCAAATTTATCAGACTTATTTTTAAATTGTTCTATAGACCTTTCTGAACGAGCAGTTCTTTGACGTAAAATCTTCATCTCTGCACGTAATTGATTTAATTCCTCTTGTGTAGTCATTTTATTTTTTTTGTTTTTACAATCACTATTTTAACATCTTTTTGGAGAAAGGTGAATAGTTACAAGCCTAAGTTCAAGGATTAGTTGCAACACCTATATAAAATAACTAATATATGGGTTATATGAAAAATAATAAGAAAAATGGTGTTAGTCCACTAACATTGAGAGAAAGAATTGAGATTGAGCATAAATATAGATATGGCGAAGCCATATCTAATATTGCAAAATCTTTAGGAAAAAATAGGTCTACAATCTATCGTGAAATAGATAAAAGACCTAGAACTGGCAGAGGTAAATATCAAGCTGATATTTCTCATAGACAAGCTTTAAAACGTATTGCTAAAAGAGGCAATATCTCTATACTTGTTTATCATGAAGAATTGTATAAGTATGTAGTTGATAAATTAAAGTTAGGTTGGTCTCCTGAACAAATCAGTATTAGATTGCCTATTGATTTTAAAAAAGATTTATCTATGAGAATATCTCATGAAGCTATATATACTTACATTTACTCCTGCATTGGCAGTAATGGAAAAGCTAAAAAAGGTTATGAAGATTTAAGAATGTATTTACCACGTAGACATAAACGTAGAGCTAAAAAAGGCTTTAGAAAAGCTAGTAAATTAGCTAAAAGAGAAAATATTTTATCTATTGAAAAAAGACCTGAAATTGTAGATACTAGATCTCGTATTGGAGATTGGGAGGATGATCTAGTGGTATCTAGTAAATCCAATGTTTGTGTTAAAAGTGTAAATGATAGAAAGAGTGGAGTTATGTTTTTTGGAAAAACTATTGATAAAACAGCTGTATCTGGAGATACTGTTCTTATTGAAAAATTAAATAATATACCTAGTCAATATTTAAGAACATTAACTCGTGATAATGGTAGTGAAAATGTTAATTTTGAATATGTGCAAGATGAACTTGGACTTGTGGTATACTATGCACATACTTATTGTTCTTATGAAAGAGGTAGTAATGAAAATGGTAATGGATTGTTTAGAAGGTTTTTTCCTAAAGGAACTGATTTTAGTAAAATTACAGATGAAGAAATAGCTAAAGCTGAATACTTAATTAATACACGACCTCGTAAACGCTTTGGAGGACTTACTCCTGCTGAAGTGTTTTACAAAGAGACTGGTGTCGCGTTATTTTCTTGAATGTACATGTGGACATAGACCTGTGGACAAGACTTGCATTTGTAAATATTTTATGTATAATAGATATTACTGTCAATTCACGACAATAGTTACCATTTGGTCCGGTCGTCTAGTGGTTAGCCAACCGAAGGTTGATCACCCTTCGGGTGAGACGCTCAATAATTTAAGACAGTTTCATGTTCTACGTTTACGTAATTCGAAGTACTAAAAAGAAATACCACTACATTGGTTATACGTCGAATTTACGTAAGCGCCTACAGGAACATAACAGTGGAAAAACAAAGTCCATAAAACACCTCATACCATTTGAATTGATTTATTATGAGGCGTACAATACAGACAATCTTGCACGCAAACGAGAAATCAATCTCAAAAAAAATGCAGCTGCAAAAGAAGATTTGTTCAAGCGCTTAGAAATATCATAACCACGGTCCGGTCGTCTAGTGGTTAGGACGCCAGGTTTTCATCCTGGTAACCGGGGTTCGATTCCCCGTCGGACTACAAGAGAGGAGTCAGCGTGAGCTGGCTCTTTATTTTTGGCTAACAATAGCGAAAGTTGAGGGGTTTCAAATGTTATTTTGTCATAAGTAGGCTTTTCAACAAAAATGGCA
>JAYEHC010000020.1:0-4959 GCA_034659355.1 Patescibacteria group bacterium | reverse complement strand
TAAAAAAATTGGAGAGTATAAAATTATCTTGAGAAGAGATATGATATAAGTAACTATTGATTAAATCAACATGACAAAAACCCCATCAGCACCAAAAACCAATTCCATAATATATTTCATGGTCGGCATCCCAAGAAGCCAAAGTATATAATCGGGAAATAAATGAAAATGAGAAAACAGTAATTAACAGAGAAGCGGAAATATTTCCTGAGTTTAAAATGAAGTAAAAAATCAGTTCTAAATAATTTTTAATGATGAGAATTTAAAAAAATATGCAAACAAAAAATAAAATTTTAAGCAATATAAAAAACAAGCCTTATTTTACAAAGGATAATTTTGTTTTGTATAAAAGCGATTGTTTAAAAATTTTAGAGCAAATTCCAGCGAATTCAATTGATATGATTTTTGCGGATCCGCCATATTTTTTATCGTCAGGAACTTTCAGTTGTTCTAATGGTAAAATGGTAAGCGTTAAAAAAGGTGATTGGGATTTGAGTAATGGATTGAAGAAAGATTTTGATTTTCAATTTATTTAATTTTTTAAAAATATGAATCAATATGAAGCAGTTATAAAAACAATGGAAGAATATGGCGGATATGCTACGCTTGGTTTTTTAAATCAAACTGTTGATGTTTCCGATTGGAAAACAAAAACGCCATTTGCAAGCATTAGACGCATTGTTCAAGATGAAAGATTTTTCTTTAAAATAAGACCAGGACTTTGGGCATTAAAAACTTATAAAAATAAATTGCCTGAAAATGTTTTTCCAGTAGAAACAATTTCTAAAATAAAACAGGAAGAATTTAATCATTCGTATTATCAGGGGCTACTTGCAGAAATAGGTAATCTTAAAAAACAAGAAACTTTTGTTCCATATCAAGATAAAAATAAAAAATATTTGGAAAAAAAATTGTCTGAAATAACGACTATTGAAAAATTTTATGATTTTACTTATAAAAATTTATTAAGATATGCTACAACAATTGATGTAAGTTGGTTTAACGAAAGAAAAATGCCATCTAGTTTTTTTGAGGTAGAACACTCTACAGACATTAAAAATTCTCTTGGCAAATTTGTTCAGTTGCAAGATTTCCATACAAAATTTTATATTGTGGCTGATATTGCTAGAAAAAGAGAATATGAAGATAAACTAAATTTAAGTATGTTTAAATCTGTTCAAAATAGGGTTAGTTTTATTGATTATGAAAGTTTATCTAATTGGCATACAAAAAGTTTTGAAATTTATGAATTAGAAAATAATTTTAAATTATAAAAAAATGAAATTAAAAAACTTTATTAAAAAATTAGAAAAAATAGCGAAAGAATATGGCGATGACGCAAAAGTTATAATGGCTGATAATATCCCAGCTGTTAATCCTGTTTTTTCTAAAGAATATCCAGATAAAAAGAATGTTATTATAACAGACCAAAAATAAAAATATAATTTTTTCATATATAATTTCTATAAACGGCTGTTCCTATTATTTTCATTATTTGCCGTTACAAAAAATAGGATTGCCAGTACCTGAATAATTTTATTATTTCAATAAACTCTATTTGTCATTCCTGCGGAGGCAGGAATCCACTATTACGATTTATTTTGCTATTCACTGCGAGGTTTTTTATAAAGTAAATTGTAGCAATAGATTCCCGCCTATGCGGGAATGACAGGAGAGAAGGTGTTAATTTATGGTTAATAAAAACTTGCAAGTTTTTATTGAATATGTAAAATAAAATGAACTACAGGCGGAATAGATTTAAACAACTTTTACAAACCTGATAACTTTTAACTATAGTCGTTATGAATAACTTTTTTCCACAGAAAATTCAAAACAAGTTCACTTCGCATTTGAAAGATGTGATTAAAACCGCGGAAGATGTTTCGCGGGAGTTTAAGCACCAGTCAATTAGAACGGAGCATATTATTTTCGGCATTTTGTCTCAAGGAGGAAGCATTGGCTCAAATGTGCTTGGAGGGGAGAAAATAAATCTAAAGACATTTCGCCAGATTATAGATGAATTGCCAAAAACAAAAACTTGGAAGCCAAAATTGTCAGATGAGCTAAAAAATATTTTTAAAAAGTCGGTGCTTGTCGCTAGCAAATATAAGCATACTTATATCGGAACGGAGCATTTGCTCTACGCTATTTTAGATGATGATAATGAAAAAGTCACCGGCATTTTTTCTTCAATTGGATTTAAGCCAGACAAATTAAAAGAACAGCTAAAAAGAATAATGGAAGGCTCGTCGCGATTTTTTGATGTCGTTGATCTTTTCAGCTCTTCCTTAAATGTCCAGAAGGTCGGCGCGATTAATCCTAATAAAGTTGGCAAGAGCTTAAATAGCGGGATGATCAGCGAAATGTCTATGGGCGCTTCGCCCGCGGGAATCAAGCAATCCGCTTTGGATTATTTTTGCGTGGATCTGGTGAAAGAATTTGAAGAGGGAATCGTTGATCCTATTATTGGACGAGACGAAGAAATAAAGCGTTTGATAAATGTTTTAAATCGCAAGACAAAAAATAATCCAATTTTAATCGGTGAGCCGGGAATTGGGAAAACAGCAATCGTACAAGGACTGGCGCAGAAGATTTTTGAAGGAAATATTCCCGCAAGTCTTTTCAACAAGAAAATTTATTCTTTAGACCTTGGACTTCTTGTGGCAGGAGCGGTTTTTCGCGGTGAATTTGAAGCGCGTTTGAAAGATGTCATCGGTGAAGCGCAAAGCAATCCGGATGTAATTTTGTTTATTGACGAGATTCACACAATCGTCGGCGCCGGGAGCGCGGGCGGATCGGGAAGTTTGGATGCGGCGAATATTTTAAAAGCGCCTTTGGCGCAAGGCGAGCTTTCTTGCATCGGCGCGACAACTTTGGATGAATACAGAAAACATTTCAAAAAAGACGCCGCGCTGGAAAGAAGATTTCAGATGATAGTTGTTGACGAGCCAAGCGTGGAAGATACAAAAAAGATATTGCAAGGATTGAAGCCAATATATGAAAAACATCACAATTTGGAAATAAGCGCTGAGGCGATTGAGGCGGCTGTTGATTTAAGCGAAAGATTTATCAACGATCGGTTTCTTCCCGATAAAGCGTTTGATATTCTGGATGAAGCGGCGTCGCTGGTGAGAAGCAGGCAGAGCGGGAAAAATTATTTTGGAAAAATAAAAGAATTAGAAAAAAGAAAAAAGATTTTACAAGCGGAAAAAGAAAAAGCGGTTGAAGAAGAGAAATATGACAAAGCGCTTTTACTAAAAGAAGAAGAAACGGCGTTAAGAAAGGCGGTTGCGAAATTATTTGAAATTCAGAAGAAGGAAAGCAAGGTCAGAATTAAAACGCCTCTTAGCGTTGATGATCTGGCGGAAGTTATAACGCAAATGACCGGAGTGCCAGTCAAAAAGTTAATTTCCAGCGAAAGAAAAAAACTTAAAA
The DNA here is from genome assembly GCA_034659355.1 of Patescibacteria group bacterium. Classification (GTDB taxonomy): domain Bacteria; phylum Patescibacteriota; class Minisyncoccia; order JAHIHE01; family JAGLIN01; genus JAYEHC01. The sequence goes on along the minus strand of JAYEHC010000020.1, from coordinate 1,524 downwards.
ATATTGAGCGGAATTTGAAAAAAGAGATTATTGGACAAGACGAAGCGATTGAAGTAATTTCAAAATCAATTCGCCGCAGTCGTTTGGGAATCGCGAATGCGAACAGACCGAATGGCGTGTTTATGTTTTTAGGCCCGACGGGAGTAGGGAAAACCGAACTGACAAAAGTTTTAGCGAAAACTGTTTATGAAAAAAAAGAGGCGCTAATCAAAGTTGATATGAGCGAGTTTATGGAAAGGCACAATGTCTCGCGTCTAGTCGGCGCGCCGGCGGGGTATGTCGGTTATGAGGAGGGCGGAAAATTAACGGAGCAAGTTCGTCTTAATCCTTATTCAGTTATTCTTTTTGATGAAATTGAAAAAGCGCATCCGGATGTTTTTAATTTGCTGTTGCAAATTTTTGAAGATGGAGAAATTACCGATGCGGCTGGAAAAAAGATTGATTTCAAGAATACGATTATTATTATGACCTCCAATATCGGAACCGAAGAACTGACTTATGAAGCGAGATGGGGATTTTCGGAAAATGAAAATATCGGCGAAGACGAAAAGAAAAACAGAGCTAGAAAAAAATATCTAGAAACGAAAAGCAATGTTTTAAAAGAACTGAAAGATGAATTTAGTCCGGAGTTTATTAATAGGATTGATAAAATTATCGTTTTCAATCCTTTAAGTATGAAAGATATCAAGACAATTGTTAAAAATCAATTCGGTGATTTACAAGAAAGAATTTTAGAAAGCAATAAAATTAAAATTAGCGCGGACAAAAAAGCGCTTGCTTATATTAGCAAGAAAAGTTTTAATCCAAACGAAGGAGCAAGACTAGTAAGAAGAAATTTGCAGGAAATGGTTGAGGATTTAATTTCAGAAGAAATTGTTGAAGAAAATATTAAAGAGGGAGATAAAATTAAATTGAGCGTTGGAAAAGCAGGGCTTAGCGTTTGTAAATAAATAACCTTTCTAATTTCATCTCATCTTCACACCATCTTGGCTTGAAAAAACTTTCAGCATATAGCAAATATCCCTCAACTTTTTTCAAACCAATCCGGCATAAAGCTGAGCGAACTTAGAAAATGTTATTTCTTTACAAGCGCTTATATTAAAATAATTTCTGAATATGAAGACAAAACTTGCCATCTGTCCGGAAAAAATTCCGGGATGACATATAAGGGGGATTATGGAAGGTAAGAAAGTTCTGTGTTTTAGTTGTGTCTGTTGTTGTTAGAAAAATTATGCTGAATTTTTGGAAAAAATTAAACAAACCGATTTTGGCGTTGGCGCCGATGGCGGGATATACAAATTCTTCGTTTCGACAAATTTGCAAATGCTATGGCGCGGATGTTGTTTATTCTGAAATGGCTAATGCGACGGCGTTAAGTTTTGGCGGCAAGAAAACTTTAGAACTGCTTGAATTTAATAAAGCTGAAAGATTTTTCGTCGTTCAGCTTTTTGGCAATAATCCAAAGTATTTTCAGAATGCCGCGCGGGTTGTAACTGAAAAAATAGGACCGGACGGAATTGATCT
>JAYEHC010000019.1:0-5074 GCA_034659355.1 Patescibacteria group bacterium | reverse complement strand
GCAATTTCATTTCGTTCGCTTTTTACAAGATGACTATACTTTTTACTACTTTTTTTTCATCATAATTTTTATTAAAAATTTCCTTTCTATTTTACCATAGTGTTCGGCTTCAGAGTAGAATCTAGGAAGGAGGATATGATGATAGACAGAAAGAAATTTAAACCCATAATAAAAAATATATGGGTTGATGTGGCGTTATTTATCTTTGCTATAAGTTGTTTAGTAAAGATGATATTTGAAGGAGAAGGAACGACAGCATCGCTTGTAATAGCAGGCGTCCTTGGAATGATTACCGGTCTTTCCTTGGAGGATGCACTAATACGGTTCGTTCCGTTAAAATGCTGGAACGATGACAATGATAGCGAATAGAAGCATCAACCTAACACAGTTGCTCTGCTTCTTTTTTTTATCCAATAACATCTTTCCCCACCCACTTCCTCAAAACTTCCGGCACAACAACGCTGCCGTTTTTTTGTTGGTAGTTTTCAAGGATAGCGATAAGAATTCTCGGACTGGCAATAGCGGTGTTGTTTAATGTATAAACAAATCTTTTCTCGCCATTTTTATTTTTATATTTAATATTCAATCGTCGCGCCTGCCAATCGGTTAAATTAGAATTAGAATGCGTCTCTCCATAAGAATTTCTGGAAGGCATCCAAGTTTCAATATCATACATTTTATATTTTCCCGCTCCCATATCGCCCGTGCAGATTTGAATAACACGATAAGGCAATTTCAATTCTTCCAGTATTTCTTCTGCTATTTTTCTTAATTCTTCAAACTGTTTATCAGCTTCGCTTAAATCATCTTTGCAAATTATCACCTGCTCAATTTTCATAAATTCGTGAATGCGATATATTCCTTTAGCATCTTTCCCATAACTGCCAATTTCGCTGCGATAGCACTGGGAAAATCCGCAGTATTTCAAAGGAAGCTCCTTTTCATCTATGACTTCATTTGCCCGATAGGCCAAAATTGACGGTTCCGAAGTTCCAACCAAAAACTTACTTTCCTTTATTTCCTCGCCACTCGCCAATTTTCCGGGATTGGCGATTTGAAAAACCTCTTCTTTTCCGCTTGGGAAATGTCCGCTTCCGATTAAAGCAAACTCTCTGACAATAGTAGGAGTAACCATCGGAACAAATCCCTTTTTTACCAATTTATCCAACGCGTACATCATCAGCCCCAAATGCATCAGCACTCCCTCATTCTTTAAAAAATACCCTCGGTAACCAGACACTTTTGTTCCTCTTTCTATGTCTAAGATATCCAAATTTTTTCCAAGTTCAATATGATCTTTGATTTCAAAATCAAATTTAGTCGGCTCTCCCCAGCGAGATATTTCAACATTGTCATTTTCATCTTTTCCTGTTGGTGTATCTTTAGAAACAATATTCGGCGTTAACAGCATTAATTCATTATATTTTTTCTCAACTTTCTTAAACTCCGCGTCTAAACCGGAGATTTTTTCCTTTACTTCTTTCCCTTTTTTTACCAATTCATCAGCCGGCTTGCCGCCTTTCATTTGACTGGCAATTTTATTTTTTTCGCATTGCAGTTTTTCAATTTCCTGTTTTAATTTTCTATAACTGTCATCAGTCCGCAACAACTTATCAATATCAAGATTGATATTTTTTTGTTGAGTTATTTTCTTCACAACTTCCGAATTTTCCCTAATAAATTTTATATCTAGCATATTTTTAATTAATTTTTTTTAAATTCCCATTCAAAATAATAGGCTGCATCGCCCTAATTTCATCAGTATAAATCATTTCCGGAATATCATTAAACAGAAATATTTTTTTATTCGAAATATGCGCAAAACCCATTTCCAAAAAAGAATTCCCGCCAATATAATTATTAGTATTATACTTCTTTTCATTAATTATCAACACTGCGTCACAACTTTTGATTTTATTGAAATAGTCCCTAATCAGATCATTTTCAACTTTATTTTTAACTGACTCAGAATGTGTTTCTTCTGCTAATTTCAATTCGGCATATTCTTTAGTATACTTTGGAATAATAACCGAATATCCGATTTCAAGCAGTTCCTTTTCTATGTCAATCATATCTTTTGAAAAAGTCATACTTCCGCAAATTACTATTTTCATTATTTTTATTTTTATCACTAAAATTTGTTATTAAAAAATTCAGAACAGACTAAACACTCTATAGCTTTTTTCTCACGATCGTGAGAAAAAAGCTATATTTTATTATGTCGGATAAACATACTGGATAACTACTAATCTCTATTTCTCAACTTGGACGATTTATATTTCTCCGGATGATATGATTTTAAACGAATAATTCTCGTATTTAATAAATTAAACTCTTTCAACTTATCCCGCAAATTTTCGGTAAACGCTTTTTGGTCATAGCCCAAGCAAATTACGGCAGGTCTATATTTTTCAACTACTTGATATTTGTTTTCCAAACTCCCCAAAACCGCTTCGTTAACTAAACCGCTTTTTTTAATAATCTCCAATCTGCTGTTTTCGTCATTCTGCGGAAATCTTTTCTTAACTTTTTTAACTGTTTTGTCTCTCGCAACGACAACAATTAAATAATTTCCATATTGACGCGCCTGTTTCAAAAAATTTTTGTGTCCCGAATGGAAAATATCAAAAGTACCAAAAGTTAGTATTTTATTTTGTTGTGTTTGTTTTAATTCGTTTGTTAAAATGTTCAGATGTTAAAATGTTAAAATTCTTTCCTTCGCATCATTGGAAAAAAGACCGTATCTCTGATATTTTCTTGATTTGCCAAAATCATAAATAATCTGTCAATCCCCACGCCAAATCCCGCTGTTGGCGGCATTCCACATTCCAACGCTTCAATAAAACTGTCATCCGTCATTTGCGCCTCTTTGTCTCCCGCTAGTCGCAGTTTATCCTGCGTGGCAAATCTTTCTTTTTGATCAAGCGGGTCGTTTAATTCAGAAAAAGCGTTTCCCACCTCAGAACCGGCAATCAAAACTTGAAACCTCTGGACTTTGTTTTTATTGTCTTCTTTTTTCTTTGCCAACGGCGAAATATCCAACGGGTGATTCATTAAAAATGACGGTTGAATTAATTGCGGTCTAACTAATTTTTTATAAAGCTGATCAATCAATCGCCCTCTGCCGGCTATCTCATCAACTTTTATTTTTTTCTCACGCAAAACATTTTGCATCTCTTCTTTGGTCAGATATTTATCAATATCAACTCCCGATTTTTCTAAAATAATTTCTCGAAAATCAATTCGTGTCCAAGGCGGCTTAAAATTCAAAACATTATCTCCTTGCTTAATTTCCAAAGTTCCAAATGTCTTTTTTATAATTGTCGCATAAAAGTTTTCCGTAAATTTCATTAGTTCTTCGTAATCCGCGTAAGCCCAATAAAATTCAAGCATCGTAAATTCTTGAAGATGCTCCGTGCTTATTCCTTCATTCCGAAAAACTTTTCCTATTTCATAAATTTTTTCAAATCCGCCAACAATTAATCTCTTCAGATGCAATTCCAAAGATATTCTTAAATACAAATCTGTATCTAGTTTATTATGATGTGTTATGAACGGTTCCGCGTCAGCACCACCGGGGATATTTTCCAAAACCGGAGTTTCCACTTCCAGATAATTTTCATTGTTTAGATATTTTCTGATATTATTTATAAATTCCGCTCTCTTGATAAATAAATTTTTAACTTCTTTATTCATTATTAAATCCAAATACCTTTTTCTGTATCTTATTTCTTCATCTTGCAACCCATGCCATTTCTCCGGCAAGGGCAAAAGTGATTTGGTTAGAATTTTATATTCTTTAATATTTAATGTCTGCTCCCCTTTTTTGGTAACAAACAAAATTCCCTTTACTTCCATAAAATCGCCTACATCCAAATTCTTGAGCATTGCGTATTCTTCTTTGCCAATTTCATCCCGCCTGAAAAATAATTGTATCTGCCCGCTCTGATCTTCAATGTTGGTGAAAGTCAGTCCGCCGTGAGCCCTGATCATTCTTATCCTGCCCGCCAAAACAATTTCTTTTTCTAATCTAAAAAACTCGTCAAAATTATCAAGAGTTTGTTTGACAGTGTGAGTTCTCTCGCATTTTGCCGGATATGGATTTATCCCCGCTTCTTTTATTTTATTTAATTTATCAAGCCGCGCTTGTTTTATTTCATCTATCATTGATTTATATTTTTTAATTAACTGCTTTAAATATACTATTTTAAATAGAATTAGTCAAAAAAAATAAGCCCTGAATTATTCAAGGCATTTTTTCGTTTTCTTCGCTATTTATTAATAAATTTATTTAACTTCTACAATCTCATATTCTACTTCCCCTTTTGGCGTTTCAACTTTAACGCTGTCCCCCGCTTTGTGTCCCAAAAAAGATATTGCTAACGGCGACTCATTAGAAATTTTTCCTTCTGCAGGGTCCGCTTCATTGGAACCGACTATCGTTAAAACGCGTTCGGCTTTTCCGTTTTTTACTTTTATTGTAGAGCCAATCTGAACAAGATTAGATCGAGAATGACGATCGTCAATCATTTCGGCATTCTTGAGCGTTTTTTCCATCTCGGCAATTTTTGTTTCGTTGAGCGCTTGCTGTTCTTTTGCTTCTGAGTATTCTGCGTTCTCGCTCAAATCTCCAAGCTCTTTTGCAACTTGTATTCTTTTTGCTATCTCCTGCCTTTTTGTTATTTTAAGATAGCTAAGTTCTTCTTTTAATTTTTCTAAACCTTCTGCGGTAATAAATTGTTTAACCATTTTTTTATTTTATCAAATTAAAAAACACCTCTTTTTTAGTTTGGGTGAAAGTTTAACACTATGATACCATGCTAAATTTACTTGTCAATGCATTGCAAATAAAATATGAACATCCTCCATTTGTCATTCCTGCGGAGGCAAGAATCCACTGCTATAATAAGCGATAAATCCTGCGTGGTTTTAATAAATTGTAATAAGCAAGTTCCCCCTTTGTAAAAGGGGGCTAGGGGGATTTCCTCATCCAACTATAATCAAATCATTAAAACAATATCATTCATTTATATTGTGATAAATACAGCTTTGTTTAAAACCATCAGATTTATTT
>JAYEHC010000018.1:0-5086 GCA_034659355.1 Patescibacteria group bacterium | reverse complement strand
TTTTTGACTTTCTATTTATTTTCTACTATAATAAAAGTATAGCTAAATAACAAATAACCGTCAACTTCTATGCTCACAAAAAAACAAAAACAAGTCCTAAATTTCATAGAAAAATATAAAAAGAAAAATGATTACGCGCCCTCTCTGGAAGAAATTAAAAAGCATTTGAAATTGTCATCCGTTTCCACCGCGCATTATCATATTAAGAAACTGCAAGAAGGAGGATATTTGAAAAAAGAAAAAAACCAGCCGAGAGCGATTGATATTTATGAGAAAGAAAAAATGGTCAAGATTCCTTTGTTGGGAACAATCGCCGCTGGGCAGCCGATTGAAGCGACAGAAGAAAAAGAAACGATTGCGGTTCCGCAAAACAAACTTTATCACTCTGGAAAATTCTACGCCTTGCGGATCACTGGCAATAGTATGATGGACGAGAATATCAAAGATGGTGATCTTGTTTTAATAAAACAGCAAAGTGTTGCGAACAACGGACAAAAAGTTGTCGCCTTGATAGACAACTCTGAAGCAACGCTCAAAAAATTTTACAAAGAGCGAGGACAAATTAGATTACAACCGGCAAACAAAAATTTTACGCCAATTATCATCAAAGGAAATCAAGAGTTTGCCATTCAAGGAATAGTAATTGATATTATAAAAAATGAAGAAAAATTACAAGCCACAGAATTATTGTCAGAAAAAAAACAGAAAGAAAAAAAAGGGGACAAAAAAATGCCCCTTAATAAAATAATCTGCGGAGACGCGGTTGAAGAATTAAAAAAACTGCCGGACGAAAGCTGCAATGTTATTATTTGCGATCCGCCTTATAATATCGGAAAGGATTTTGGAAATAATCACGACAAGCGGGAATTAAATGAATATGTTTCTTGGTGCAAAGAATGGATAAATGAATGCATCAGAGTAATGAAACCGACTGGCACAATGTTTATTTATGGCTTTAGCGAAATACTTGCCTATCTCTCCGTTGAAATTCCAATCAATAAACGCTGGCTCATTTGGCACTATACAAATAAAAATGTCGCCTCGTTGAATTTTTGGCAAAGAAGCCACGAAGCGATAATTTGCGCTTGGAAGAAAAAGGCAAATTTCAATCGCGACGATATTAGAGAGCCTTACACAGAAGGGTTTCTAAATGGCGCGGCGGGGAAAGTTAGAAAAGGAACGGCGGGACGATATAGCAATAGTGGGAAAGAAACCGTTTATAACGCTCATAGTAATGGTGCATTACCAAGAGATGTAATAAAAATTCCCGCTTTGGCGGGAGGAGCTGGTATGACTGAAAGATGGTTTTTATGCAAAACTTGCAATGATGTTTTTAGACCAAGAGAACTTAAAAACCACAAAGATCACGATGTTATGAAGCATCCAACGCAAAAACCAATTGAACTAACACGAAAACTTATTAGATCCGCGAAACCCAAAAAAGACGGAGTTGTCCTCATACCTTTTGTCGGCACAGGTTCAGAATGCGTTGTCACGAAAGAGTCTGACGCAAATTATATTGGTTTTGAAATAAACCCGGACTATATAAAGATTGCAGAAAAATGGCTTGGAGAAACGAAGTCTTTGCCAAAATTATTTTAGCCCATTATCTATTTCTTTTTTCTTCCCCTCAAAAACGTAAGGAGTAAAAACCACAAAGCCATTCTCAAAAGCTTTTGTTCTTTTGTCTTTTAAAAATCTTAAATAAGGTTTTCTAAATTTCCCCTTCTTTGTTTTTGGATCTGAAAGACAAGCTGGCACTTCGTATTTAATATCAATTGGCTCTCCTTTTAATTTATTTTTTCTTGGCAATGTTATTGTTATTTGACAAAAATTTCTAAATTCGTTAGTCTTTATTTAAAGGATGATGATTTAAATAAAGATTATTTAGATCAAATAAGTTCTTTGAAAATAAAAGGAGGTGATACTAAATGGATGTCGTTTCGCCAACAATGGCCGATGCCACTAGGATGTTAGGCAATGCTGCAAATAGCGCACATGCCGCCAAATGTGGCACTTGCGCATGCAAGTGCGCATGTAGGTATAACAACGGCGCAAAGAAGTCGCCGTGGTAAAAACCTGTTCGGCCGAATAGGAAAGGGGGAGCAAAAGTTTCTCCTCTCCTATTAAACAAATGAAAAATAGATTATACAGACACAAAGGAGGTAATATGCATGAAAAGAACAAACCTTTTCCTTTCGAGATACGCTCATTTCTTTAAGCAAAGATCTGTAGTGGCTTGCTATCATTCTCTCCGGATGATGCCAGTTTATATTCCGGCTACGCTTCTGCCAATAGTTAACAAGTTTGAAGGAGGCGCTGATTCGCAAGGCTTGCTTTCGTTTGTTGACTTAGAGAATCAAGAAACTTTTTTCAGAGCGGTTGATGCTCTTGAAAATGCAAAGGTTCTAATTCAGGATCCCGCAGAAGATGAGAAAGCTATTGATTACTTTATGGATTTGCTTGGCAAACCATATCCTCACTTGGCCTATTTCATCTTGACGGAGAGATGCAATTTTCGTTGCAATTATTGTTTTGTAAAAAATAATAATCCCTTGGGCAACATGACGAAAGAAGTGGCTCTCAAAGGGCTTGATTTCTTCTGTCGATTGATTGCAAAAGATCCTGAACAGTTTGATCTAGAGAAAACAATTGTTTTTTATGGAGGAGAGCCATTGCTGAATTGGTCAGTATTTGAAACGCTTTTAAGTAAGATTAAAGATTACATAAAAAGTGGTAAGCTTCCCCAAGAAACAACTCTTAATCTAGTGACCAACGGAAGTCTATTGAATCGCAAGATTGCCAGAATACTCAGAGACCACAATGTTCAGATCTCAATATCGATTGACGGCGACGACTCCGCGACTAATTCCAGTCGTATTTACGCAAACGGAGAATCCGTTTACCAAGACATTAAAAGGGGCTTCCAAATTTGCAAAGAAGCCGGTATGGATATCGGAGCATCTTGTACTTTGTCAGAAGCAAGTATTCATAATTTTGACACTACTCTTCGGGTTTTATTGGATGAATGCGAAGTAACTAATCTAGGATTAAATCTTATGATTAGCGGTGAAGAAAAAATGAATAACGGCTATAACGAAAGAGCGGCAAAATTCATCCTTGATGCCTTTCAAGTTTTCAGAAAGAGAGGCGTCTATGAAGATCGCATAATGAGAAAAGCGAACGCTTTTATCGAAAGAACGGTTTGGCCATTTGACTGCGGAGCAACGGGCGGCAACCAGATAGTGATCGCTCCTGACGGAGATGTTGGAGTTTGTCATGGATTTGTTGGCAAAAAGAAATATTTCCCAACGAGCGTTTACGATAATGACTTTGACATCAGCAAAGATAAAGATTTTAAAGAGTGGAGCATGAGATCGCCACTAAATATGCCAGAGTGCCAGGACTGTTTCGCTTTAGGTATTTGCGGTGGAGGTTGTCCGTATCAATCGGAGCTTGAAACGGGTTCTATTTGGGAGCTTGATAAACGCTTCTGCGTTCATGCAAAGATGACGCTTGAATGGCTTATCTGGGATCTTTTCAGGCAAACGCAGATTAGTTAAGCGCAACACACACAAAAGTTTACGCCCACTGGAATTTTTCTTTTAAAAAAGATATAATACTTGTGGGTTTTTGTTTATGAAACAGCCAATTATAAAATTAAAATTTGATCAGAAATTAGACCGAGAAATAGCTTGGAATTTTTATTCTAACCCAGAATTTGGAGGGTGTAATTTCTGGAAAGAAAGAGCGTTAAAACATCACCCGAAGCTTACAGAAATTAAAACAGCTAAAAATCCAAAGGAATTTTTAAATAAATATGTTATAGATTTTTATAAATCTAATGATGAAGAAATCAAAACTCTTAGTGAAAGTACTATCAAATATCTTAATCAAGAACGAGATAAATTCTTTTTAGTAACAGATAAATTATTTAGAAAATATCCTTGGCCTAAAAATAAATTTATCAGTTATTTTTCTATCTTTGATTTTTGTCCTCGTTTTCTTGATTCGGGCGAGTTTCAGGTTTTTATTTATGACAATCGCAATCTCCAGCTTTTTACTATTTTTCATGAATTGCTTCATTTTATATTTTATGATTTTGCGCAAAAAAACTTTCCTGAAACTAGAAAAATGAACACTGAACAAGGAAAGTTATGGGATATAGCCGAGGTATTTAACGCCGTAATTCAAAATACCGGCGATTTTATTTCCCTGCATGGCAAAATAAAAGATATCGGTTATCCGGAACATAGAGGTTTAATTTTACAGGGCAGTCGTTTGTGGAAAAAAAATCCGGACGCGCGCGATTGGATTAAGAATATGTTGAAATAATTTTAGCTGATTGTGTTTCGCGTTTGGCTGTTTTTGCTTTTTTTAAAATCACAGGAATTTATTAACAAAATGACAGACTTTACATCTGTCATTTTTGTTGAAGTGTAATATTTAGAAGCTACTGATTTTCTCCAATTATTCCTCCCCTTGGATAAGGGGAGGCTAGGAGGGGTTTGAAAAACTGACTTAAACAAGCTGAATTATTTTTTAAAATATTTCTGAATTTATCTCTTTTTATAAAAAATAGATAAAAATCAGCGGGACCGTTTAATTAATTGTGTCTGGGGCTTCTTCATTTTTTGTTATTTTTCTAAAATATTTGTAATTTATTACCGGATATTTCATAAAGTTTTTTTCTTCAAATTCTTTAATAATCATAAACAGATAATCAAGTAATCTATTTGGAGATTCAAATGATAATTTGTTTTTAGTGGTTTTCCTAATCTGCCTGTTTAGATTCTCAATGCTGTTAGTGGTATAAATCATTCTTCTAACGCTGGGAGCAAATTTAAGGTAAGTAAAATAGTATTCAATGTTCCCTTCTTTGAAAAAGTTTTTAAAGTTTGGATACTTAATTTTCCATTTCTTTAAAAAATCATCTTTCTTTTTTAAAGATTTTTTAAGTGTAGCATATCTGTCAAAATTATCAAAAACCTTTTTCAAATCGTCTGCTACTTCACCTTTATCTTTCGGACTTGTTTTGTTTAAAATATTTCTCATTTTATGAATGACGCATTTTTGAAAATCAGTT
>JAYEHC010000017.1:1959-5243 GCA_034659355.1 Patescibacteria group bacterium | reverse complement strand
AGAAAATCAGCAAAGCCTAATTATAGCGATCCTCTTCTAAATTATCTAAAAAATTCGTCTTTTTTATTTTCTTTTATCAAATTTTCCCGTTTTAGTCTTAATTATCACGAGATCTCCTTCATTGACAAATAACGGCGCGGAAACTTTTATTCCTGTTTCCAGAGTTACAAACTTTGATCCGCCGTGCGCTGTGTTTCCTTTAATTCCCGGTGGCGCTTCAACAACTTTTAATTCAACTTCAGCAGGTAAAATTATATCAAGCGGTTTGTCGTTGAATTTTTTTATTTTAATGATAATTTCCTCTTTTAAATAATTCACGCTGTCTCCAAGCTGAGTTTCACTCAAGGGAAATTGATCGTAAGTTTCTTGATCCATAAAATAATAAGCATCTCCTTCTTTGTAAAGAAATTGCGCTCTTGATTCTTCAAGCTCAATTTCTTCTACCGTTGCCGAAGAGGGGTAGTTTTTTTCAAGAACTTTTCCGGTAATTAAATTTTTGACATTCATCGTTGCCATTGCTTTATTCTGCTGTTTGGCGCGAAAAGAACGATCAAGAACTTTGTATGGCTCGCCGTCCAGTAAAATTATTGAACCGCTTTTGATTTCTCTAAATGTTATTGTGGACATTTTTTTAAATTTAGGCTGATTAATCTTTTAATTTTTTTAGCATTTTTTAGGACTTCCTTATTTTAATCCACTTAAAAAACTTGTCAGATTCCTTAGATAAATTAAAGTGAAACAATCCTTTTTTATTATACAAGATTCTCGCAATTTGCCAACAAAAAAGCCGTCTTTAAAGCGACGCCTGTAAATTAAGAAGGGGGAGGGAGGGGTGAGGGACTGAATAAAATTTCGTTTCGTATTGATATTTTATTTAGATATTTTATCTGTCAGTCCCCCCATTCTTTTGTTTTACCCCTTAAAAAATTTGATGGTTTGAAGTAGAAAGTGGACAACCTTTTTTAAAAAAAGATTAAAAAACGAAATGTTTTTTTATTGTTGTCCGTTTTCTAACTTCGTAAAAAATTTACTTTTTCCTTTCATCTTGACAACAGCTTAGCACACATTTAAAAATCTGTCAAGCCCTTTGGTTTTGTTTGTCGTTCCCCAATGATAATGTCATACCATTCTCCAATAGAAATGTCATACCTTCAAATTTTGTGCCATAATTGATTTTGTTAATCAATTAAAAATAAGACAATGGCGCAAGAAGAAAAGGAGTTAATAATTATGACTAAAAAAGAAATACTACGGTATGATATTATCAGGAAACTGATTGAGGGAAAAATAAACGGGAGTGAAACCGCTAAACAGATTAATCTAACCGTGAGACAGACGAAGAGGTTGAAAGCGAGAGTTAAAGAGTGCGGAGCAGAGGGAATAATTCATAAAAGCAGAAACAAAGAAAGTAATAGAATAATTAAAACCAGAACTGTTAAAAAGATAAAAAAACATTTGCAAAAAGAATATCACGGCTTTGGTCCGACTTTCGCTCAAGAGAAATTAAAAGAAATTAATAAAATAGAAGTTGGAGTAGAAACACTATATTGTTTTATTCATTAATCAAATAACTAAATATTTTACCACATTAGATAGGACATTATTATATAATTATCACAGAAAAATATTTCAGATAAAAAAAGAGAGGGAGAAAAGGATATCTCCCTCGTTTTAGTTATACAGTCGCAATGCGTATTTCTACGCAATGTGGAGGCGTTCCCTCCAAAAACTGTATTTCCACTGATTTTCCCGGATTCTCTAAATTTAGAGAAATCCAGTCTTTGTGACAGCTTGTTGCCCCATTTCCTTCCGTCGGGACCTCAAAGTCACAGTTGTTTATTCCTGCGCTAGTGGTTAGCGCAAGAGACATTCCTGTTGCCGGAAGCGGAGTTTGGTTACCCAGAAACATCGCTTTTAAAGCAACGATTTCTCCTTCCGGCGCGGAAACGGTCAGCGTAGGATTCAGATCGTCTGAATCCGCAAGCCAGAATGATATCTGGCTCGTATCCACTGCGTTTCCAGTGAGGAACCCTTCCTCGCTGGAAGAAGCCTTTACCTTAGGTATCTCCCAGTTCAGTTCTCCTAGAACTGACATTCCCGTGGGATATATTCCCACGAAAACTGGCGGTTCCTGATTCACTTTTATTTCGTATGCTCCGTAATTTGCATACGAGTGAATCACTCCCCGCCCAACGGCGCAGGAACATCCGTCCCCAAAGGACCAGGGATGTTCCGTTGTCGCTGAACTCTCGGCCCAGAAGAACACGGTGTTTTCTGGGTAGTAGGGAGAGCTTTGCGGAAAGACCTCCAATGCTGTTGCCGATGGTGAGAACACCATCAGCGCTGCTAGTGCCAGTAATATTACTGGCGCTACTTTTGTTGTCATGTTGCTACTCCTGCCATCCAGTTCTTTTTCAGAACTCGGATAGCAAAGCAATGGTAAGTCAAAACACAAAACTTGTCAAGAGTAAAAAATAGCCCTCTGGTTTTGTTTTATAAAATTTGCCTTAAACCAAATAATAGCCCATAATTATTGCGAGGTTATTTTTTATAAACTAAGCCGAAATGGGCAAGATAAAAAGTCTAAATAAAGCGTTGAATATAAAAGTCAGGCAATATTGGAGCGTTTTTTTATTGGCTGTTTTAGCGGGAACTATTATTTCTTTGAGCAGTTTTTCTATTTTGGCAATGCTTGCGTTAGTTTTATTTATTATAATTTCTTTTAGATATTTCAATCAAGTTTTAATACTTTTGATTTTATATTTACCCTTTCAAATTGCGTTTAATATTATGCCGGGAATTGATCTTGCTTCGGGAAGAGTTTTTGTTCTTGCTCTTTTCGCGGTTTGGATAATTAAATCTTTGGCTGAAAAAAGATTTGTTATAAAATTGAATTTGCAAGTGTTGTTGCTATTAGCTTTTTTAGCGCTAGCGATTTTTTCCATTACTCAAGCGGGGAATGAAGAAAGAGCGATTAGAAAAGTACTGGTGTTTTTATCTGTCTTTCCGCTGTACTTTGTAATTACTTCATTGAAAAATAGCAAAGAAAACATTGATAAAATTTTGAAGGCGCTTATTTTGAGCGGATTTGTTTTGTCTTTGATCGGCGCGGCGCAATTCGCGGCGCAATTTTTTGTCGGTGTTGATCCAATAATGATTTTCTGGAGCAAATATCTAGCGCCGATTTTTTACGGCAATACTTTCGGCGCGGAAGTCATTTCTAATCCAAGCTGGCTGGTGAATATAAACGGAGCGACCATTTTGCGCGCTTTCTCGCTTTTCCC
>JAYEHC010000017.1:0-1859 GCA_034659355.1 Patescibacteria group bacterium | reverse complement strand
GTTTCAATAGGATTAATCGGCTCTCTGGTTTGGTTTTCCGTCCATTCATTTTTTGACACGCCCATTTACTCGCCGACAATTCTAGCGATTTTTGTAGTAATTATTTCTTTAGCGACGAGTTTAAGTGTAGAACATAATTAGAACTTTCTTTTTAATTTATTTAAAAATTGTCATTCCGACTGGAGCGAAGTGAGGTACGAACAAGTGGAATGGAGGAATCTGTAAACGCGTTATACTTGCTTTTATAAATAATTATAATAAACACTTCATTCGCTCACAGATTCCTCCACTTCGCTCTCTTCGGCTATCGCCTCAGAGTCGCTTCGGTCGGAATGACAAAATTTTTGGATAATTCTTGCTACTTAATACTAACTACTTTCATGACTATTTTCTTAATCATACTTTTTCTTATCTTTGCTTTCGTCTGCGCTAAAAATATCAGATGCGGTATTTACACAATCATTTTTTCAATGCCGTTATATCTTTTAAGGTTTTCAGTTTTTGGAATTCCGACAACAGTTTTGGAAATAATGATCTACATTTTATTTTTAGCTTGGATTTTAAATGCAACTAAAAAAAATAATTTCTACCTGGCTTTAGCCGAGAGTTTTAATGGCTTTAGCCGTTTTAGAAAAAATAATCCTATTCTATTGTTCGGAATTATCCTGCTATTTCTCGGGCTTGCTTTATCAACGCTCCATTCCTCCGATTTAAGAACCAGCTTGGGAATATGCAAGGGCTGGTTTGTTGATTCATTTCTATTCTTCGTTGTTTTCAGAAGCGTTATAAAAGAAGAAAAACAAATTAAACTATCTCTTGCCAGCTGGGTTTTTTCCGGAGTTGCCGTTGCTTTAATAAGCATTTTTTATTTATTGAGCAATAATCTTTCGTTTGACGGTCGTCTAAGCGCGTTTTATCTTTCGCCGAATTATTTAGCGATGTATATTTCTCCCGTGTTTTTGATAGCGCTATTTTTTTTATTAAATAGTTTGTCATTCCCGCGGAGGCGGGAATCCACTGTTACAATAAGTGATAATTTAAGAATCGTTCTGAATATTAAGAAAATATCCAATATCCAATATCAAATATTAAGCGTTGTTATTTTAACAATTATTTTAATTCCGCTCTATTTTACTTATTCCTATGGAGCGTTTTTAGGAATATTCGCGGGAGTGGTTTGGCTGCTTTATAAGACATATATTTGCCGTTTTAATAATACTAATAACAATACTTTTCGCAAAAACAAAAAACCATACTTGTCATTCCTGCGCAGGCGGGAATCCATTGCTACGACAAATAATAAATTATGCATTGGATGTAAAACAAAAAAACAATTAAATTCTAAAATACAACCGTTCTTAAAAATCTTGGCGTTTGCCACTATTATTATCTTTGTTTCCATAACCGCCGCAAAGTTCAGCCAAATAATAAATTCCGAAAATCGTTCTTCGTTTCACTCTCGTTTAATGATTTGGAACGCGTCGCTGGAAATGATAAAAGATAATCCCATTTTCGGAATCGGTCCGGGAACTTTTCAAAGCGTCTATTTGTCTTACGCGGATAAGTTTGATGAACCGTATCTTGAATGGGCGGTAACGCAACCGCATAATACATTTCTGGCTTTTTATCTGCAAACAGGTCTAATCGGATTTATCGGATTTATTTTAATTCTCGTTTGGTTTTTTTATCGCCGTAGGGGCGGATCGCGACTCGCCCCTACAGTTGCCACGGTTTTAATAATCTATATTTTAATCCACGGTCTTGCGGATACGATGTATTGGAAAAACGATTTGTCATTAATGTTTTGGCTGGTTATTGGACTTGCTTGTTGTGATTTTAATGAAGATACTGGAGATAAT
>JAYEHC010000016.1:0-5320 GCA_034659355.1 Patescibacteria group bacterium | reverse complement strand
ATATTTTTCAGAAAATTCTTTAGTTAATTTTTTAATAACTTTAAAATCAAGATTTTCCCCTTCGCCTTCCACTATAATTTTACATTTTTCTAACATATTCTTATCTTAATTCAAGTTTATTATCAGAAAAATATTTCAAATCGTTTTCGTTAAAATATTCTATCCTGCTTTTGCCATCAGCAGATTCAACTCGGCAAATATTAACATCGTTCATAAAATCAAATTCCTTAGCTGTTTTGTATAAAGAATTTACAGTATCATAAGAATGAGATGTCATAAAAAACTGAACATCTTTAAATTCTTCTGATATTTTATACAGATATTCAAAAACAACCATTTGCTTTGACCAGTGCAAACCATTTTCTATTTCATCAATAAGAATAATGTTATTATTGTTTAATGCCGTTAAATAATAACGCAATCCTCTTACAAGTCCGTCTCCATAAGTATTTAAAAGCACGCTTTCATCAAAATCATCATCAAGAATACTTATTCTTTTTTCATCAGAATATATATCACTTATGGATTCTTTAAACTTTTTCAAAAATTCAATAACTTTACTTTTCTTTTTCATCTCTAGAACATCACTTAAATCTTTAGATATGCCACTCCGATCCTGAACAGTAAAGCTGTTAAGATATGCTCCTGTCAATAACTCCTTATATTTTTCATCTGCTCTAACTTGCTCTTGCTGTTTTGTTTCTGATTTAAACTTTTCTCCATTTATATCAAAATCAATATTTAACCCAAGTATATTTTTTTTCATTTTGCTATCAGAAGATACTTTGTCAGGAGACTTTAAATATTCTCCTTCTTGAAATTCAAACATCGGCTTAATTTGAAGATTCCTTTTTTCATTTCCCGCCAATAAGCAATTTATAGAGATATTACTACTTGAATTAAAATCATAAAAAAGCGATTTCCAAAATCTTTCTAACTTTTCTGGAGTTTCACTAATACCTCTAAATACATTAGTTTTAGGAGATAAATTTGGATTGTTTGGATTTATAGAGATATAAACAGCATCCAAAATACTTGTTTTTCCACTGCCATTATCACCAACAAAAACATTGAACTTTTTTAAGTTTTCAACTTTTAATTCTTTTATTCCTCTGAAATTTTTTATTTCAATTTGCTTGAACATAATAATATTTTTATAATCTCACTTAAAAACTCCACTTTAACTATGGATTAACAATAACAGCAAATTTGCTAAAAGTAAAGAAGTTTTAATCTATTCCTCTAACTCATCTTCCGAATAGACAAAATTCAAATCAACTTTTTTATAATTAAACAATTCTTCTTCTTTGAAAAATCGTTTTATTTCCACTTGGGCGTTTTCCGTTGAATCGGAAGCGTGGACTAAATTTGTTTGAATGCTCATCGCTAAATCACCTCTAATGCTTCCCGCGTCCGCTTCTCTTCCCTTGGTGGTTCCAACAATAATTCTAACAGCGTCAACAGCGTCAAGCCCTTGCAAAGCCACTGCTATCACCGGAGTGCTTTTCATAAAATCTCTCAGTTTTCCAAAAAACGGCTTGTCTTTGTGATGGACATAATGATCCTCTAAAACAACATCTTCAAGCTGCATCATTTTAAGACCAACTATTTTCAGCCCTTTTCTTTCAAATCTTCTAATAATTTCGCCTAGCAAGTTTCTTTGCAAAGCGTCTGGTTTGATTAAAATACATGTTTTTTCCATTTTTTTAATATTAATGAATAATTTAGATTTTCTAACCCTCCGAACTCACAATCACAATCCCCTCTTCCATTCCAATACTATAATCGTCTGGTAACTCTGTCGTCAGCGCGCTGTCAAATGTTTCAATGGCATTTCTTGTAAATTCATCTTGGGAAGTCGCTTTTACTTCGCTCATAATTTCCATCACATTGCCAATATCTTCCTCTTCCGGAGTAATGCTCACCTGAAAAACAACTTCTTTGGCTGGCGAGATTACCCCCGTATTGGCGCTTAATTTAGGCATTTCCCAAACGATTTCTCTCGTCTCGGGATTATAATAAAATCTTTCTTCTTTTATTTCTTCTTCCTGAGAATTATTATCATCTTTATCATCTTCATCATCTTCCAATTCCGTTTCGTTTTTTTGTTCTGGAATAAATGTTCCATTATTCTCATTTCCTGAAAATATTTTGCCGTCTGATCTTATATAATTTCCCGCCCATTTTACTTTTTCAGGCATAATTGAAACAATTCTAACATTTTCAATATCGTTAAATAAATTGCTCAAATTCCAATGTATCGTATATTTAGTTTCCTTGCCAACTTCCGGAGGAATAACTCCGCTATTTTTAATTCTGCCGTCATCATTAAAATATCCTTTTGCTCTTATAAATAGAGATGTGTCTAATTTTACAACTGTTGTATCTGAAGTAATAGTTTTTCCTATTTTTTCCGACTCCGCGTCAAAATCAAATTCTTTAATTGAGACCGTATTTCTAACCGTAAAATTTTTATCATTTGAATTTTCAATATTAATAAAATCTTTAACTTTAACTTTAAAACTAACTTCGTCCTCTTCTCCAACGCCAAACACAGCAAGCTTTGGAATATTAAAAGCGTTCCAAGTTATTTTTTCTCCGTCATGCGATCCGTTGACAACATCGATTGAATCAGGATTAACGCATCCTTCAAGTCTGCTATTTATAACCAGCCCCTTAATTTCCATCTCGCTGTTATTTTTAAATTTAATTTTATATTCCAATTCTTCCCCTTTATAGGCAAAATACTCTTTTGATCCATTTATTGTTTGGCTCAAAATTACAGGCGCGTCTTGAATTCTTATTACCGTTTTATTATTTAGATACGGAATCGTATTTTTGTCTTTTTCGGACGCGTATAGAATAGCTTCTATTTCTATTTCTTCGTTTCTATCCCCCGTAATATTCCCTTCCACAATTAATTCTCCGCTCGTATTTGCTTCCAGATTTTCTATATTCCAACTCAAAGAATGTTCTGTTCCACTTTCGTCCGCCTTCGGATCTGATGAAATATATTCAAAACCTTTGGGAATATTAACTTTTACTTCCGCATAAAAACTTCGCTTACTTGTATTCTTATAAGTAACTACGCACTTTGCTTTGTTTTTATTAATCACAAACTTTGGACACTCAATGGACATTTCAAACGGAATTGATGTTATTTTTAGAACAGACTTGCTTTCATCGTCAAACGACTGGAATTCAGAATTAAAATTATCCGGGGTGTAAAAAATGCTAGAATTAAACACGCATTCAGTTCCTTCTTTTCCAATAATTTTTCCAAACAATCTAATTTTGTCTGATTCTCCAGCGGACAAATTACCTTGACGCCAAACCCAAGTCGTTCCTTCTTTTTGTGTTTCTCTGTCACTTGAGATAAATACAAACTCTTTCGGAGTGAAAAAACTCATTTTTAGATTTCGTAAATCAACACTCGTATTATTCTCATATTTTATCACAAAAGTTATTTCTTCTCCGCTAGATACTTCACTCGGAACCTCAATTTTAATTTTAACTTTTTTATCATCAAATGACCACTGTCCCTTGAAATACGCAAAATAAGCCACCACCAAAACAGCTAATAGAATCAGGAACAAAAAAATTAAAAGACTTTTCCTCCTAGCTTTGCGTTTCTGATTTCTAGCATCAACTAAACTGCCTTTCCAATCTGCGTCGTTTTTTAAAGTTTTTGTTTTATCCGATAAATAGTTTCCGATTTTTTCATCAGTATGCTCATTTATTATGTCTTCAGACATATTAAAAATTATTATTTATCTCCGCCCATATTTTTCTTAAGTCCTTCAAACGCTCTTAAAACTTCCAGTGGCACAGCAAAGATAACCGTATTTGACTGGTCGGAACTTAAATCGTTAATGGACTGCAAAGTTCTCAGATGCAAGGCGCCATCAGCGCCAGCCAAAGTGCGAGCCGCTTTTGCCATATTGTCCGCAGCGACAACCTCGCCTTCCGCTTTGATGATAACCGCTCGTTTTTCTCTCTCCGCTTCCGCTTGCTTGGCAATTACCCGTTTCATATCTTCTGGCAATTCAATGTGTTTCAAGTCAACGGAAACAATTTTTATTCCCCACGGATCTGTCGCTTTGTCCACAATTGTTTGTATTCTTTGCGAGATGTCATCTCTGTTCATTAACAATTCATCTAAAGTTACCTCGCCGACCACATCTCTCATTGTTGTTTGCGACAATTGCGAAACAGCGTAATCAAAATATTCTACTTTTAAGACAGCCGCTTCCGCATCGCTAACTTTATAATACAGCACTGCGTTAACATTGATTGAAACATTATCTTTTGTAATTGCATCTTGGTCCGGCACATCAACCGCTTTTACTCTAATGTCAACTTTTTGATACGACTGAAAAATTGGAATAACAATTTTCCATCCCGGTTCCATTATAGCAATATATTTTCCCAACTGAAATTTAATTCCCCGCTCATACTCATTGATTTGTTTAATACTGGCTATTAGCACAAACAGCGCTACAATTATTAGCCAGAAGAATAGAATGTCTAACATGGTTTTTTGTTTAGTTGATTAAAATTAGAACTTCTTTTCCTGTTCGTCTCACCTTAGAGAAATTATATAAAAAATATTGTTTATTAAAACTTATAGTTTTAAGATTTAAACAACCGATCATAGTCCAATTTCGCCTCTCCCGGCAGAAGCGGATCGTATCCTCTTGTCACTTCATTCCCATCGCTAAACCCATCTCCATCCGTGTCGGGATTATTCGGGTCAGTGCCATAAAAAGCTTCCATTTCATCGCTCAGTCCATCTTGGTCAGAATCGTCTCCGGAACTAAGTCCTGGCGCCATCATTCCACCCATAGATCTCATTGCCAGTTCCTCTAAAACTTTCATCAAATCTTCCGGTTTTTCCGGTTTGGAAATGTTAACCGGCTGATTAAAATTGGACATTGTTATTGACATATCAAAAGAGACATCAAAAGAAGGAGGAGATTCTGGTTCTCCCCATTCTGCCATCACCGCATTAGTAAATAATAGTTTATTGTATATGTTGCTATTGCTATATTTATTTTTCTCTATTTTATCCATTTTCTCTTCCAGTCTTTCCCCAAACTCCTCATCAAAATTTCCGCTCACTGCCATTTTATAAACCATTTTATCTTCCTTCCCAATCCAAATTTCAGTTTTTATATTACCTAGAACTTCGCTCGCCACCGCTAAAATTTCTTCCCGATTTTCTTCTAGCTCCTCTTCAAAATTTTTCAACTCATTGTCAATAGCTCCGGAGGTAAGAAAAGGCGATGTTTTTAACATCTCAACATAAAAATTCAAAGCC
>JAYEHC010000015.1:0-19563 GCA_034659355.1 Patescibacteria group bacterium | reverse complement strand
AACAAAAAAACTCAATCATTTTCCAAACTCAGTTTCGAAAATTCTTTTTAATCTCATAATCAACCTGTTCTATTTTCCGCAAATTATTTTTCGCTTGGTCGTATTTAGTCCGTAAATAGCCGACCATATCAAACTCTATCAATTCCGCCATAATTTCATTGATGGTTTTTTTCATTTTTTCTACTTCATCAAAATTTCCATTAGCCGCTTCGTTAATCGCTTTGCGTAATAATTCGCCAGTCAGATCGCAAATGCCTCCTAAATAAATTACGGGGTTTATCTTAATTTCCCTAATTTTATCTATTTTCTTGCCAGCTATAACTAAACAAAACATTTTCGCTTCCACATATTCTTCAGCCCCCGCGCGATAAGACCCCTCTTCTGAAATTCGTCTGTGACCAAATTCCTTTTCCATTTTCTGAAAAATTTTCTCTGTTTCAATAAGCTTCTTTTCAGCCTTTTGAATATCGCCCCGATGCAAAGCAAAAATTATTCTTTTGGAATTATGCAACGCAACACCAGACAAACTAATAATCTGTGTCCTCTCGCTTTCTTTTTGATCGTATTCTTTTTTTAACTTTTGAATAAACTTTTTGTTAATCATTGTTTTGGTTTTAATGAATTACTAATTTTATTCTTCCATCTTCGCTTCTTTCTCAGCTATCTCACACATTTTTTCGCAAGATTGCCATTTTTCATCTTTACAATTTCTCATTCTTTCTCTGCATTCCTCCAATCGCTTTTTAAAAAACTTTTTTTGATATTTCACAATCTCCTGATAATTTTCTTGTAAAGCCAATAGCGCTCTTTTTTCTGAGATATTAAACGACTGCCAATTTTCATTTTGCTTTTCTTCCGCGTTCTCTAGTTTCTCTTTGAAAGAAATTGGTTCATACTCCATATGTACTCTGGAAAATGACGCTCCTAAAATATAATTACAGCGGTAATACAAACTCCTTGCTACCTCTATTTTTATTTCTTCGTCTATATTCATTTGAAAAATTTTTGCTGTCTCAGGAATAGCATCAGCGGATAAATGAGATAGATAGAACGAATCCAATTCTTCTCCTTGAACCAGTCTTGCTATATTTTTCCGAGCGATAAAAGCATCGGGATTTATTATGTTTATTCCAACCCAAAAAATAATAGACAGACAAAATACCGAGAGAAAGAAAAGCTCTTTTCTTTTTTCCAAAAGCATTTTATAAAGGAAATTCAGAAATACAAAAAATATCCAAAGCAAAAACACAAAAACCAAAAATCTGGAAAAAGTCAAACCATAACCGTCAACATAAACAGTCATCCGCGTAAAAGCGGAATAGATGATAACGGATATTTCCAAAACAAGAACAGCGCCCAAGATTTTAAATATTTTTTTCTCTTTAGGGGTTTTTCTTTTTCCCGCTTCGTCAATTGCGAAAATCAAAAGAAAAGAAATAATCGCAACGCAGATCAATTCATAAAAACCTTTTTTGGCATATTCAGAATAAGTGATATATTCCTCGATTCCCCAAACATAGTCCTTGCCACCGAAAAGATAATAAAATTGGATAATAATAAAAGCTAAAAATAACAATTCAATCAAAACCAAAACGGTTGACGATTCAATAAAATTGGAAGACTTGTTTTCTTTTATTTTATTCTCCGCACTTCTTGATTTTTCAGATGTTGGTTCAAGCCTCTGACTTGAACCTTTCATTTCTTCCAGCTTCTCATTTTTCGTAATTCTGGAAAAAATTCCTAGAAATAAATAAGAGACAAATAAAACTTTTAATACTCTTAAAATTATCGCGGGATCAAGATCAATTTTAATAAATTTATTGGCATAAGCCTGAAACACCTGATCCGCCGAAGACAAAAGCAGAATGAAAATAATTAAAAACGGAATAGCGATAATCACTCCTCTGACCACACTGCGAAGTTTTTTAGAAACAATCTTGTTATTTTCCGGAATCGC
Organism: Patescibacteria group bacterium; assembly: GCA_034659355.1. Taxonomy (GTDB): domain Bacteria; phylum Patescibacteriota; class Minisyncoccia; order JAHIHE01; family JAGLIN01; genus JAYEHC01. The sequence continues at coordinate 17,606 of JAYEHC010000015.1, read as the reverse complement.
GTTTTTATATTTTCTAATAAACCTTGACGCGCTGGGAAATGATTTCAGAAAAAAAGACAATGGATAAATAATATATTTTGAGAATCCAAAATCTGAGATATTTTTATTTAGAAATAAAGTTAGAAAGAAAAAAAGCAGATACAAACTGCCGACAATATTAAAAAACGCCAAAAACGAACTTGCTCTCAAAAACACTCCAGCGGAAAACAAGAGAATAGAAATCAAAATAAAATATTGAGTTCCGCTTATTTTTTTATCAAATCTTCTCGCCAATACTAAAGCAAAAATAATCGCGATTGAATTGAAAACGAAAAAAGAAATACTGATTGATTTTTGGTAAAACAAATAATCAACCAGAATTCCCAGAATTAAAACGAAAAAAATTATAAGACAGAGATTTGTTTTTTCTTTGGTCATAAAATTAAAATTTATTTAATGAAATTTACTCAATTCTCCTAATCGCCTCCCTCGCAATTTCCCGATCGTCCCAAGGAATTTTTTGCTCGCCGCAAATCATTAGCTGTTCGGAACCTTTGCCGGTTATCAATATTAAATCGCCGCTCTTTGCCAAGCTAACCGCTTTTTTAATGGCTTCTTTTCTGTCGGAAATTCTGAACCAGTTCTCGCCAAGCGTTTTATTTTTAACACCGCTCATAACTTGATCTATAATTTTTTCCGGATCTTCGCTATATGGATCTTCGTTTGTAATAATAACTATGTCCGCGTATTCATCCGCCAGCGCTCCCCCTTCGGCGCGATAAGTTTTATCTCGATCCCCCGTTCCGCCCAGAACCGCGATTAGCCTGTTTTTTACATACGGCTTTACCGTTTCATAAACGCTTTTTAACGAATCAGGCGAATGCGCGTAATCAACGATAACTTCAAAATCTTGCCCTTCGTTAATTTTTTCCAATCGTCCCGGAATGCTTCGCGTTGACTCAAGCGCTTTTTTAATTGTTTCCAAGTCTGTTCCTTCAGCCAATCCGACAGACGCGGCAGCTAAAGAATTATAGATATTAAATTCGCCAATCAACGGCAATTTTATATTTTCTTTTTTATCTTCTGAAGCAATCGCAAATTCTGATCCTTTCTCGTTTAAAATTATCTTCTCCGTTTTAACTAAATTCAGACCTTGAATTTCTTGATAACTTTTTAAACTAAAAACATATTTTTTTATTTTGTCATTCTGAACTTGTTTCGGAATCTTTGCCGTACTACAAAAAATTGCCCTATAAATCCTTGAACATATTTTTTCTAAACTTAAAATGCAACGATGACACTTTCTTTCAACTTTAATATCTAAAAAACTTCTTAGATTTTCATCATCGTAATTTATAATTATATTCTCTAGATTTTTCGTGAACAAAGCGTTGTGCGAATTTTTATAATTGGCGTAGGTTTTATGATAATCTAGATGATCGCTCATCATATTCGTCAAGACAACAGTATGATACGGAACTCCCCAGTGCCGATATTGGACCAGTCCATGCGAAGAAATTTCCACAACTGCGTAATTACATTTTTCTTTTACCGCTTTTCTTAAAAACTTTTGAAAATAAAAAGGTGAAGTCGTTGTTAATTTCACATCATTGAGCCATTTCCGATCGCCAATCTGAAAATTCGCCGTGGAAAGCATCGCCACTTTATTTCCGCTTTCTTCCAAAATTTTAACAATCATATTTACGGTTGTCGTCTTTCCTTTTGTTCCCGCAACACCGATTACTCTCAATTTTTTTCCTGGAAATTTATAAACAACCGCCGCTAAAAACGCTCTTATTTTATGAGTAAACAAAATAAATTTATACGGAACAATTCTACGAAGAATTGATTTTAGTTTATAAAGCATAGCTAATTGTTATATCTAGGCTCTGCTAATTTTCTCCAATTATTCCCCCTTTGTAAAAGGGGGCTAGGGGGATTTCCGGGCAGGATTAATTAAAACAAGCTAAATTATTTTTTTAAGGCATATTTAAGTTTATCTCTTTTTATAAAGAATAGATGAAAATCAGAAGAGCCTAAATATTCAATTTTAGAAAAGGTCTTTTTTAAACTTAATGTTAATTCAGCATCTCTTAACCTGAAATTTTTATCTCATTTCTCCGCTTTCTTTAAATATCCATAAATACTCGTTGCCGCAATTGCTCCTTCGGAAACGGCGGTAACAATTTGACGAAGTTCATTGGAACCATTCGTAATATCCCCCGCCGCGTAGACACCGTCTATATTTGTCGCGCCGCTTTGATCTATAATAATGCAATCTCCTTTGCTCGTCTCAACTCCGAGTTTTCTTACCAAACCTACAAAAGGAATCGCGCCAACTTCAATAAACAAACCAGCTAATTTTATTTTAGAGCTGTTTTTATATTTATTGTCAATTTCAACCAGTTCAACTTTTTTATCTCCAGCCACTTTTGTTATATTTGTATTATAAATAATCTCTATTTTGGGATTTTTTTCTAATCTTTCCAAAATAACCGGTTCGCATCTCATTGGCTTTTTTCTGTAGATTATGTAAGTTTTTTCTGTATATTCAGAAAGCATCTCCGCCGCCATCGCCGCCGAATTACTGCCACCGACAACCGCCACGGTTTTATTTTTAAAAAACGCGCCATCGCAAACGGCGCAATAGCTAACACCTTTTCCTAAAAAATCTTCCTCACCAACAACATTCAGTTTTCTGTGTTTCGTTCCCAAGACAACCAAAATCGCTTTTGTTTGATAAGTTTTATTTAAATTAGTTCTCACAATAAAAATTTCTTCTTCTTTGCTAATTTCCACGACTTCTTCCTCTGCGATTTCCGCTCCTAAACTTTTAGCGTGCTCATAAAACTTCACGGCTAAATCAGAACCGCTGATAGATTTTTCTCCTGGCCAGTTTTCAATTTTATGCGCTTTAGCTAAAGATCCATCAAAAAAACTGCCAATTACTAAATGGTTAATTTTATACCTTGAAGCATAAACCGACGCCGCCAACCCCGCCGGTCCAGCACCTAAAATGATAAGACTATACATATTTGTTTATTTTAACGCTTTCAATCCTGGCATTTTTTTTCCCGCTAAAAACTCCAGCATCGCGCCCCCGCCAGTGCAAACATAACTTATTTTTTCCAAATCTCCAAACTTATGAACGGCCGCGATTGTATCTCCTCCTCCTATTATAATATATCCTTTCGCTTTGGCAACCGCTTCTGAAATTGCTTTCGTTCCCAGAGAAAAATCTTCCTTTTCAAACAATCCCATTGGTCCGTTCCAAATTACAGTTTTAGAATCTGCAATTATTTTTGAATACAATTTTGCGGTTTCAGGACCAATATCTAATCTTTTATTATTCTCCCGAACAAAATCTATCGGCAGTTTTATTTTTAAATTTTGATCATCCATTTCTTGGAAGTATTCCCTTCTTGAGAGGGGTAATTCGCGAAGCGGATGGGGTGTGTTAGAAATATGTTTTTCCGCCAGTACGCTATCCAGCATTTCATTCGCCACCACTCCGCCCACCAAAATATTATCAAATTTGTTCACTAGATATTTTATCATCGGCAACTTGGTTTCAACTTTCGCCCCGCCAACAATAACCGTTGCCGGCTTTTCTGGATTATTAATCGCTACCGATAAAACGCCAACTTCTTTTTCTAAAAGCAATCCTGCATAGGACGGCAAGAATTTTGTAACCGCGCAAACGGAAGCATGCCGGCGATGGGAAACTGAAAAAGCGTTATTTATATAAATATCTGCCAAGTCCGCCAATTTCCTCGCGAACCCTTCGTCATTATTTTTTTCTTCTTTATAAAATCTCAAATTCTCCAATAAAATAATTCCCCCCGCCCGCATTTCTTCAACCGCTTTTTTTACTTTTTCGCCAATGCAATCATCAACAAATTTTATTTTACGATTCAACAATTCTTCTAATCTGCTTGCTGCTGGCTTTAAACTATATCCAATTGTTTTGTCATTCCCGCGCAGGCGGAAATCCACTGCTACATTAGATGCAGATATTTGATGCTTTCTCGGACGACCCAAATGACTCATCAAAACAATCTTCGCCTTTTTCTCCAGCAAATATTTTATCGTCGGCAACGCCGCCCTAATCCGCCAATCTTCTTTGCCGTCTATTATTCCATCATCGCCAACAGGCACATTAAAATCAACTCTCACGAGAACTTTTTTGTTTTTTAGATTTTGAATATTTTTTAATGTTTTCATAAATTTTAATAGCACACTGACAAACACTGACTAAAGCACAGATGAACACTGATTATTTTAGGTTATTTGAAAAAATTCTTCTTTTAATTTCCGGTTTTTTGCCAAAATTTAGAAGTAGTCCCACCTCATACTCTGTGGCTTTGAGATAATTTAATAATTGCGCTTCATTTTCCGGAACCAAAACTTCTTGGGCTTTTAATTCAAGTATTATCTTATTTTCTACTACTAAATCAGCAAAATAATCTCCGACCGGCTGTTCTTTATAAGCAACTTTTATCGGCATTTGTTGAACTGTGAATAATCCATTTTGTTTCAATTCAATAGTTAAAGAATTTTCATAAACCTTTTCTAAAAATCCATAACCTAAGGAATTATAAATATTGTAAAAACAATGGATAATTTTATTTGTCAAATCGCTATGTTGATAATTCATATATTTTATCAGTGTTCATCTGTGCTTTAGTCAGTGTTTATCAGTGTCGAATTATTAAATAATTTCAAACTCAATTTTCTCCCCGTCTTCATCCTTTAATTCCCCCCAAACAAAAACCACTTTTACTTCCGGATATTTTTCCAAAATTATTTCTTTTACTTTTTTCATATCGCTAAACTGTTTTTCTTTTTCCTCTTCCAAAGAATCAAATTTATAATCCAGCGCGTAAGCCCCGCAGTCGCTGTGATGAAAAAGAATGATTTTTTCCGCTTGATGAATTTCAACGGAAATGCCAACTTGCTTCATCAGATTATCTTTCACTTCTTCGCTTCCGTCAACCAATTCTTTCCCCGCCCCAGCGATAGAAATCACATCAAACCCGCCATTAAACAAGTCCGACTCAGCAATCCATCTTCTCGTTTCTTTATAAAGCCGAAAATCCATACAGCGGATTAATAAATTTTTACAAATGTGTGGCATAAGTGTAAATTAAAAGTTAAAATCCTATCCAGCTCCGCCGCCTCCTCCTCCTCCGCCGCCTCCCGCTCCTCCGCCTCCGCCTGAAGCACCACCGGCGCCAGAGCTGGAAAAAGCGCTGGTGAAAGAAGAAGTAAAACTGTTACTAAAATTTAGAGGAGAAAATGAACTGGCAGAACTTAAAGAAGAACCCGCCGCCGCATGAGCCGAGCCGGCATACCAAGACGGCGGAGGTATATTTAACACCTCAAACGCTTTCGCCCATTTTTTCTCCACGCCGAAAATCATCGCGTAGGGCAGATATTTTTCAAAATATTCCGGTTTTAAATTTTGCATTCTATGTTTTTCCGCTGTTTCCAAATACATTTTAAATCCCAGCCAATCTTCTTTTAATTTTATTCCTTGATCAGAAAGCCGCGCTTCGTATTTGATGAAAGCGTAAAGAGCAACGACGCTTACGATTATAGTTAGCACTAAAATAAAAATCTGGCTAATTCCAACACTTGCGATAAAAATTTGGAAAGAGAAAAAAATGATAAAAGCTAAAATAGTCCAGATTATTTTTTTTCTTTTTTCTATTGTTAAACCTCTTTCAAACGCTCCTGTGTCTAATTCCGTTTCTTCATAAATTTTATCTTTTACTTTTTTAATTTTCTTAAAAAGAATTTTTGACTGGCTTGGACTTTTTTTCAATTCTTTTGTAGAAAAATAATCTTTTGAACTAAAAAGCGTTTTTAGATATTTTTTTTCGTAGTCTTCAAGATTTGAATCATTATTATAGGATTTTGTTTTAGTGACTATATAATCAGAGCTTTTGTAATTTTTCTTTTTGAATAGAGCTATAAAAAAAATAAAAACAAACATAAACATAATTATAAACGGAATAAAAGAATCAACTTGTTTAGAATTATGTAAAATTATAATTGTAACGATTAAAAAAATTATTGTAAAAATAATAACAATAAAACGCATTATCGTTTTTAGTTTATATTCAGATTTTTCCTCAATCTTTACATATCCCCTCACCGCCAAATCAATAATCGTTGCCACCAGTCCTTTATTCGTTAATTTTTCTTTCACAATCACTTCCGCCATTGCGGGACGCAAATTTTGTGGCGGTTCATATTGCGGAACAATCGCTCTTTTCCCTTCTCTTGATTTTTCCGTTTTATACCAATAAATAAATCCGATAATTACACAAGAAAGAAAAATTATGATAGACAAAATATAACCGTAATAAATCATCAAAAAACCTTTGTAATATGCCGATTGGGAAACAATGCCTTTTGGAAAACCGACGGCGATAGTGAAATTGGTATTCGGTTTTAAATTTTTGCCGGTAAAAATCGCTTGGGTATAGTTATATTTAAAACAGTAATTTTTCGGCAATGTCTGCTCCGAATACAACTGAATTAAATCACTTTTAAATTTTTCATTATTCGGCAAACTTACTGTCACTTTTATATTCTCAATTGCCACGCTTCTATCATTCGGAATCGCATTCCAATAAATCTCATCATAATTTTTTAAAAAGCTAATTCCGCCGTGAACTTTGTATTTGACTGTCCAGCCTTTTTCTTCCTCATAAAAATTACGCCTTGGAAAATTCCATTGGATATGCTTTTCGCCAAATCCCGAACTAATATCTAATTTGCTTTTTGGAATTTTATTATTCTCCTCATCAAAAATTTCAATATCAGTTATACAATCTATATCTTTATAAGAAATATCCCGCATAAAAAACCCAAAACTGCCGTCAAGAAAATAGGTCTGTTTCTCTGTCACATCAAACGAAGAATCTTCGTTTATTTTTATATCCACTTCAAAATCTTTGTAATGATATTCTTTGGCAAAAACATTTCCAGCGCCAAAACAGCATTCCCCTATTATTAAAGAAAGTAATAATATTTTTAATTTCATTATAAATTTTTATTGTTTTTTCATTCTCTAATCCGCCTTCCCCATTTTTCCCAATAAAAAATCTTTCTCCCCTCGCAAAACCGCATACGCCCAATTTCTCTTTTGCGGGAAAAAAATGATTTTAATAATTTGTTTTAAAAATAAAAAAACGCAATATGGATAGATTGCTGTTCTGCTCAAAAATGAACCGTTCCTTTTTGCCATTACCAGTCCGTTTCTGACATGGTAATAAATATAATTTGAAGATCCGGGTTTTGTTGATCTTGAAATTTTATGATAAATTTTTGATTTCGGAACACAGACAATTTTATAACCGACATTTTTTATTCTCGCCGAATAATCAGTATCCTCATAATACAAAAAATAATCCTCCGCTAAAACCCCTATTTTTTCAATAACTTCTCTTTTGACAAGCAAACAGCATCCCGTTAAATAATCCGTTTCGCTTATTTTGTCATCCTGACCGCTATCAATTTTATCCAATCCAAGATGTTCTCCTTTATTTTTCAACCAATTTACTTTTCCGCCCGCGAACCAAATTCTATTCGGTTCGCTGTAAAAATATATCTTAGATCCAAGCGCGCCAATTTTTTTGTCTGATTCTCCCGCCTCAACCAATTCTGAAAGAAAATTCTCATCAACCGTCGTATCATTATTAATAAGCAAAATGTAATCCGCTTTGTTCTCCACGGCGTAATTTATCCCGATATTATTTCCGCCCGCAAAGCCAAGATTTTTTTTATTTTCAACAATTTTTATTTCGGGAAAATTCCTCCTTATCGCAAAAACAGAATCGTCTTCTGAGCCATTATCAACAACAACGATTTTATAATTATCATAATTTATTTTCTGCAATGATTTTACGCATTCTATCGTATCATCTTTGCCATTCCAATTTAGAACGATTATATAAACTTCTTGTGACATATTTTATTATTATTCCCCTCTTGAGAGGGGCTAGGGATGTGTCGTTATTGCACTAAAATTTTATCAAGTACCGCCATAATTGAATAGGAGACGAGAATTAAACCTAGTCCTATTATCGTCCAAGTGATCACTTTTTTCGCTGTTGCCACTTTTTGTTCATTTCCTCCCGCCGTCATATACATAATTCCTCCAACAACAAGCATAAAAATTGTTATCACCCCGGCGACTGACAAAAGCCACAATAAAACATTCTCAACAATTTCTCCGAAATCGTTTGTTGTTATTGGATTTTTTATATCAATAGGAACTTGCGCGCCGGCTTCTTCTATCTTTGCGGCAAATAATACAGTCATTGCAAAAATTGAAAACGATATTTTTTTTATGAATTTGCTCATACGCATTAAATTAAAATTTTATCTAATTCTAAACTACTGAATCAATTTTTAATTCTTTCTCTACAATAATAATTCTTTCTTCGTGATTTTCCAATTTGTCTTCCTGCCGACGATGAACAGCCACATCCATTGTATTATCAGTTTCCAAATCAACTAATCTTTTTAAAACCTGATCTTGACCAGTTAAAAGTTTATTAAATTTTCCATCCATTTCATCCATTCTACTTTTCAGTCCTCCGATTTCGCCTTTCAGTCCGCCGATTTCGCCTTTCAGTCCGCCGATTTCGCCTTTCATTTCTTTCCTTAATCCGCCGATTTCGCCTTTTATTTCTTTTTTAAACCCGTCCTCTAACGCCCTAAATCCCCGCTGTGTCATTTCGGCTAATTTTTCCAAAGTCATTTTATTATTTTTCTTTTCCATATTTTTGATTATTAATTTATTTAGAACTTTCTCACTTGGAGTGTTGAGCGTAGCGATAGCGGAGTTCAACTGAAATATCATCTTTCATTTCGCTTTCAGGTAGAACTCTGCTATCGCTACTCTCTACACTCCGTGAAATAAATAAAATAAAGTGAGAAAATCCTTTTAATAATACTTCTCAACTTCAACTCCCAAATAATAATGCTTGATAATTTCTTGCCAAGTACTTCCATTAACAGCCATCTGATACGCGCCGACCGCGCTCATTCCGGCGCCATGACTTAAAGCGACTATATCAAGATTGTGCTCCGTGCCGTCCAGATCACTCACCCCACCGGCAAGATAGCCAAAGTTATCATTATCACAATAATAACTGCTTAGCGCTTCACAACCGCTTTTTGTTACTCCCCCTGAATCAGAAGAATATGCCGCGACTATCAGACTGTCATTATAACTTATAATCTGCCCCTCCGTAGATTTATTTATCAAAGAAATTTCCGGCGTTCTCATTTCAAGATTATATCCTTTGTAAAGCTGATCGTTTCCGTTTCCGTTTCTGCTATTTTTTAAATAAAATGATTCACCGGAATGCTTCCCTCCTTTTTCAATATAATACATCGCGTAAGTTCGCGCAATTGTTGAAAACGCTTTTAGATATTCTTCGGGACTGCCGCTTGCCGCTTCAGATACTCCATTTACATAATCTTCCAGCGGCAATTCATTAATAACCCAAAGTTTGTTTGATTTGCCGGAATATCTAACTTCAATATCTCCCCGAAACCTATTATCATTCCCTTTGAACTCATCTTCTATATTTCTGTCCCAAGCTGGACTATGTTCATCACTATACGACAATATTTGCATAATAACATTATTCGACAATGGAGTAAATTTTAGATAAGAACCTGAATTAAAATATGAAACGGTTGTTTGCTCGCCGGTTAATTTGTTTTCTGTTTTGTTTATCGTTCCGTCCGAATTATAATAATTCACGGAATAGCCACCATTCGCTGTAATAACAACATCTTCGTTATCATCTTCAATTGAATAAATGGCAACTCTCATTTTCGGTTCGCCAGTTTCACCGGCATCGTCAGAAATATCATTATCATTTTCCTCATCGCTCTCACTGTTGGTTCCAGTCTCCTGACTGGAACCGTCTTGTTCATTCTCACTATCGTTTGAATTATCATTATTATCCTCTGCGGTCTCATCGCTAGAGTCATCTTGTTTATCTTTATTTGAATTACTATTTACATTTTTACTATTGGCATAAAAACTCATCTCTACAGAACTAATTTCAATTATATCCAACCATTTATATCCCGCTTCCAAAAATTCCTCCGCTGTTTTAATCCACTCGCCAGTTCCATTTTTGACGATATAAATTTGATCAACGCCAGCTTGTTTCAATAAAGTTCCCTCGGGATATTTCAAAACTCCGCCGTTTGGATATGCCAAAAATTCCTCGCCGCTAAGAATAATAACATCCGACCATTTGCTATTTGTCGCTTCAAAAAGCGTCAGCGAAGTAAATTCTTTTCTCTGCCCATTTTCTATTTTGAAAACAACCGGAAAACCGTCTCTTCTAATCAGCGTTCCATCGGGATAAGTCAAAATTTTTCCAAGAGAATATTCCTTCATCTCGTCAGGGTGAGCGGAAATTGTCTCGCTCCACTTATAGCCCAATTTCTCAAATAAAATTCCCGAAGTGATTTTTCTTTTTTTGCCCGACTCAAGCAAATAGACCGTCGGATTGTCCGTTGATTTGATCAATATTCCATCGGGATACAAAACATTTCCATTATTTGGATGATTATTCGCTTCATCTTCGCTAATGCTAATAACATCACTCCATTCATATCCCAGTTCTTCAAATAAAACAGCGGAGGTAATCGTTTTCTTTTTTCCATTCTTGACAAGATAAATTGCAGGAGAATTCTCCGCGCTAATCAAAGTGTCATCGGGATAAACCATTTTTTTACCGACTGGAAAATGATTTATTTCGTCTTCCGTGATAGAAAGAACTTTGCTTTTTTGATAGCCTAGAACGGCTAGCAATTTTTCCGAAGTTATTTCCCGCCTTTGTTTATCCTTGATCAGATACATTTCTGCGCTATTTCCATTCGCGATTAAAGTTCCATCTCGATAAACCATATCAGACCCGTTCAGATAGAAACCCGTCTCATTATTCTCTTTAATATCTTTCCACTTGTAATTCAAATGCTCAAAAAGCTGCGGAGAAGTGAACTTTCTCTTTTTCCCATTTTGCGCCAGATAAACATTTCCGGTTGCGTCTTTTATTAAAGTATTATCCGGACTATATTTAATTGTTTTTCCATTGTCATAAATATCTAAATCACTGGAAAATACTTTGTTTATTTCACCCCACTCAAATCCCATTTTCTCAAATTCCCCGCTGTTAATATTCATTTTTCTTTTTTTCCCGTTTTCAAGATAATACACATCAAGTTCATCAAATTCTTTCAACAGGCTTCCATCAGGATAAGTAATAATAGTTTTGTATTTATAAGCCTTCAGCTGCGATCTTGAAATTGGCTTGATAGTTCTATTTTTGTAAGCGGTCGGCAATTCCCCTTTTGATTTATATTTTATTTTATACCCATCGGCAAGAATGTAAATCGCCTTGTCTCCGCCAAGCTGATAAGCGTAATTTTTATATTTATTCGCGTAAGCAACCGCGTTATTCTGAATACTATCAAGTTTTTTGTGCAAATTATCGCCTGGACAGTTCGTCGCCCCGACATCCCGATGTCCGACAACTCCGTCAATATTATCCCCGTGAAAATCACTGGTCTTATTTAAGTTCATATTATTATTCGCTGTCACCCAGCCAATCAATTTTTCCAACGCCGTGATAATTTTTTGCGTTAGAGGATGAGAAATCGTCACTTCTTCTTCTCCATTATTGTATGTATAACCATAAGTTCCCATAACTGAGATACCCACACTGCCAGTATTACTACCTCTGGCATGCGCTCCAATTACTCCATTCCCGCCAAATCTTCCTTCATAAATATTTCCATTCGGGTCAATTAAATAATTATAACCAATATCTCCCCATTTTCTTTTAACCGCATGACCATCATAAATACCTTTAACTACATCTTTGTATTCTCCGCTTCCATCTGTATCCGCTTCAGGAGGTTCTGACTTTGAACTCCCCGTATGATGAATAATAAATTTTTCAACACGGGCGTACTCAGTTTCCCAAGTCATTACTGACTCATCCGCCTCCCACTCCGATCTCGTCATTATCCCTGGCAGATCCGGATTATTCGGCACTGCGCCAAAAACAAAGACGGGAGCAAAAAACGCTGTTACAAAAATAATCGCTGTTATTTTTGAAAATATATTTTTTGATTTTTTATAAGACATTTGGTTTATATTATTTGAACTTGGAGCTCTTGTGTCAAAATCAGAACTAAGTTCCGAAATTTCGGAACTTAGTTCTGATTTTGCAACAGTAAAGAATATCAACAATATTATTTCTAATATAGCATATTTTGTGAAATGGGGCAAAATAAAAACTGTTTTTATAAAACAGTTTTTTATTTCACGCTATTTGTCATTCCACGCTGTATTCCGCTCTATCTTGACAGAAGTTTATCCCATAAAAAATCTCTGTCAAGACAAAATAGAAATTTTACCCCTCATACCACTTTAGTTCCTCTTTATTAGTAATATACACATCATCCCAACTGTATCCTAAATCAACAAATTCCTTAACAGTGATATTAAGCCAGTGTTTTTTCTTATCTATTATTTTATAAACTTTATAATCATTATCTGCTCTAATTAGAGAACTTTCTTGATAGCTGTTTACTATAGAAAAATCAACTTCCTGGATAGCGTTCCAATTCAAATGTCCATAGAAATCAAATATCTTTCCGTCTGGGATATGTCTAATGTAATTGTTGTTAATAATATATACTTTAAAACCATTAATTGCCCTGATAAGAGAACCATTAGAAAAATTATTAATTTCTAAATCTATTTTATCTTCTGAATCTGTCTCAGCCTCATAAACCTCACTTACTCCTCCCGACTGGGATCTGAACTTGATGTATCGTTTATTAGCATCTGACAAAACTATAGCTTCTTGATATGGTTCCCATGAAATATATTCAAAATCAGGAGTGGTTGAAATTGCCATTTGGTAAACATTTTCTACATTACCAAAATCTATTGTTAATTGATCATTTATCATAATTATCTGAAAACTTTGACTTGGAACAATGGGAGGAGGTGAATAAACGAAAGATCCTCCCGAATTTGTCTCATCATCATCAGTTAAAGAAGAACAGCCTAAATCATTTGGATAATCTGTTAATCCGTCACCGTCATCATCAAGAGAGTTATTGCATTGCGGTCTTGAAACTTGCGATCGCCAATCAGTTTTGACTTTGTAATCTACTGTAGCGCAAGAACTGGTTGTCGCGCAATTAAAAACAATCCAACCAATATTTTCGCCCCAGGCGTAGCCTAAAAATTCTCCCGATGAATTTATGCTTACGCCTCCGACAGACGGATTAAAATTTATCCAGCCCGTGTTTTCACTCCAAGCGTAACCGGAAAGATTTCCCGCGCCGTCGTTAGCGATTTTATGGTCAACTGTAGCGCAAGAACTGTTATTTGAACAATTCAAAGAAATCCAGCCCGCATTCTCGCTCCAGGCATAGCCAGTTAATTCAGAATCTGTGATATGAACATTTCCTTCTGTCGTCCCAAAATTAATCCAGCCAAGATTTTCGCTCCAGGCGTATTTATCTGTTAAGTCAATCATTCCATCGGTTGTTGAAGCAAAAGCTTTATTTGTTATATTGGATTTAATTGCGATATTCAATCCAAAAAATCCGCTTGCTAAAATAAGCGCTATTGTAAAAATATAGATTGTTTTTGATTTAAAATTCTTCATACTATTTAATTTTGTTTTAAAACCCTAAAAAATAAATTCCGCATATCGTCTTGGAATTTATCCTTTAGGATTTCATTTGCGCTTGTAATGTTTTGAAACCTTGAATAGCTAATTTCAAAAATAATAAAATAATCCAAATTATAAAATTGTTGCCAGAGCTACCGAACACAACGAACTTTAAGTGAATTAGTCTTACCAAAATTGCTCGTGGCACCGTTGCCCAGGCTCGTATACCATGCGTCTTGAGTGTAGCCAGATGTAGTAGTAGCTGACCAATAGACGACATCTGAAGATAGACCGCCCCATGAACCATCAATATACGCCTGCAACAATTCTTTCTGAGAAGGCAAACGCCATTCGTCTCCTAACACCTCACAACCAACTTCTTCCCCACTTTCTTTTTTGACACATCGGCAAGCATCATTGCCATCAGCCACGCAAGTACCTGAATTTTCCGCTGTTTCAGGCTCATAACAGTTATTTGCCCAAAACCAAGTATGCGTCGCTCCACTATCCAGCCAGATTGACCAAATTAAACCAGTGCTATCGTCTTTTTTATCCGCATTAGTATCACCATTTGTTTCACAATAATTATTTTCCGCGACACAAGTCGTCCAAGTTGAAGTATAGCTATCGTTTGGTAAGTCTCCGTTGTTGTTGTAATCATCCACTCCTCCTTTGGCTTGGGTGTAAAAAGCAAAATCAGCAACATTTGCGCCAGCGGAACCATTATCTAAATTTGCTAAAAGCGTGCCGTCTATTCCGCAGTAGGTGTTGCCGACTCCGACCGTATTAGCTGCAATAGTCGGAATCTTATCGTAAATCTGGGTTAAAGTATAAAGCGTTCCAGCTGGAGACGCTCCCGGAGCAAAATCGTGATCTTCCTCCGTGGCAACAGCGTTGGTATCCAGTCTATTATAAATATCAGTAAGAGTATAGCTCGTAGCCGCCGGAGAAGCTGTCGGCGTCAAGGATCCAGCCTTAACTACGACAGAAACAATTAGAACGGAAATAACAATTGTCAATCCTCCCTTTGCCCAGACAGATAATTTTTGACTGCTTTTATTGTTTAATTTCATATTTTTATTGTTATTGACTGAATAAATTAGATTTTTAACACAAACGCAAAGCACGAGTATCGAACGCCATTAAAAAGTTGATTAGTTATCATAGCGGAATTATAGCAGAGTTTTAAAATCAAGACAAACTTATTTTTCACAGCTTTCTCGCAGCTATTCTAAAAGTTTATCCTATCTCTTTCCCCTCTTCGTACGCTCCCAATTCTTCCTCTGAAACTATAATTATATCTCCCCAATTATATCCGTTTGAGACAAAAACTTCCGCCGTGGTAATCCAGCGTTTCTTGCCGTCTTCAATAAGATAGACTTTCTCACTATTGCTCTTAACAAGGTTCCCGTTTTTAATATTCATATAAATATTTTCCCCGTCCAGATGCAAATTAAGTTCTTCGTCAAAAACAGTACTCACATCATTCCAATTATATCCTCTTGAAATAAAAACTTCCGCCGTGGTAATCCAGCGTTTCTTGCCATCCTCAATAAGATAAATTTTATTTTCAGCGCCCTTGACTAAACTGCCGTCTTTTCTTAATTCAGAAACGATTATATCTTCACCGTCTTTATACAATTCCAACTCCTTTGGAATAACTAAGACAATATCGTTCCATTTATACCCGCCAAGCGCAAAAGTGGCGGAGGTTGTAATCCATCGCTTCTTGCTATCTTCAATAAGATATACTTTTTCATCGTCGCTTGCTCGCAAAAGAGAACCATCAGTATAAGTTTTAACGCCCGACAGCTTCACGGAAATTGAAAATGAATAATTTTCAATGTTATAACCAAATCCGCTTTCTTTTTTCTGGCTGTTCGGAATTATTAGAATAGAAGAGATATTTTTTTCAAAATTATCAAGATGAATTTTTGAATCTTGATTATCGTCCAATGCCAATTCAAAAATTTCCTTTGCCCCATTGTCATAGTAAATTACATAAGGAACGCCGAACTTTCCGGAATTGTCGCCATTAAAATCAATTTCAATAATATTGTTTTTCTGTCCATTCTTCACCACTTCAAATTTATAATATCTGGCGCTCCAGTCGTCCATTTTTTCTATCAATCTTGCCGGATTATTATTGCTTATCAAATAGCTTTTTGTTAAATCAAGATGTAAATTACTGTAAGATAAATTTGGATTTTTATATCCGTATTTATTGTCAAAAAGCGAGGTATTATTCAGATAGTTTGCGACGGTCCAATTTGTAAATACGCTCCTGAAATTAACCTCCGGATTTCCCAAGCTTTCCAAAGCTTTATTTATGCTTCCAATTCCAACTGCGTCATTTTCAATCATTGTTTTAAAAATTGTCTTTCCGTAATAATCCGCCAGATATTGCGCGAATAAATTGACTGAGGAATAATCATCTATTTTATTCTTCCACCCCGTCAGCGAATCTTCATAATTTGAATCTAACAAAAAGTTCTTTACTCTTGCGTCAAGATTACTTGAAACATAACTGTCATCATAGCCAGTCGCCGTTGAAGCATATTCAGATCTGCTTTCATTAAGCCAGACATCTTCAAATAATCCTTTTAGTTTCGTTTTCTGATACCAAGTAATCATATGCTGAAACTCATGCGCGAGAAAACTTTTAATCCTTTTGTCGTTTATAAAAGCGACATTCAAATAGAACATTTCCCTTTCATTGCTTTTTTCTCCGGACACTTTTTCTTTTTTATATTCGTCATTCGGATTAAAATATCCCCCGATATTCTCTTTCATTTCCGTAAAAAGAATAGTTATTTTCCGATCATTGTCAATTCCAGGACTCCATTCCGATCCAAAGGCTTCCCTTGTTTTCGGATAAACGGTACTATCAAAATCCAAAGCCAAAGAATTTAATTGCGCGTAGAAATCTACTTTAGAATCACTTGACAATTCGTTAAAGTAATCATCCTCAATATAAAAATATGTGTTTGAACTTATTTTCCTGAGAGTCGCCATTGTCTCAGAACGATCATCATATTCATAAGAAGAATCTACTAGAAATGTTCTATTTTCTCCTATGCTGTCAGCCTTGGTCATCTGAATTTGAACCGCAAATATTACCAACAATGAGATAGCGAAAAAAAACAGCCTTCGCCCAAAAACTGTCTGCGTCTTTTTTTTATTAAAATTTGTGTTTTTTGTTTTTATGAGATTCATTTTTATAATAGATTTTGTTAATTTTTATTTTCTTGAAATATTTTAGAATATAATGTTTTTCTCACGGTCGTGAGAAAAACATTATATTCTAACTTGTAAAATCTTTAAATTTTACCGAGTTTTAAATTTAGTTTGCTTCGTCCACAAAAATATTAGCAAAATCACCATCCAGCAAATACCGACAAACGCTAAATTCTCATCGGAAAAATATTGAGCGGTAAATGATAATTTTTCACAGGGATAGAACGGATAAAATATTTTTACCGCTCCCTCGCTGTGAGTTAAAATATCAATAAGTATATGCAATCCTCCGCCAACCAGAGGAAGCCAAAACTGTTTTTTCTTTAGCGCGAACAGTATTAAAGAGATCAACAAATACGGTGTCAGACTGTGTGAAAAAAGATAAACAGAAACGCCGTCGCTATAAAGAAAATCGTTAAACAATTCTAGATTATTCAGTCTTCCCAAATAAATAAAATAGATCAAAGCGAACACTGGGAAAAAATCTGGCGCCATTCCCCAGAAAGCGGCTTTATATTTATACTTCTTTTTTCTAAAAACCAAATAAGTTAGAAACCCGTGGAAAATAGTATCCATAAATCTATTTTATAATCGCCTCCATTATTTTTTCAGTATAGCAAATAACCGCAAAATGGCAAATTTAATTTT
>JAYEHC010000014.1:0-5575 GCA_034659355.1 Patescibacteria group bacterium | reverse complement strand
GTTATTTTTAATGTTGCAACGGATCTTTACGGAGATAATGTTTTAGTTGATGAATACCCCGGATCACAGCCAAATAATTATACACGCGCGGAATATAATAATTATTTAGACGAACCGCAAATTAAAGACTTTCCAGAAACTCGTATTGGTATTGATTCTTGTTTTGAATGCGGAAACGGAACTTTAAATCCAGGCGAAGAATGCGATGATGGAAATAATATAGATGGCGATGGCTGTTCGGCTATTTGCGAGATTGAAGATAATGGTCCTACCTATGCTTCCATCTCCGGCTGTAAATATAATGATGTTAATAATAACGGGATAATTGACGAGGGTGAAGAAAAACTGAGCGGTTGGGAAATTCAGTTGATTGGCTGCCCGTATTTGCCTTCGGGAGAATTTTTGCCAAAAGAAAATATCAAGACAAATCCAGAACCGGGAGAAACGGGACACTGCGTTGTGATAACAACAATTACCACTGATGAAAGCGGATGCTATAGTTTTGATAATCTAAGCGCGGGTAATTACGGCGTTAGTGAAATAACTCAGGAAAACTGGACACAGACTTATCCGCCTGACAACACTTTTTATTATTTTAATTTAACAGCGGGCGAAGACAAAACTGAGATTGACTTTTTGAATTATTATGAAGAGCTAGCACCTCCTGAATGCGAAGACGGCGACACAGAATCTTGCTACACTGGTCCCGATGGAACGGAAGGAGTTGGAATTTGCCATGCGGGAGAACAAACTTGCACTAATAGCGCTTGGGGAGAATGCGAGGGAGAAGTTACGCCTCAAGATGAAATCTGCAATGATGGTCTAGATAATAATTGCAATGGAAGCGTTGATGAAAATTGCGGAGGTAGTAGCACGGGCGGAGGCGGAGGCTGGACTCCTTCTACGATCATCAAAATCACGAACGAGAAAGTTTCTTATCTTGGAGACGGAAAAGCGTTGGTAAGCTGGGATACAAATGTAACGACGACTAATCAAGTTGTCTATGGAGTCAATTCAATAGAAGAAGGCAATCTTGGCGAGGCGCCGGAATATGATTATGATTCTAAAAATGAAGAGTCAAGCAGTATGTATAAAGAACACGAAGTTATGATTACCGGTTTGACGGACGGCATCACTTATTATTTCCGTCCCGTCGCGGACAGAAACGGAAGCGATGAAGTGGTTGGAGAAGAAGTATCTTATGTTTTTGAAGAAACGCCTGAACCGGAAGGCGAAGTAAAAGGCGAAACAACAGAAGCTCCGCCAGAGGAATGTAACTATTTGTTGGAATATATCAAACTGGGCGCTGACAACAATCCTGTTGAAGTGGAAAAACTGGAACGATTCCTGAATGAATTTGAAGGAGAAAATCTTGCGGTAAATGGAATTTACGAGCAAGCTGACTTTGACGCAGTCTCCGAATTTCAAGAAAAATACCTGGGAGATATTCTTAGCCCTTGGAGCCACAACAAAGCGACTGGTTATGTTTATATCACCACGAAGAAAAAGATAAATGAAATTTATTGCCAGAAAGCGTTTCCTTTAACAGCGGAAGAGGAAGCGGAAGTCGCGTCATTCGCTGAAAGATCTTTTGATACATTTACCGGAAGCGCGGAAGCGTCTGGCGGAGATACGACCGAAAGTTATGAAACCGAAGAAGAAGATGTTTCCGGAAGAGTCGGCGGAGTTCAAGACGAAGCGAAAGAAGAAAGCGAAGATAATATTGAAGGTAAAACTGAGGAAGAGTCCGGAGATAAAGAAGATGAAACAGAAGAAGATAAGACTGAAGATAAAACTGAAGATAAAACGGACGAGAATGTTGAAGACGAAGGCGCGGCTCAAGATGCTGACACTGAAGATGAAAGCAAAGTTGCCGGAAGCGGATATTTAGAATATCTTTTATGGTTTATCGCTTTAGTAATTATCGCTGGCATCGCTTGGTATTACTGGCCGAAGAAAAAGGAAGAATAAGTTTAAGCATTGGTATTCGTTGGTTTCAGTCGGAGTTCGTTGGCTCCAGTCTTCTGACTGGAGCCTTCTCTTGCGGGAACTGGTTTTTTTAACCAGTTCCCTGTGTTTTGAAGATGCAATAATGTCGTCTGCTTGGGAAACATTGGAAACCAGTTACAAACTGGTTCCCGCGAAAGAGTATACTCTGGAGCGCAGGTTTTAACCTTGCTCCGAAACGCGGGTAATCTTACCCCGGAGTGCGGGTTTCAACCCGCGTGAAAACAGGCAAAGCGTAACATCACCACGCGTTTTGAAAAATATATTTCGGTGATATTTTCACGATTACACACTCTAAAGAGACGCACTTCAGCAACTAGCAATTCGCGCTCTAAAAGAGATGCACTCTGGGTTTTGTTTCCGAACATTTTCTGAACTAAGTTCCGAAATCTCGGAACTTAGTTCAGAAAATGTACGCGATATGATAATGAATATTCTCGCGCGTGGTTGAGACGCGATAAATCGGCGTCTCTATGACGATATACGCAATAAATCGGGAGGTCGTCAGTTCAGTTCTTGACATTGTCTTCTATTTTCGTATAATAAAATCAGAGGAATAATTTCTACAAATGAAAATTGTTTTTACAAAACATTCTACAGAGCGAGCGAAAGAAAGGGATATAAACGAAAAAGAATTAAAATACGCAATCCATTATCCTGACAAAATAGATAAATCATCTCAAAATAATAAAAGATTTTTAATCAAGAA
The DNA here is from genome assembly GCA_034659355.1 of Patescibacteria group bacterium. Taxonomy (GTDB): domain Bacteria; phylum Patescibacteriota; class Minisyncoccia; order JAHIHE01; family JAGLIN01; genus JAYEHC01. The sequence continues at coordinate 2,859 of JAYEHC010000014.1, read as the reverse complement.
AATTTACTATAACGAAACATTGAAAGCGGATCATCTCTTGATGATAATTTGTGAAAAAGAAAGAAGAATTATAAAAGTAATTACCATTATAGACACATCAAAAATAAGCAAATATTATTAAAACTATGCCAAAAATATATTATGACAAAGAAGCAAAAATAATGACTATAAAAATCAGCAACAAAAAAAGCGTTGATTCCGACGCGCAAAAAAATATAGTTATGGATTATGATAAAAATGGCGATGTTACTAAAATAGAAATGATGAGTATTGACTTAAATGAGTTTGAAAAAGAGAAAAGCTATTTTAAGAATTTTTTAGTTACCGGAAAAGCAAGATAACCTCACAGTTTTCCGATAGCTTAAAATCGGCGGTTCGGAAATAATACTAAAAATTATTTCCCCAATCAAAAAACACCCCGAGAAATCGGGGGTGTTTTTGAATGAGAATGTGATATAATAATAGTATGCTCCGAAACGCAGGTTTTAATCTTACCCCGGAGTGCGGGTTTCAACCCGCGTGAAAACAGGCAAAGCGTAACATCACCACGCGTTTTGAAAAATATATTTCGGTGATATTTTCACGGCTATGCACTCTAAAGAGACGCACTCCAGCGATAGGTTGTCCCCTGTCTTGCTTCTCTAATAAATATTTTTTAATTATGTTTATATCAGGATTTTTATTAACTATTTTTATATAACGAAAATAATTCGCAAGACAAATCAAATAGCTTTTAATGGTCTTTTTGCTATAATTTCTAAGTCTCAGCTCGTTTTCAATTTTCTCCAAAAGTTCTGTCAATTCCATAAAATTTGTGCTATATTAATAACAGGTAAATAATACTACATATTCGCATATAAATCAGTTATGACGCTATCGCTCCGCTTGGCGTCATAATGTCCGCGCTTATTAGTATTGTTATACTTGTCGCTCTGCGACAGCGCATAATAGCTGCTTATGCGGAATGTCTAGCTCAAAACTCGCTTTGCTCGTCTTGACCTGCCCACTTCGTATCAAGTGCATATGTTATCGGAAATATTGCTCTTTTAAATAAAATACTTTTAGGAGGCTAGTAAAACCAAACAACAAAGGAGGAATTTGCTATGAAACGGCATAAAAAGGTTCGTAATTCCTGGTGGCTTGATGTAAACCCGGAAAAAATCAAACGGCGTATTTGGAACAGATACATCTTGCTTTTTTGGCATCGTCTTTATATCCGCAAGGATGAATTTCATCCTTCGCTGGATATAGATATGTCAGCGATGTTGGAAATGAACGAAAAAGAGAAAGAAGAATACCTTACGGATCTTGTTCGCAGAAGGAAAGTCGCCCACCGAAGAGATTCGTAATGATGGGGAGACACAAGTTTCCCCGCTTTCTAAAAGTATTTTATTTTGCTGGATTATCAGCCAGCAAGCTAACGCTTAAAAGAGCGATACATCCAATAATAAAAAGTATGTGGTTTGTGCTTGGCTAATGCCAAATGCTTTCCCATATTTTGCTCCATTTCATTACGCAAAAACTTTTCATACATTGAAGTGTTAAGAAACATATTTTTGAAAAATTTGTTTTTAAAATGTTTTTGGTGGGCTTTAAGAAGTAAGGTGTTTTCTCTGCTATTGTTTCGAAAACAATTTTAAAATTAAAGAAAACTTTATATAATAATTACAACTTTTAATTTATAACTATGAAAAAAGAATTTTCACCATTAGTATTTCTAGCTTCATTAGGTGCGGGGGGTATAGCTGTTATGCCCTTTGTTTTAATGCAATATACAACTGAACACGGAAAAGGGCTTATAACGAGATCTCAATTATGGGAAAACGGATTTACAAATTTTATGGCAGGATATTTTTATTCCCTTGAATTTGTAATGATTATTTTTTCAATAATTCATTTTATTCTTACGATATGGTTTAGCATACAATTATACAAATGGATAAAAGATGGAAATTTAAAAACTCTAGTAAATGACCCGCTAAAAAATGCTTCAATTTTAGCTCCGTTCATTTCGCTTTTGATGACAATGAATTTATTTATCGGACCAATAAGATATTTTTTACCGGTAATGTCCGATAATTTCCAAAGTCTTTTCCTACCCGCTATGATTTTTTGGTTAATCTTATTTATCTTGATTTTGTATACCGAGATAAAGCTTTTAGCGATCTCATTTATAAAAGGATTTGATATTGAAAAAATACATTTTGGCTGGCTTCTTCATCCATTTTTATTAGGAATGCTGTCAACAGTTGGCACTGGAATTGCAGCAATGTCAAAAGATTCATCAATTGCGAATACCGCTGCGTTTTTAAGTCTTATTTCACTATCAATGGGATTATTCTTGTTCTTAATCAAACTAATTGTTCTATTCAAAAGTCATTTTGCAAAACAGGGATTACCTGAAAAACAATTTTTACCAAGTTTTTTAATAGTTATTCCAAATGTAACTCTTTTTGCAATCAGCTTTTTCAGATTAGGACACTACTTAGAAGCACATCATGGATTTCATCTTGATTACTACTTCTATATTGTAATTGGAATTTCTTTTGCTTTTGAAATATGGTATTTGCTGTTTGGATTATTCTTACTAAATAATTATTTCAAAAATAATCATTTCAAAGATTTTTATATTACTCAATGGGGTTTTATATGTCCATTTGTAGCCTTTGTTGTATTAGGAACTTTTGTATATAATACTGTTATTCAGAGCAAAATATTGTATGGGATATTTGTAATAACAATGATCTTTACCATTTTGTTATATTTCGAATTATTAATTAAACATATCAGGTGCGCAAAAAATAAAACAAATAAACTTAATTGTGAGATATAACAATAATTATAATTTTTTAATTTATA
>JAYEHC010000013.1:4254-5661 GCA_034659355.1 Patescibacteria group bacterium | reverse complement strand
TAATTTAAAATATGGTTTCTCTCAGTAAAAAAATTATAATTTTATCTTTGCTGGCGACGGTAACAATTTTTGCCGTGTTTTTTTTCACGCAAGATACGGATAATAAAGAATACTATAATGCCGAGATAATAATTAAAAACGCTACTATTTTAACTATGAATGAACAAGCGGATGTTATTGACGATGGTTGGATAGCGATTAAAAAAGGTAAGATTATTGGAATGGGAAATGGCAAACATGATTATACTTCGCGGGAAGTAATTTACGCTGAAGGAAAGATTGTGATGCCGGGACTTATCAATGCTCATTCACATACGGTGATGACTTTGTTTCGCGGCGCTGATGATAGTTCTAAGCTGACGGATTGGATTTCTAACACAAGCGTTTATGAAAAAGAAATATCTGAAGATGAGGCTTATCAAGGAGCGCTTCTTGGAGAAATAGAAATGATTCAATCAGGAACGACGACTTTTAATGATATGTATTTTTTTGAAAAGGCGCTTGTTGATTCTGTGAAAAAGACGGGGATGAGAGCCGTGGTTGACATTCCTTTTAGTTTTGAAAAAAATGGGCTGAAAATTGATCAGGAATTTATAAACAGTAATAAAAATTTTTCAAGAATCAGTTTTTCAATCGCGCCAAACCCGTTGATTAATTTTTCAAAAGGCGAATTGGACGAAATAAAAAAAGTAATCTCAGATAATAATATTTTTTTACATATTCACATTGAAGAAGGAAAAGACGAGAAAAGCAAGTTTATTGAAAAATACAATTTAACGCCTTTGCAAATGCTTGCTGGTTCAGATTTGCTCACCGATAAAATAGTTATGGCGCATGCGGTTAATTTTACAGATGAGGAATTTAAAATTATTTCAAAATATCCGGAGATTGGAATCGCCTTAAATCCAAAAACCAATTTTAAACTTTCCGGGTTCACCGCTCCAATCACAAAAATGCTGAGTTATAATTTAACTCTTGGCGTTGGAACCGACGGAGCGGGAAGTAGCAATTCCCTTGATCTGTTTGACCAAATAAACTTTATCGCTTTCGCGGCTGGAAAATGCGATAGCGACGGAGACTACTGCGAAAATAAAAATAATATCTATCCCGAGAAAATAGTTAGAATGGTAACGATAGACGGCGCAAAAGTTTTAGGCTTAGACAAAGAAATTGGCTCGTTGGAAGTTGGAAAAAAAGCGGATATGATTTTTGTTGATTTTGAAAAAGTCGGATTGGTTCCCGCTTACGACATTTATTCAAGTTTAGTCTACAACACAGACGGAAGCGCTGTAACGGATTCAATAATAGACGGTGAGATTGTAATGAGAAATAGAAAGTTGACAAATTTGAGCGAAAGAGAAATTACCAAGGTTATCAAGCAGGTCAACAAAATTGCGGAGAAAATAA
>JAYEHC010000013.1:0-4154 GCA_034659355.1 Patescibacteria group bacterium | reverse complement strand
GGTTGAAAGCGCTGCTCTCGAAAAGCAGTAGGTCAGCAATGGCCTCGCGGGTTCAAATCCCGCCTCTTCCGCCAAATGAAGAAAACAATAAAACAGAATATAATTATTCTGTTTTATTTAAAGCAACTATTAAAGCGGTTATCAGCCATTTTGATTTTTGCTATTCTTCCACGCTTTCCAAATATATCTTCTCTTCAAATCCTCCTCTTTCTTGTTTTTTCTTTTTTTGCAGTTCCAGTATTAGGTTTTTGTCTAATTTATACAGATCTATGATAGCGTCTATCACTTCATAAACATCGCCTATTTCTTTTGTCAGTTCTTCTTTGTCATTTCTAGCCCCGATTACTTCCTGTATTTCCTCTTCCAATTTTCTAAGAAGCTCGTTGACAAAATCATTATCATCCAATTTTCTAACGATTGGAATTTGTTGATTTTCTTTGATAGCTTGCGGGATTTTATTTCTGACAAGTTTGTTGTGTATTTTTTGCATAGTTGATTTTATTAATTTACCAACAGAAACAGCTTTCGAGTTCTACCTTTTTATATATCTAATTAAATTGTAAGATATAAAATTTTTGAATAACTTGAAAATACAATATTTATAATTTTAAAACATCTAGCATTTCTTTACAATATTTCGCGCGATCGCTTTCGCGACACTTTTATCAAGCGGGCTCGGCAAGATTCTATTCGGAGTTGGATGCTTCACGCAATCAGCAATCGTTTCTGCCGCGATAAATTTCATTTTGTCAGTTATCTTTGTAAAACCGCCATCTAGCGCGCCTCGAAATAGACCTGGGAAAACGAGCACATTGTTGATCTGGTTTGGAAAATCGCTTCGACCCGTACCGATTATCCCGGCACCTGCTTTTTTTGCTAAGTCTGGCATAATTTCAGGAATCGGATTTGCCATCGCGAAAATAATCGGCCGCTCATTCATTTCTTTGATCATTTTCTGACTTAAGATATTTCCCTTGGAAACTCCGACAAATACATCTGCTCCGGCAAGAGCGTCTTCCATTTTCCCGCTAATATTTTCTTTATTGGTTATTTTTAATAATTGTTTTTTGGCAAAGTTTAAATCTGTCCTGCTTTTACTTATTATTCCTTTGCTGTCGCAAACTATTATGTCTTTCAACTTGAATTCGCGCGCAAGCATTTCAGCAATAGCAGTGCCTGCCGCTCCGGCTCCGACAATGACAATTTTCAATAAAGACATTTTTCTATTTAACGCTTTAACGGCATTAATAAACGCTGCCATAACAACCACCGCCGTGCCATGCTGATCATCGTGCGTTACGGGAATGCCGATATTCTGAAGCTGTTTCTCTATATAAAAACAGTCTGGGGCGGCGATGTCTTCCAAATTAATTCCGCCGAATACGGGCGCGATGCTTTTTATAATTCTAACAATCTCGTCAGGATTATTCTCATCCAGACAAATAGGAAACGCATCAATGTTCGCAAACGCTTTAAACAAAATCGCTTTTCCTTCCATCACGGGAATCGCGGCTTCCGCTCCAATGTTTCCTAAACCTAAAACAGCACTTCCGTTTGAAACCACCGCCACAGTGTTTTTCTTGATTGTGTATTGCTTGGCCAGCTTCTTGTTTTTTGCAATTACTCTGCAAACCTCGGCAACGCAGGGAGTATACGCAATACTCAAATCCTCTTTATTTTCAAGCTTAAATTTACTCTTAATTTCCAATTTCCCTCCTTTTTCTTTGTGCAATCTTAAAGATTTTTTGCAATTCATAATACTATTTTTATTATTTAATAATATTTTTATTATACTCCAAAATCGTTGTTTGTTAAATACCTGTTCCAAATCAAAAAATTTTACGGTTATACTATAGAAAAAAATATGCTATACTATAAGCATAGAATTTTTAGTTTAATTAAATATTTATAGCTTAAAAAAATGAGAAAAGAAAAGAGACAAATTAAAAAAATATTAAAAGCCGTTTTTGTTTTTACCCTTATTTCTTCGTGGATTTTCTCGGGGTGGCCGCAGGTTTGGAAAAATCTTGAATTTCCGCCAAAAACGAAAAACGTCCTAGCCGCTGACACAGGAGTTAAAACAGCCGAGACAGCGACAAATACTTCATGGACATCAGGATGGACTGCTACAAATTTAGCAAGTGATGACACAAATATTGCTATTCATAGTTCTACGGGCACTGTCGTAGGCACTCTTTCAGGTTTTAATTTTGGCATCCCTGCAGACGCAATCTCTATTGATGGCATTCAAGTTAATATAGAAGCTAAAGAAACTCATTTTTTATGCAATGGCTACCTTAACACTTATCTTTCATGGGATAACGGATCAAGTTATACTTCCGCGAAACGAAGCCCCGATTCAGGCGAATTTTCAAAAAGCTTCATTGTTTACACGGAAGGCGGCGCAACAGACACTTGGGGGCGTTCATGGTCCGTAAGCGAATTTAGTGACGCTAATTTTATGATTAAAATAGAAGGATTTAATAATAAATTAACCAAACAAATTGAAGTGGACTATGTGCAAGTTACTGTTTATTATACTCCATCTGCCACTCTCCCTGTCGCCAGCTCGGTCAGCATTGACAACAACGCGGCAAGCATAACTTTGACCGAAAATACCACTAAAACAGTTTCTTGCACGGCAATAGTTACGGACAGCAACGGCTTCGCGGATATTACATCGGTTGAGGCAAAGCTATACAGAACATCGGTCGGAGCAGGCGCGGCTGACAATGATAATACGCACTATACTTTATCGGGCGACGCGAATTGCGTTCCTTCAGGAGGATCTGATTCTACGGAAAACTATACTTGCGATTTCTCGGTTCAGTTTTTTGCCGAGCCCGCCGAATGGACTTGCCAGGTAACGCCATCCGATAGCGGAGGCGCTGGTACTCCGGACACCGACACGATTACAATGAACTCTCTTAACGCTTTGAATGTCGCCGCGACTATCGCGTATGGAAATATGGGACTGGGAACTAATTCCGGAGCCTCTCCCACATCGGTACAGGTAACAAATACGGGAAATACTATAATGGATCCTCAGGTTTCTTCTGCTGCGGCAATGACTTGCGCTACCGGAACAATAGCGGTTGGAAATCAAGAATGGTCAGCGTCAACTTTCACATATGGCGCTGGAACTGCTTTGACAGGAACGCCTGCAACAATAGATTTAAATCTTCCAAAACCGACGACCACCACTCCAGTCACGGATAATTCTTTTTGGGGAATAGCAATACCGGCAACCGGCGTTGACGGAGCATGTACTGGATCTAATACCTTTACGGCTATTGCGGGGTCATAAAAAATATGCTATAATAATAGCAAATAAGACTGATTAGTTTAAATCGTTTTTAATATAATTGGTATTTGGAGGGCAATTAGTAATCAATAATCAAAAACTATGAAAATAAAAACAAAAAGGATTTTTAAAAAAACATCCGAAAGAATAGCGGTTATAATGATGATCACTGGACTTGCTTTTTCGTCTGGCAGTTTTTTGCCAAGTAAAACCGCGGAAAAAGCTCAAGCTGATACTTCCGATACTTCCGTAACCGTAACAAATGCATCGCCTGTCGCCAGCGCGGCGAGCATTGACAGTGACGCAACAAATATAACTTTAACTGAAAACATAACCACGGAAGTTGTTTGTTTTGCGACAGTCACGGATAATAATGGATATGAAGATATTGATTCAGTTGAAGCGATTTTATATAGGACATCGGTTGGAGCAGGCGCGGCTGACAATGATAATACGCACTATACTTTATCGGGCGACGCGAATTGCGTTCCTTCTAATCCAGGTACTATTACAGAAGATTACACTTGCACTTTTGATGTGCAATTTTTTGCTGAGCCTGCCGAGTGGTCTTGTCAATTAACGCCAACTGATGGCGGAGGCGCTGGTACTCCGGACACGGATATTATTACGCTGGATTCTCTCAACGCTCTGGATGTCGTTGCGACTATCGCGTATGGAAATATGGGACTGGGAAATGATTCGGGAGCCTCCCCTGTATCAACGCAGGTAACAAATACGGGAAATACTATAATGGATCCTCAGGTTTCTTCTGCTGCGGCAATGACTTGCGCTACCGGAACAATAGCGGTTGGAAATCAAGAATGGTCAGCGTCAACTTTCACATATGGCG
>JAYEHC010000012.1:0-5676 GCA_034659355.1 Patescibacteria group bacterium | reverse complement strand
TCTGTTTATGATTATTAAAGAATTTGAAGAAAAAAACTTTATGAAATATCCGGTAATAAATTACAAATATTTTAGAAAAATAACAAAAAATGAAGAAGCCCCAGACACAATTAATTAAACGGTCCCGGTTGCTGAGCAGAAAGTCGCTCAACAACAGAAGAAGGACAGGATTCTAGAAGCTCTTGCCAAGAGGCAAGGCGCTAATCTTGAATCCTTATCAGAGGAGGAGCTCGTCGAAATGCATGATGAGCTCTGAGGAAGGACGGCCTTAATCGTCCAAAAAGGTTTAGGGAAAGTACCTTGGTAAAAAACCTAAAACTTTCCCAATTTTTTCCAAGTTTATCTTTTTGAAATCACAAAAGGCTCCACACGGGAGTATGGAGCCAATAAGTAGTATAGAGCATGGAGCTAACGACAAAAAAGGTAGATTTAGAAAAGCCCCGAACTATAATAAATCAAGTACGGGGCAGGCTTCGGAGTTTAGTAAATTCGGAGGCGAAATCACAAAAGGTTCCACACAGGAGTATGGAGTCAACGATAAAAAAATAAATATTATCCTTTCAAATCAGGCCGGCATATTTTTGCCAGAACTTTCAAAATTTTAGTTTGAAAACTTTGGTAAAATCTCTCTCCAAACTGTCTGCCTGATTTGGGAGGGGAATTATAAAAGACATATCTTAAGATGCATCTTTTATTTTTATATATTTTATCATATTTCATTCTATTTGTATTTGACATAAATAAAAATATAAACTATTATATTGAAGTACTTGCTAATCAGTTAAGAAACATAATTATGCTTAGGATAAGATTAAGCCGAGTTGGGAAAAAAAACAAAGCTCAATTTAGAGTGACTGTTGCTGACGCGCGCAGATCCCCGACTGGAAAGTTTATTGAGATACTTGGTTATTACAATCCGCACACAAAAGAAAAAGTTTTCAAACAAGAAAGGATTGAGTATTGGATTTCAAAAGGCGCAAAGCCTTCAGCCACAGTTCATAATTTTTTAGTTGATGCCGGAGTTATTAAGGGAGATAAGATAGTCGCGTGGAGACCAAAAAAGAAAAAAAGAGATGAAAAAGAAGCAGAACAGAAAACAGAGAAAAAAGCAGAGGAGCCTATAAGTCCGAAAGAGGAAATAAAAAAAGAAGAAGTGAAAGATAAGACAGAGAAGAAAACAGAAGAAAAGTAATTACGCATTGACAATTAAATTTACTATTATATAATTATGAAGCAGTTGGCAATTGATGATGATATATTTTATTTGATAAACAAATAAAATAAAAGGTCGAAAGTCAAACTAACTGTGTTTAGAATAAGAAAATCAGTTAATCGGTTTCAGGCAATTTTAGATGTTTATTTAAGTAGACAAATTTGTCTGAAAGCCAATGAGGAAAATCAGAAATGACATCAGAAGATACAAAAGACAAAGACTTCGTAGAATACGTAGTCAGAGCTATCGTTGATCATCCCGATGATGTACAGCTTGAAAGAACTGTTGATGAAATGGGCGTTCTTATCTCTCTTAAAATCAATCAGGAAGATATGGGTCAAGTTATCGGAAGACAAGGTTCAACTGCAAAATCAATTAGAACTTTGTTGAGAGTTATCGGAGCAAAGAACAATGCTCGAGTTAACTTCAAGATTATTGAACCAGAAGGCAGTACCAGAGGCGATAGAAGAGAGGATAAAAAAGAAGAACCAAGAAAAGAAGAAAGTAGCGTAGAAGATGTAGTCAACGACTTAAAGCTATAATCTCCGGATTTACAACATCAAAAAACCGTGCTATCGTCTTGATAGAGCGGTTTTTTTATTTTTGAAAATAACTAGATTCTGCTGATTTTCCCCAATTGTTATCCCTTTGTAAAAGGGGGCTAGGGGGATTTTCGGGCAGGATTATTTAAAACAAGTTAAATTCCGCCTCGCTGCAGTCTCTCGATAGAGGACTGCGGCGGATTGCGCGTTTTCTCGTTGCAGTCTCCTATCGGGAGACTGCGACGGGACAGCAAAATAAGCTAAATTATTTTTTTAAAGTATTTCTAAATTTATCTTTTCTTATAAAAAATAGATGAAAATCAGCAGAGCCTAATTGGCAATAGCCCTGTTTTATTTTAAATAAAATTTTATTAGCTCCGGTTTTCCGACTGGACTTTTGCGCTTTTATTTTCTTCAGCTCTTGAAAGATCCGCTTTTTTAGTGTATAATGGGAGAGTGATAATAAATAGTAATAGATTTAAATTTATGGCTAAAACAAGCAAAAAGGAATCTGTGAAAAAATCAGAATACGGCGCGAAGCAAATTCAGGTTTTGGAAGGATTAAGTCCTGTAAGAAAAAGACCAGGAATGTACATTGGAGGAACAGGAGTTGAAGGATTGCATCATTTGATTTGGGAAGTTGTGGATAACGCCATTGACGAAGCGATGGCGGGGTATTGCAATCAAATAGAAATAGAATTGTTACCGGACAATAAAGTAAAAATCAGCGACAATGGGCGGGGAATTCCAGTAGAGAAACATCCGCAGACAAAGAAATCAACACTGGAAACAGTTTTGACGGTTTTGCACGCGGGGGGGAAATTTGGCGGAGAAGGATATAAAGTTTCAGGTGGATTGCATGGTGTGGGAATTAGCGTTGTTAACGCTTTGAGCAGTTCTTTGATAGCCGAAGTGAAAAGAGACGGGAAAATTTGGCGACAGGAATTTAAAACTGGAAAATCAAAAGCGAATGTAAAGTCAACTGGAAAATCAAAAGAAACAGGGACGACAATTATTTTTGAGCCAGACAAGACGATTTTTGACGAGATAAATTTTGACTGGGATAAAATTGTTTCCCGAATGAGACAGCAAGCGTATTTAACCAAAGGTGTCAGAATAAAAATAGCGGACACAAGAAATGAAGAGAAGAAAAAATCTTACTCATTCTATTTTGACGGCGGAGTGGTTTCTTATGTGCGGCATCTTAATCAAGGCAAAGAGATAAAAAATCAAACGCCGTTTTATGTGGAACAGGAAAAAGATGAAGTTCTGACAGAAATTTCTGCGCAGTATAACGATGGCTATAAAGATCATATTTTCGCTTTTGTAAATAATATCCATACCGTTGATGGCGGAACGCATGTGGCGGGATTTAAATCCGCGTTGACAAGAAGTTTCAATTCGTTTTCCAGAAAGAAAGGGTATATCAAAGAAAAAGACGATAATTTGACGAGTGACGATGTTTTAGAAGGATTGACGGCGGTAATCAATATCAAAATAAAAGACCCGCAGTTTGAGGGTCAAACAAAAGGAAAGTTGGGGAACGCAAATGTGAAATCAATTGTTGCTAGCGTAATGTCCTCCGCGTTAGAAGAATTTTTTGACAAGAATCCAAATGACGCTAAGGCGATTTTGGGCAAATGTATTTTAACCGCCAAAGCGAGAAAAGCGGCCAGGGCGGCGCGGGACACAATTATTAGAAAGGGCGCTTTGGAAGGAATGACTTTGCCAGGCAAGCTGGCGGATTGTTCTGAGAGAAAAGCGGAGAATTGCGAACTCTATATTGTTGAGGGAGACAGCGCGGGCGGGAGCGCGAAGCAGGGACGAAACAGAGCTTTTCAGGCGATTTTGCCTTTGCGCGGAAAAATTTTAAATGTGGAAAAAGCGAGATTGGACAGGATGCTTACTTCAAATGAAATCAAAAATTTGGTCATTGCAATGGGCGCGGGAGTCGGCGACCAATTTGATATTTCTAAATTAAGATATAATCGCGTGATTATTATGACTGACGCTGATGTTGACGGCGCGCATATCAGAACTTTGCTACTGACTTTATTTTATAGACATTTTGAAAAACTGATAACAGAAGGACATATTTATATCGCTCAACCGCCGCTTTTCAAAATTCAGGCGGGAAAAGAATTCAGATATGTTTTTACGGAAGAAGAAAAAGAAGAAGCGATTAAATTTTTTCAATTGAAGGTTCAAGAGAAAAAAATAAAAGCGGGGACTAAAAAGCAAGCAGAAGACGAAGAAGCGGAAGAGGGAAATAAAGAATTGAAAGGAATAAATATTCAAAGATATAAAGGTCTTGGTGAAATGAACCCGAGCCAGTTGTGGGAAACGACGATGAATCCGGAGAGTCGCATTATGAAAAAAGTTTCCGTTGAAGACGCGGAAGCGGCGGATCTGATTTTTGAAACGCTAATGGGAAGCGAAGTAGAACCGCGAAGAAAATTTATTCAAACTCACGCAAAGAAAGTGAAAAATTTAGATATCTAAGAAAGATATCTAAGAAATTAGTTGAAAGTTTATAAAGTCAAAAGTGAAAAAGTCCTAATAAAACAAAAATGAAAAATTGGAAGACGATAAAATCAAAAATCGCTTTTAAATGTAAATACTTTAAAGTTCTTGAAGAGGATTTTGTGTTGCCGAATGGAAAAAAGCATAAGTATTATATTTTCAAAGGGGAAAATTATATTATTGTGATTGCAAAGAAGGGCGATTATTTCTATTTTGTTGAGCAATATAGATATACAATAAAATCAAAATTGCTTGCGGTTGTCGCTGGGGCAATAGAAAAAAATGAAAAGCCATTTATGGCGGCAAAAAGAGAATTAAAAGAAGAAGCGGGAATAACCGCAAAAAAATTTAAAAAGCTTGGCTGGTTTTATTCTAATTATGGAAAGTCGGATCAAAAAGCGCATGTTTTTTTAGCAGAGGATTTATTCTTTGGTGAGCAAGAACCAGATGATTTGGAAAAAGAAGGCGGAATAAAATTAAGAAAACTTAAAATTTCGGAGGTTAAAGAAATAATTAAAGCAGGAAAGATTAAGGACAAAGATACGCTGTCGGCGTTTTGTTTGTTTTTAATGAAAGGATAAATTTTGATAAATTAAAAAAAACAGTAAGAAATACTGTTTTTAACATATAATAATATCCCTCAACTTTTTTCAAACCAATAAGGCATAAAGCTGAGCAAACTTAGAAAATGTTATTTCTTTACAAGCGCTTAGTAGAAAAATATTGGCAACACTAAAGAAATTAGCAGACTTAAAGCTATTAAACTTACGGTAATGAATTTAAGAACATTATAAATTTTCTTCTTCTTCATAAAGAGAGTGTTTAAATTATGAATTAGATAATGCGTCACACTCAATAAAACAAGTATAGCAGTAAACATCTAATAAGGCAAATATATGCTTATCAAGAAAAGAAAAAAAAGCGGTTTGGCGAGCAAAGTGTTTTCTTTCAAGCTGTTTATTTTAGTTAGCGTTTTAGTCGTGATTTTTTTGGGAACAAATTTGGGCAGGGAATTTTACAGAAAGTATCAAATTCAAAAGGAAATAGATTCTTTAAAAGGAGATATAAATTCTCTTGAGGAAAACAATTATAAATTATCGCAATTGGTTGAATATTGCAAAACCAGTGAATACAAAGAGACGCAGGCGCGAGAGAGATTTAATTTAGGAAAAGAAGGGGAAAATTTGGTGGTTATGATTGAAGCGGGAGACAGTGATAATGAAATTGAAGAGAAAGCTGACAATAGCAAAGAATTGCCTAATTATAAGAGATGGTGGAATTATTTTTTTGCGACAAACTAGTATTTAGCGCTTGTAAATAAATAACCTTTCTAATTTCATTTCATCTTCACACCATCTTGTCTTGAAAAAACTTTCAGCATATAGCAATATCCCTCAA
>JAYEHC010000011.1:0-5697 GCA_034659355.1 Patescibacteria group bacterium | reverse complement strand
TCTGATAATAAACTTGAATTAAGATAAGAATATGTTAGAAAAATGTAAAATTATAGTGGAAGGCGAAGGGGAAAATCTTGATTTTAAAGTTATTAAAAAATTAACTAAAGAATTTTCTGAAAAATATAATTTATGTATTACGCCATCTAAAGGATTTAATGAGATGAAAGAATCATTAGTTAAGATCTCACCATCAAATCTGAGATACCTTCTTGTTATAGTTGATGCTGATGAAGAAAATATAGAAAAAAGATTTGAAGAAATTAAAAATAAATTTAACAAAAATAAATTTAATATCCCAATCAAGATAGGAAGTATTGACTGTAATGATTCTGAAAAAATTAATCTTGGGATTTTTTTATTGCCTAACAATAAGGATAAGGGTTCTATGGACACTCTTGTTTATAGTGCTTTAAAAAATAGTAGTGAAAAATTTAAGAGTTGTGTGAAATTGCACAGAGAATGTTTTAAGAAAAATGGTTTAAAAAAAGGAACAGAAAATCAGGAAGATAAGTTTAATTTACGATCTATAATGGCAGGTCTAATATATAAAAACGAAAGACAAACTAAATTTATAGATTTTGGAAACAGAAATTTTGAAGATTTAAAGAAGTTTTTAAGACAAGTAAAATAAAAGCTTTCAACTTTTAACTCGTTTTTAATGTATCTAAAAAAACTTGAAATATCCGGTTTTAAATCGTTTGCTAATAAAACAACTTTGAATTTTCCGCGGGGAATTACGGCTGTGGTTGGACCGAATGGATCGGGCAAGTCCAATATTGCTGATGCTGTGAAATGGGTTTTAGGAGAGCAAAGCATTAAAAGTCTGCGCGGGAAAAAAGGCGAAGATGTGATTTTTACCGGGAGCGATAAAAAATCAAAAATGAGTGTTGCTCTTGTTTCACTGTATTTTGATAATAGCGACAAAAAAATGCCTCTTGATTACGAAGAGGTTATTTTGACAAGAAAGCTTTTTAGGAATGGCGATAGCGAATACTTGATTAACAAGAGCAAAGCGCGATTGATAGATATTGTTGAATTGCTGGCAAAATCTGGAGTAAGTCAAAGAGGATATTGTGTTATTAATCAGGGAATGGCGGATTCAATTTTAGTGGCAACGCCAGCGGAAAGAATGATTATTTTTGAAGAAGCGACTGGAGTTAGAAAATTTCAAATTAAAAAACAGCGGACGATTAGCAAACTTGAATCAACAAAAAGAAATTTGCAACGAGTGCTGGATTTGTTAAACGAAATAGAACCGCGTTTAAATTCTTTAAAAAGGCAAGCGAATAAAGCTCAAAAAAGAGGAAGTCTTGAAGAGGAACTGAAAAGTGAACAAAAAAAGCTATTTTCAAATATCTGGAGCGAGTTGAATGGAGACAATGAAAAGTATAGAATAGAAAAAGAGGAGGCGGGAAAATTTGTCAATAGACTTTTGAAAGAAATAGAAGAAATCAAAAATAAACTTTCTCAAAATAAAAATAACAGCGAAAATTATCAAGAGAGATTTGATGATTTGCAAAAAGAAACAGCCTTACTGCAGGAAGTTATAAACGATTTGCAAAAAAGTCTTTCTATTCTGGAAGGAAGGATGCAGATTGAAAATGAAAGAAAAGAAAAAATTGAAAATCCTGAATTCGTGCCGATAAATCTTGGCTATGTCAAAGAAAAAATTTCCAGAATAATTTCTATGTATGACAAATTTTTTGATAAAGCGTGCGACTCGTTACAGTCCTCTGTCGAGAAATTGCAACAGGGCGGGAACGAGGAAATTTTTAAATTAATAAAAAAAGAAGGGACTGCTGTTAGAAAAGATATAGAAGCGCTTGCTGAAGAAATTAAAGAAGGGAGAGTAAATCAAAAAAACGCAAAGATTAAATTTGATGACAGTGATTTAAAAAAAATTAAATTAGAAAAAGAGAAAACAATCGCTAAAATTAAGGAGCAAAACAAGAAATACGAAAAAGCAAGAAACAGTATTTGCAGTTTAAATAATGCCGAGCAAGAAAAAAGAAAGTCATTTTTTGAACTGGAAAAAAGTTTGCAAATTAAACAGGATGAATTAAATAAATTTAAAGATAATTTAAATCAGATAAATATAGAACTTGCAAAATTTGAGGTTAGAAAGGAAGATTTAATGAATGAGATTAAAGATGAATTTGATGATCTGAAATTATTAAACAGGGTTCAGAATGGCGTTATTGAAAATAAAGAAAGTTCTAGCGAGTATTATTTTGACAAGGAAGAATCAAGATTGAAAATAAGAAGATTGAAAATTCAACTGGAGCAAATTGGCGGAATTGATCCTTTGATTGTTGAAGAATACGAAGAAACAAAAAACAGATTTGAATTTTTATCGGCGCAGTCAAATGATTTGGAACAAGCGTCGGAAAAATTAAGAAAAGTGATTGGCGAACTTGATCAAAAAGTTGAAGAAATATTTAAGTCGTCATTCAAGAAAATAAATCAGGAATTTGATAAATATTTCAAGATTATTTTCGGCGGAGGAAAAGCAAGTTTGTCAGTAAAATATTCTATTAAACAAGAGGAAAAAAGCGAAGAAGAAAATAGTGAAACGGAGAAAACCGGAGAAAATAAAGAAGGAGAGAAAAAAATTGCCGGGATTGAAATAGAGGTGTTTCCTCCGGGAAAGAAAATAAGCAGTTTAAATATGCTTTCTGGCGGCGAAAGGGCTCTTACCTCGGTTGCGATTCTTTTTGCGATTATTTCCAACAATCCGCCGCCGTTTTCTGTTCTTGATGAAATTGACGCCGCTTTAGACGAGTCTAATTCAGAGAAAATTGCCAAAATTTCCAATGAAGTCTCTTCAAAAACGCAATTTATAGTTATTACTCATAATCGCGAAATGATGAAATACGCCAAAGTTTTGTATGGAGTAACAATGCAAAACGACGGAGTGTCAAAAATTATTTCACTGGAATTGGAAAAAGAGAAAAAATAATATAAAATGTTGCCTTATTTTTATTAGTGTGCTATAAATAACAAGTAAAAAGTATCGGGGGGGGTGTTAGCTCAGTTGGTAGAGCAACAGCCTTTTAAGCTGATGGTCACAGGTTCGAGTCCTGTACGCCCCACAAAATTAACCCATAACTAATAACCGACGACTAACGATGTTTTTGAGTTTGCCAAAAGTTATCGGTTATAAGTTGTTCGTTGAGTCCGGGCGCTTAGCTCAGTTGGCTAGAGCATCTCGTTTACACCGAGAGGGTCGGGGGTTCGAATCCCTCAGCGCCCACCAAATAAAATAACCCTTTATTTAAAGGGTTATTTTTAGTATAGATAACAAATCTTCGAACTTTTTTAAGAATGAAATAAGAAGTTTACGAAATATATTTCCTGTGCTATTATTTGAATTGTACAAAAAGAAGGGGGATAAATTTTTTTTAATTAATTTATAAAATTATGCAAAGTATTAAAAAGAAAGGTTTGAATTTAAAAGAACTAAATAGCTTATTAAAAAAATGGCAGGAAAACCTTCTTTTAAATAAATGGAAATTATCTTTAGAAGTAGTAGATTTTAAAAGAAAAGATTATAAGCAGAGTGGCGATATTAAAATTGATTTAAAGAAAAAAACCGCGATTGTATTGCTGACTAAAAATCCTTTTTTAAACGAAGAAGAAGTTTTAGTACATGAATTAATGCATCTTATTTTGTGGGATTTTGATATTTTTTGCGAGAAAATAGTTCTTGAAAAAAACAAACTTTTGAAAGGTCAGCATGGAAAATATATGGATAAATTAGAGAATGCAGTAGAGCATCTAACTCAAATTATGATAAATAAAAAAATTCAGCGATAAATATATTATCGTTGGTTACAGTCTTTTTACCTACCTCTGCAACATTTGCTGGTAGAACTGGTGGGCGCAACAACTTTTTTAATTGATGCTTTCCTAATTCTTTTTATGCTTATCACCTCCATTTATAGCATATTGATTTAATACTAACACTTCCAGAAATTTAGACAAGGCATACTTGAATTCGTCACAGCAATTTGTTCCTCCCCAAAATCTTTTCATGCTACATCCACCCATACATATTGGTAGAATGTTGCAATTTTTGCATTCTGGAAAATCAAGGGGATTTTTATCAACAAACTGCCTAGATTTCTTTTGATCCAAGACTAATTCACCCTTATCGTTTATTTTGCCAACCGCTTCCTCTGGAGTAAAAAGTTCTCCACATTTATATAGATTTCCTTGAGTGTTTATAATAAATCTACTCGGAAATTCAGCGTGACAGAAACCCATACATTGCATATTATCAACATCGGGAAATATAACCCAACCCTTTTTAGCCATTTGCTTATAAATATCTGCTACCTTGCCAGCTAATACATTTTCAGATAAGCAATATTCCATACACGGATTCGCCGATGATGAAACCACTGGTCTTAACATAATCTGGACTTTATTTTTTAGTCCCTGATCTTCAATGGCTTGATAAAGTTTAGGTATCAGATCAATATTTATTTTCGTGATATTGACCCTTACCATTACTTCTATACCTTGATCAACCGCGGTTTTGATATTTTTCAAAATAATATCAAAGGTTGGATTTCCATTTTTTAACGGCCGACTAATATTATGAGTTTCAGCTGGACCGTCAAGCGTAATCTGTAAATGAGAAAGTGGTACAGTTTTTAAATATTCAATTACCGAAGGTGTTAACAAATAGCCATTGGTCGTTATTGATGTGCAGTATTGTATGCCATTCGCACTACAAATTTCCATAAACTTACTATTTAAAAAACGCAATCTATCAATTGAAAGAAGCGGTTCTCCTCCATACCAATCTACCGATATTTTTTTTGCAGATTTGGATGCCTTATCAATCATTGATATGATTCTTTGTGAAACAGTGTTGTCTAAATATTCTCCAGTATGCGATTCAAAACAGTAAAAGCATTTAAAGTTGCAATCTAAATTTAGCAGAATTGAAAAGAAATATTCATCAGTCAAATTTTGTCGTTCATTGACCAAATCATTGATTTTCTTTAACTCATCTATTCCATTTTTAACGATATAGCCATCTTCTATTAAGATGCTTATAAGTTTCGCTGGAATGAATGAAACCTGATTTTCTTCTAAAGCAATCAATACTTCATTAGACTGTGGTTTTTCAAATACAGCCAATGCTCCTGTCATTGAATTATAAAGTATCAATTTGTGGTTTTCCGTATATGTCCATGCATTAAATCTAGAAAATTTTATATCTTGCATTGTTACTCATCTCCTGGTTTTTAAAGAACCGTTTTCTATATAACATATTACGAGTATCTCGTCAATTTTTTTAGTTTTCTGTATTTGGTATTTTAAGATGTGAATAACAATTCATCTTATCAACCTTTCCACCCTCTCCAACCTCTTCTCAACTCTCTCCCAATTCTCCAAAATCCCCGTCCAAACCGCCGGGAAATTGTTCCCAACTGTATCCCTCAGCGCCCACCCAGTGGAAAAACCAGCCTCGCAAGGGGTTGTTTTTGTTTTACTAAAAAGCGCTTATTTAACTTATTTGGATTCCAATATGTGAGTGAATTTGCACAGGGAAAGTGGTTGATGTGTGAGATCTGTTTTTAGGATTTGTGCGGGAGACTTGAAAGAATTTATAAAACAGTGTTATAATAGTTTAAAAGGAAGGGGATTGTAAAATAAATTTATCAAATTTATTTTACAATC
>JAYEHC010000010.1:0-5787 GCA_034659355.1 Patescibacteria group bacterium | reverse complement strand
CCATGAATAAAAATCGGTTATTTCGTTATCATATATAAAATAACCGATTTTTATTCATGGATGATACAAAAAAAAGAGAATTTAATTTTAGGTTCTGCATTAGAAAAAGGTAACGATATAAAAAGTAAAATGAAAATTCTAGAGAATAATTTTTTAAAAAAGTTTAATATAGCAGGTAATGTTTTTAAAGAAGAAGTTGCTATTTTGTCAAGACCTGAAAATGAAGAAGATATTTTTTTGGGGAATGATAAAATATTTCTTGTTGGAGAAGCAGCTGGTTTTATAAGTTCTAGTACAGGAGAAGGTATTAGTTTTGCCATGAGAAGTGGTTATAATTGCGCTAAAGCTTTAAACGAAAATTTCGAGAATCCATTTTCTTTATACAGAAAATTTTCTGAAAGCTTAATAAAAGAAACTAAGGAAAAAATAGATAAAGCTAATGTGTTTTCTGACCCTAGAAAAAGGGCGGAAATTTTAAATAGAGAAGTTAGAAAGGGAAACTAATAAACTTTATGTTTAATTTAAAAAATTTTTTAAAATTGATTTTTAATGAATTTATTTATGGTGGTCATATTCAGTCATTTGGAGCAGTAAATATTATTTTTGTTTCTAGTATTTTATTAAAGATTCAAATAACTTGGGACGTTTTGTTTGTTACTTATTTACTTTTTTATGTTCCCTATATATATAATCGCTTTAAAGAAATAGAAATAGATTGTTCAACAAATTTTCAAAGAACTAAATATCTAAAGACTTATGTTTATCAAATCCCTCTAATCATCTATTTTGTAACCTTCGTTTTAATAGGAAGTTTAATCTATTTTAGTAATCTTAAAGCATCAATTTTTGGTTTACTCTTGCTAATTTTTGGAATTTTTTATACTGTTTTTTTTAAAAAAGTTACCAAACATATATATTTTTTTAAAAATATATATGTTTCTATGTCTTTTGCTTCAATACCATTCTTTTTGGTAATTTATTATTCTTTTCCTTTGGCAAACTGCTTAGCACTTAATATCTTATTGTTATTTCTATTCATATTTCTAAAAGTATTTTTAACACAAGTTTTTTTTGATATAAAAGATATTGAAAGTGACAAGAAAGAGGGGCTGCGTACTTTTCCTGTTGTGGTGGGAAAAGAAAAAACTTTTATATTCCTGTCCGTATTTAATTTCATAGTTACTGTAGTTATGTTATTAACTCTCTCTCTCTATCTAAATATTTTCTCAAGGTCAATGCTAATGCTTATTTTTACTGTTCCTTTTAGTTTTTATTGTTACGGTTTGGCGAAAAGAAAAAATTATTTTGGTTATATTCTCCATAGCGGGGAATTTTTCTTGTGGTCATTTTTAATTTTTGTAGGTGAAATAATATTATGATGACAGAGTTACCATTTTACAATAAAATATTAATTCTCCTTATCAATTTTATTACTATTTGGTTGGCTATCATAGTTTATAATAATGATCGCAAAGGTGAGTTAAATAAAATATTTCTTGGAATGATGATTTCAATGTTCTTGTGGGTTGATTTTGCTTATCTTGCCAGATTAGTAGGGCAACAGGCACCTGATTTGGGATTAGTATTTTTAAAAATTGCTTGGTCGTTTTCTCCTTTTTTATTTATCTCATTTTATTTTTTAATAATTTTTTATTTAAACAAAGAAAAACAATATTCAGTTTTGAATAAAGTCATATTTTTAAGTGGTTTGATTATATTTTTGGTAACAATATCCACAAATTTGGTAATTAGAGAAATGGAATTTGTTGGTGTTGATTTAGCCATAATTTATGGCAAGGGAATACTTCCTTTTTTTGGAATTATATTTTTCTTCATGTGTATTTCTTTGTATCTCTTATTTAAGGAATACACAAAATGTATGTCTAAAAAAAAGGTAAATATAGAATATTTGCTAGCTGGAATTTCTATATTTTATTTAGCTAATATTATTTTTGGTATAATTTTTCCTGTATTTTTTAAAATTGTTCATCTTTATTGGATAGGTGATTATTCAGCTATTTTTCTTCTTGGTTTTACCGCTTACGCTATCACAAAACACGAACTAATGGGAGTTAAAACTCTTGTGACTCAAGTTCTAATAGTCATAATTTTAATTGTTCTTCTGGTAGATTTGCTTATTCTAACAGATGAGATAACAATGCAATTATTAAAATCAGGGGTTTTAGTGGCATTTTTATATTTTAGTCGCGGAATGGTAGAAAGTGTGAGGAAGGAAAAAAAGGCGAGGGCGAAATTGGAGGATACTTATAAGAAAATAGATCGGTATGTTGAGAAACTTGAAAATGTAAATATCAATCTTAAAGAAAAAAACGAAGATCTTGAAGCGTTATTAAAATCCGATGATGTAATAGCGGGAACTCTTGATCCAAAAAAAATAGCGCAGGATGTTGTAGACAGCATACCTAATAATCTTAGGCACCTAGGATATAAAGGAGGGGTATTAACTCTTTATAATAAAAATAAAAAAACTGTTTCCACTTATGCGATAACTGAATCAGCTATTGTAAAAAAAGCCAAAAAGTTATTAGGCAAATCATTTGAAAAACATTCGGAATCAATTAAAACAAATAATCTTACAATTAAAACAATCAAAACAAAAAAAATGCAAACCGGGAGCAAGCTGGAAGATTTTATAGCTCCGACAGTAAGCGTGAATATCTGTAAAATGATTCAAAAATTAATCAAGGCAAAATCTTTTATTTCTCTTCCCATTTTTTCCAGCGGAAGAGTTATTGGCGTTCTTATTTTTATCGGTGTAAAACCGGAGAAAGAAATTACGCAAAGAGACAGAGAAATCCTTTTTGGATTTTCTTCTCATGTCGGAGCGTCCATTGAAAACGCGGAACTTTATAAAAAGACAGATTCCCAAATGAGTGAACTTGAAAAATTAAACAATAGTCTGAAAAAAGCGAACCAGAAATTAAAAGAACTGCTAGAAGTAAAAAATGAATTTTTGCATATCACTTCACATCAATTAAGAACGCCGCTAACAACAATTAGGGGAATGATTTCTATGTGGCGTGAAGGCAGTTTTGACAATTTGTCTAAAAAGAAAAAGAAGGAAATGCTGAAAGATATTTACATTAGCGCGGAGCGGCTTAATAACATCACAAACGATATGCTTGATTCCCTTGAGCTTGAAGGCGGGGTTTTTAAATTTCAATTTAAGCAGGTATCTTTAGAAAAAGCCATTGAAGATTCAATAAGCGTTTTGAAATTTAATTATGACAAAAAAGGACTCTATTTAAATTTCAACACTAAAGGCAAAAACATTCCCGTGATTGAAGCCGAGCCAGGATATACTCGACAGATATTTATGAATTTAATTGACAACGCATGCAAATATACAGACAAAGGGGGAGTTAAGATAGACATCAAGAAGAGTGGCAAAAATGTGGAAATTACCGTAAAAGACACAGGAATAGGTTTGAGTAAAAAAGATCAAAAAACAATTTTCCAAAAATTCACAAGAAGCGAAGAAGCGATGATTAAAAATGTGGCGGGAAGCGGATTGGGATTATTTATAGTCAAGAAAATTGTTAAAGCGCATCATGGCAAAATTGAATTTTATAGCGAGGGGGAAGGGAAAGGCTCAACGGTAAAAGTGTGGTTGCCGATTAGGCAGAAATAAAAAAAGAAAATTAATTTATAAGATAATCTATGTGTCAAAAAGAATATTTACTGGGCGAATTAAAAAGCAAAGCGGACAAAGAATTAAATAAGTTTTTCAACAGTGAGATTAAACAAGCTAAAAAAGAAGAAAAGCCGAAGGAATATTTAGAGATGCTAAAAAATTTAAAAGCATTCACCCTAAATGGCGGGAAAAGAATTCGTCCGATTCTTTTTTATTATGGCTATTTCATCGCGGGAGGCAAAAAGGAAAAAGATATTTTTGAAGCGTCAATTTCAA
Source organism: Patescibacteria group bacterium (assembly GCA_034659355.1). Classification (GTDB taxonomy): domain Bacteria; phylum Patescibacteriota; class Minisyncoccia; order JAHIHE01; family JAGLIN01; genus JAYEHC01. Next base: position 1,856 of record JAYEHC010000010.1, on the reverse strand, counting down.
TAGAGCTTATTCATTCCTATTTTTTAATCCACGATGATATTATTGATGAGGATGATTTTAGGCGGCATAATTTATCAATGCACCGTGTCTATGAAAACGAATCCAAAAAACGCCAATTTAGAACGCTTGATGAAAAAGCCAGAAAACATTTTGGAATTTCAATGGCGATTATTGCCGGGGATTTGGCGTCGTCTTTAGGCTGTGAAGTTTTGACTTGTTCTAATTTTCTATCCGATTTAAAAATTAAAGCTGTTAAAAAATTAAACCAAGTTGTTTTAAATACATTGACTGGCGAGGCGATGGATGTGGTTTTAGCGGATTGTTTGAATGTTGATTTAGAAGATGTTTTTGAAATGCAAAGATATAAAACCGCGAAATATACTTTTGAAGGACCTCTTCATTTGGGAGCGATTTTGGCTGGGGCGGATGAAAAATTTCTAAAATCAATAAGCGAGTTTGCCATACCTCTTGGAATCGCTTTTCAAATTCAGGATGACATAATCGGTGTTTTTGGGAATAAGAAAAAAACAGGAAAACCGGTGGGAGCGGACATTAAAGAGGGAAAGAAAACGCTTTTAACAATTAAAGCTTTTGAAAAAGCCGACGGCAAACAATTAAAAACGCTATCTATGCTGTTTGGAAATAAAGATATTAGTTTAAAAGAAGTAGATAATTTTAGGGAGCTTATCAAAAAAACAGGATCTTTTGAGTATTCTCTGGAGAAAATTAATGAGCTAATTAAATTTTCAAAAGCGCGACTTGAGAAAATAAAAATTTCCAAACAGAACAAGGAGTGTTTATTGGGATTAATAGATCTTATGGCTAGAAGGAAATATTAATTTGTAAGAAAAAATGGTTTCTAAAAAAAACAATAATTATAATTTCTTTGGCGCGGGAACCAGTTTGCAACTGGTTTCTAATATTTAGAAAACGCAAAAAGCTTTCTATTTCTTCAAAACAAAAAAACGGATTGCAAATTAGTTCCCGCAGAAGATGATTATTCATAACCAAAGCTGATTTATATTTCACATAAAACGCTTTTGTAATTTGGGTTTTTTACCTTTACAAAAGCGTTTTTTGATTTTATAATGGTTGCAATGGAGAGTTTGGAGAAAAATTAATTATTAAAAAATATGAACTTATCAAAACTAATAAAATCCACCGGGAAATACGATTTGACGATTTTTTCTTCTGAAAGCATAGACAGGATTGAGAAAAATGTTTTTGAGAAAAACGGGAAGTTCTTTATTAAGTGCTTAAAAAGAGAAAAAGATATTCAGGCGAAGCCGGAGGAAATTGTGAGGCAGTTGACGCTGGATAAATTGATAAATGAATATAATTACCCTGTTGATTTAATAAGAGTTGAATTTGCGATTTCGTTTGGAAGAGAAAAGAAGCTGGCAGATATTATTATTTTAAACAAAAAAGACAAAACAAGCGTTTATTGTGTTTTAGAAATTAAAAAACACAAGGCGAAAGACGGAAAAGACCAGTTGAAAAGTTATACAAACGCTACAGGCGCAGAACTTATTTAGACGGTTTTTATAGATTGCTGGATTTAGCCAGAAACAGAAAAAATCCGAAAGAATTTAATTTTGATATTGTAATGGCAAATCCGCCTTTTGCCGGAGATATTAAAGACAAAAGAATGACGGCTGAATATGAAGTGGCTTTTAAAAAAGACAAGCAGGTTGATAAAATTTCAAGAGATATTTTATTTATTGAAAGAAATTTGGATTTTCTAAAACCGGGCGGACGAATGGCGATTGTTTTGCCGCAGGGCAGATTTAATAATACGAGCGATGAAAGAATAAGAGATTTCATAATGGAACGCGCGCGCCTTTTGGCTGTGGTCG
>JAYEHC010000009.1:0-5826 GCA_034659355.1 Patescibacteria group bacterium | reverse complement strand
TTTTTTGTGATACAATTTTCTCAGTTTTCCTCTTGTTTCTTTTACAGCATTAGACATTTTCTTATTTTCTTTAATCTCTCGTTCTTTTCTATGCAATCTCGGATCATAAGTTGTCAAAATTTCTTTGAGTTTTTCTTGCTTTACAAGTCTATTCCAATCTTTTATTTTATCTAAGGATTCTTGATGAGCTTCGTCTATTTCTTCTGATGAGCCAGTATAATAATGTTTTTCGTCAACCGCATTCAGTTTTCCTCCTGGCGAATCAGCCCAAGTAGAATCAAGTGATGAAACAACCAGTTTTCCATCCGAACTCATAGTAACTAAGTTACTCCATTGATGATTCATCTTGCCAGAAAAAGTAGAAACAACCATAAATTTATCAAGATTTGGTACATTTTCTTCTTCTAAAATATACTTAGCCGCCATAAAAGTTATCGCATAATCATGACACACTCCTTTTCCGCTTTCCATAGTTATGTACGGAATCCCCTGAGAATGTTTTTCTTCCAAATAATTTATATCTTTACCAGTTAATTCTTTTACTGGTTCGCTTAGCTTAATATCTAAATATTCCAGCCAATCGTAACTAACATTTTTCCCAATTACTTCCGAAATTATTTTTATCACTTCTTCCGGATTTTCTTCAGCTATTTTTCTTAATTCTTCTACGCTATAACCAGATCCGTTTAATCCTTCTAAAAATAAGTCTTTAAATTTATCAATGTTTTTATATTCCACTTTCTCTTTTTCTTGAGATTTAAGATCTTCAAATTTTAATGCTGGTAAATTATTGTAATCTTCTTTTTCCTTAATTAGCAATTTTCGAGCATCAACAGAGTTTTCAATATTTTCATAACCATTTTCTTTGACCCACTCTGTAAATTCTTTATTAGAAGCGTCAAGCCAATACCTAAAATCGGAATTTATTTTTTGATGTTTCTCACAGATTTCACTAAATTTCTGTCCCAGCTTTAAAGCATCTTCAGGAATTTCCAAATTTTTATTAATTTCAAAATCATCAAGTTCTACTACTGATATTTTAGAAACATCTGGCATAATTAAATTGTCTATATATTTTTCAACCGCATTTTCTGAAATATTAAAATTATTCGCAATGACTTTCGCAACTTGCTCTTTGTTTTCTATAAAATCTTCCCACGAACTTCCTTCAGTTTCCATTAATACAGGTCCATTGCCTTCTTTATATTTATGTTCTGAAATACCTAGTGATATTCCAATATCATGCAATTCGCTATTCAACCGACTTATTTCTTCAACGGTAGGCACAACATCTGAAAATGAGAGAGAAACAGTTTTCTTTAGCTCATTATTATTTTTAACTTCAGTTTCAGTAAAGATTGAAAAAGATTTCTTAGTATCATCGTTACCATAATCAAAATATTTTTCCGTTGGATATTCTCTTAATATATCAATAGGCGTACCCGCATTATTTGCTTGATCTATTTCTTTTATCAGCTCCGGATTATCCGCCAAATCCTTTAAAGAAATTCTCTCGCCATTGATTTCCACTTTCGCATCGTTTTCCGCTAAAGCGTTTAAAGCTGGCAATCCGAAAGAAGAAATATAAAGCGCTAGTTCTCCAATACTGACAACTTTTTTGTGTTCTCTAATAAATCTTAGTAATTTATCAATGCTTGAAGGAGCATCCTTTAAGATGGTATTTAGCTTCTCGCTTTTCTGAAATTCATTAATCGCTTCACTAATACCCTTCCTAATAAAATCAAATTCTCCCCGACTTAAATTCAGCTCTTTTAATTTTTCCGCTTCCAAACTCTCTAAGTCTAAACCTGCCAAATCAATCAACTCTTCTCTTGAAATTTCCAATTCCTTCGCTTTTTCTTCAACTTTTTCTTCAATTTCTTCTTGAAAACTTTCTACTTCGCTTTCAGAAACCGTATCTAAATTTTCAGGCGCTTCAAATTTCATATTTATAATTTAAAAAAATAGAATTAAAAATAAATATCTTTCTATAATTTTACAAACGACAACAAAACCGCTGGCAAATAATAAACATCGTTTTCTATTTTCAACAAATCTTTAGTAATAATTATTTTTTGATCAACCAAATCAGGATATCGCTTTTGGAAATTTTTCATCGCCAATGGCACAGTAGCTTTTGAACGATATTTAACTTCGCAGAGAATATTTTTTCTATTTTCTTTCTCAATCACAAAATCAATTTCCGCTCCCGAAACAGTGCGATAAAAATGCAAATAATCTTTTTGAAATTGAGATAGCAAAGCAAGATAAACAAAATTTTTAATAACGCTTCCTTTGGTAATAAAATTATCGCTATCAAAAGAACGCAGAAGATAATTCCTAATTCCTAAATCCAAAACATAAACCTTTGGCATCTTGCTAATTTCACTGCGAACATTTTGATAATAAGGAGTCGCCAAATTAAAAATATAAGTGCCGATTAAAATATCTAAATATTTATTCAAAGTATTAGCCGCCAAATTTGTGGTATTGGACAATTCACTGGCATTAACCAAATTTCCTATTTGAGAAGAAAGAACTTTAGTTAAATTATTAAATCCCGAAATGTTTTCAACTTTCAGAAAATTAACAACATCTTTTTCAAGATAAGTTTTTATTATAGATTTTAAGATAATCCTTTTATCATCCATATTTTTAGTAGTTATTACTTCAGGATATCCTCCAAAAATTAAATACTCTTGAAACGCTGTTTTTAATTTTGATTGAAAAGTTTGATAAAATAATTCAAGTTCTTTAAAATTATTAAGAGTCATTTTTTTCGTTTCAGCTTGATAAACAAAATCAAAATACTCCTTAAAATTTATTCGCGCGATATTAAAATGAATAGCCCGACCAGTCAAAAATTCGCTGCTTTTGGAAATTTCCAAAGAGCTTGAACCACTGACAATAATTTGCATTTTACTCTTATATTTGTCAAAAAGATTTTTTAAAAACAAGCCAGCCTGATTAATAACTTGAAACTCGTCTATCATTAAATAAAGATATTGAGAGGGAAATTTATGGAATTGTTTCAAATAAAGTTCCAAACTGGCAGGAGAATTAAAAATTGATTTATTTTCTATGTCATCAGCCAATAAATAGACAACCGAAAAACCTTGATTTTTTTTAGTTAAATCAGCTTTTATTTGCTTTAACAAAGTTGTTTTTCCAACTTGTCGCGCTCCATTCAAAATCAATATCTTCTCTTTGCCTATCCACGGATGAATTTCTTCTATTATTTCTCGTTTAATCATTTTGTAGAAATTACTCATTTACATGACAATTCTAGTACAATATTGATGAAAAATCAAGGTTTTTCTATCAAGGCATTGATGAAAAATCAAGGTTTTAGCCAACAGCTAGAAATTAGACCTATGCTTCTTTTACCGCTTCTTTAATAGCGTTTTTAATTTTGGCGATAATCTCGTTTGTGATTTTTGGATTTTCTTTCAGAAACTTTCTGCTTGCTTCATAGCCTTGTCCAAGTTTTTGGTCTTCATAGTTATACCAAGCTCCGCCCTTTTTTACTACACCGTATTTAACTCCGGTGTTAAGCACATCGCCATAATAAGCGATTCCTTCATTGTACATAATATCAAACTCCGCTGTTTTAAATGGAGGAGCAACTTTGTTTTTAACAATTTTCGCTTTTACTCTGTTGCCGATAATATCCTCTCCTTGTTTTATTTTCGCTGATTTTCTAACTTCAATTCTTACCGAGGAATAAAATTTGAGCGCTTTTCCGCCCGTTGTTGTTTCCGGATTGCCAAAAACGATGCCGATTTTCATCCTGACTTGATTGATGAAAATAATCGTTGTATTTGAAGTGTGGACAATACTGGTCAACTTTCGTAATGCCTGACTCATCAATCGCGCTTGAAGCCCCATATGTGAATCGCCCATTTCTCCTTCTATTTCTTTTTTAGGAGTTAGCGCCGCTACCGAGTCAACGACAATCAAATCAACCGCGTTTGAACGAACCAGCGTTTCCACAATTTCCAGCGCCTGTTCTCCGCTGTCTGGCTGAGAGATAATAAGATCGTTTGTTTTGACGCCGATTTTTTTCGCGTATTCCGGATCAAGAGCGTGTTCCGCGTCAACGAAGGCGGCAGTTCCTTTTTTTTTCTGCAGTTCCGAAACAATATGTAAAGATAAAGTTGTTTTACCGCTTGATTCCGGACCATAGATTTCTATAATTCTGCCCATCGGGATTCCTCCCCCTAAAGCAATGTCCAGCGACATTGACCCGGTTGGAGTAAACTCAATATCCAACGCTTTTGCCTCGCCGAGTTTCATAATAGACCCCTCTCCAAATCTGCCTCTTATTTCATCCAGTGTTTCGTCTATCAACTTTTCCTTTTTTGATTTTTCCTCTCCTTTATTCCCCTCCTTTTTTTTAATCTCTTCTTTGGTCATAGTCTTTTGTTAAAAATTAGTTAAAATTGTTTAAATGTTCACGGTCCGATAACTTCAATATTATATTCTGTTTCTTTCTCTAAATCAACCTCGCTGGTATCGTCATCGCTTTTCTCTTCGTTTTTAATTTCAATTTCAATCGGTTCGGATTTCTTTTCGTAGATTATATTCCGTGTTTCTTTCGCGGTCCTGTCAAATTTATTAGTCGCTTCTATAATCAGAACATTTTTGCCCGCTTGAAGCGTAATTTCTTCTTTGAAATATCCATGCGGATTAACAAAAACATCTTGTCCGTTAATTCTGATCACGGTCTCTTTTTCTGTTTCTCCTTCAATAGTTATTTCTGAATCGTTGACAATTTGGTCTTCATAAGGACTTGCAACAAAAAGATAGGGAGTTGAATTGAATGAACTTATTTGATACCAAAGATAATAGCCGACAATAAATAAAATAAGCAGGCTTAGAAAAGCGGTTACAATTTTTGGCGTAATGATGGCAAAATTTTTCGTTGTTAATTTGTTTGCGATAATCTTTTTCTTTTGATGTTTTTTTTCAATTTTGTCTCCGATTTTTTTTTCGCGAACATAAATTCCGACCATTTTTTCTGAGTTCATTCCCATAAGTCGCGCGTAGCTTTTGATAAATCCTTTTACAAAAACATCTGGCGGCAGTTTTTCATAGTCGCCTTTTTCAAGATTTTCAAGATAACTGATTTTTACTTTCAATTTCTCGCTGACATTTTCAAGAGAGATATTTAGTTCTTCCCTTTTTCGTTTCAGACATTCGCCCACAGTCAAAACAGTTTCCACTTTTTTTGTTTTGAATTTATTTAGAAGCATAGACGCAATTTAAAACGGCAAACTTTAACAATCATTCATTATCTATTACTATCTTACTATGTTATTGTCCTCTTGACAAGATTTAATTTTTCTGCTAGGATACTTTGTTGTAGTGAAAAATCATTATTTTTAAAACGCCCAACAATTTGCAGACAGCGGGGGCATTATCTCAGGTTCGGGTAGCGCTGGTTGTTCGAATGAGAATTTCACTGGTCTATTCCTCGGAAATATCTCCACCCTTATTCTTTTCTGAAGCTAAGGACTTAGCTGTCTGCAACTTGTTGGGCGTTTGATTTGAATATACTTAGGCTCTGCTGATTTTCTCCAATTGTTCCCCCTTTGTAAAAGGGGGCTAGGGGAATTTCCGGGTAGGATTGATTAAAACAAGCTAAATTATTTTTTTAAGGCATATTTAAGTTTATCTCTTTTTATAAAAAATAGATGAAAATCAGCAGAGCCTATTTAAGACGCATTTGTAGAGTGTCAAGCGCAGCGATAGCGAAGTCCTACCTGAAAGCGGAATTATAATGTTTTTTCAGGTCAAACTCCGCTATCGCTACGCTTGACACTC
>JAYEHC010000008.1:1331-5950 GCA_034659355.1 Patescibacteria group bacterium | reverse complement strand
AGGCTAAGAAAAACTAAGTTTAGGATAATAAGTTGTTTCGGATAGTTGATTGTCATTATTAGCTATTTTTAAGGATAAGGTCTGGAAGCTGCCCAATGCCAAACAATTATAGTAGCAATCATTAAAACCGCGCCTATGGCAAAAAGAGGTTTGGCTATCTGATATTGTCGCTGGCGATAAAAAACAAAGGAATAGACTAGAAAAATTATTGATAATAATACAAGAAAAATCATATTTTATATTACTGGAATTTGTGTTTTAATTGGGAGAAAAAGAAAAAGAAGATACGATATAAATAAAATGGCGATAGCAATAAACATAGAAAGAAAAGTTTTACGATTATCAACATGCGGATTAGTTTTGTTATTTTTGTTTGTCATATTTTTTATTATTCTCACCATAAAACTTACAGGTTAAAACTTGAACTCTAGCATATCTTTATTCTAGCCAAAAAACACGCTTTTATCAAGCGTGAATTTTTTGACTGTATTGTCTTTTGTTGATAAAATAAAATCATAATAATTTTAGTAAGAAATATGGGAAAAAATAAAAAGGTAATCAACTTAATAATTACGCTTTATGAAAAATTTGCAAACAATTATAAATATACTTAAACCAACAAAAGCAAAAATAATAATAGTAGCCATTCTTTTGTTAGCAACAGTTAGCACTCCGTTATTTTTAGTAATAATAGACAATCCCTTTTTATATGAAATTTTTGGAGGTGTTTATTTTTTGCTTATTATGCTTTTTACTTTTCCTGTGTTTATAACAGCAAATTTGTTGATAGATTCAATTAATTCCCTATTATTAATTATTCCTTACGGGGAAAATATAAAACCGATAATTGATATTTTAATCTTTACCATAACAGGATTCATCTATTATTATTTCTTTTCCTGTTTTTTACTTTTCTGTTATCAAAAAAGTAAAAAAACAAAAAGGGAGAAAAAATAAAACTCCCTTTAATTTTTGTAGTTTTTTGACTAAAATTTACCTTGCTAGTTTTTAGTCAAGAAGATATACCCACATTTCTTCTTTGTTCATTTCTATATCCATCGGATTGGCTATTTCGTGTGTCCAGCGCCATTGCCCATTTCTAGGTACTTTTATGTTGGGACCAAGCACTAGCATTGCGTGAGCTCTTATTTCCGTTTTGATGCTTCTCTTGCTTCTTTGAACGGAAATACCCTTTCTTTGAGCTTCGCTAATAACCACATCGGCAGGATATCCTGGCCACGCCGCAAGTATTGCCGCTTCACTGCTGTCAAAATGTATCCGTACCACTTTTGTGTTAGAATTCCCAGCTACGGTATATGCTGACACTACTGGTGTTGCTACACATACAGCTAACAACAATCCGACCAACACTAGAGTTATCGTTTTACCTCTCAGTTTCTCATCTCCTCTTAATTTACTTGCCTCTAACTTCTCCAAAACGGAAATGTTATTCCGTTTTTTCATTGTTGTTAGAAACAGCAAAGAATTTTCCAGACTGCTAAAAAACTCCGTGCTATTTCTAAGCAAAAAAAAAGCGCAATGCTTTTTTTTATTATAATACAAAACAATTTTTTTACAAACCTTGTGCAGTCGTCCTGTGATAGTTTTTGTTTTAACGCCAATTGCTTGACATGAACTTGCGCTATCCAAAACAACAATGATCTAATTCACCATTCTTAAATAATCTTCTAAATTAACATTGATAATATCCAGCATAAAAATAATAAATTCACTTTCGCCTTTTTGAATTGCTTTGATATATTCTTGTCTTTTGATAATCGGAACAATTATGGGAGGATAACCTTCTTGCAGTAAAATAAGATTTAACAGCAATCTTGCCATTCGTCCGTTGCCATCAATGAAGGGATGAATTTTTACCAGCTTATAGTGAACAAGAATTGCCAGTTCTAAAACATTAACTTTATCTTTTGAATTACAATACCATTCAACAAACTCCTTCATCAGTTCGGGTACTTTTTGAACAGAAGGCGGCAATTCCTCACTGCCGGTAATATAAACCTGAATTTGGCGATAGCAACCGGCATTCTTATCATCAATATCAAGCAAGAGTTTTTTGTGTAAATCGCAAATTATTTTTTCTGAAAGATTTTCTTTGTTCCGCGCAACCTTAAAAAGCAAGTCCAACGCTTCCTTGTGATTTTTCGCTTCCAGAATTTCTTTCACTTGTTTTCCGCCCACTGTCAATCCGTCTTCCAAAATCATTCTTGTTTCTCCAAGCGTTAAGGTATTCCCTTCAATCGCATTGGAATGATAGGTATAGCTCACATCAAACCATTTCCGAATCGCCTTAATCTCACCATCCGACAAAGGTCTTTTTAAATCTAGCTTCTTTTTATTTTCCTCAATTTTTTTTAAAATTTCTTTTTTATCCATACCTTTATTGTATCAAAAAAACACGCTTTTATCAAGCGTGAATTTTTATTTTGAGTTCTTGTAAGTTTAATTCTTCCTATTTTTTTCTGACCTACTAACTAAATAAATTGCTAAGCAAGCAAATCAGGATTCTGTGATTTCCGCTTTAGGCGTTTCGTTGTTTTTTTGTTCAAGGAGTTGTTTGATAATTGAAGTTTCATTAAAAAAATGTTTCCTTTCCTGAGACAGCTTTCTTTCTATTTTCCAATAATTATTTGTTTTTTTTAAAAGAAAGTAATTACTTCTACTGTATGCGGTTATTATTCCAACATTAAAAGAAAATGGTATTTTATTTTGATTTTTTTTAATAAAAGGACTGTAATAAATACCGCCAAATGAAACAATCACTCCAACTCTGTCATCCAAATCACGATACTTTCTAAATTTACTGAAAACAGTATTTTTAGTAAAATAATCCATTTCTTTTTGAGTAATGTCCATTTCTTCTCGGCACCGTCTATCAAATTCAAATTCTGTTTCTGCTTCTACTTTTTGTTTGAATAATTGATATTCATCCGGAAGATATAACTCGCTCATTTCGCTATTATTTCCAGCAAAACAATGTTTCCATTGACTATTATATTCTTTCTTAATTATTTCTTTAATTTCTTTTTCTTCGCTGGCAGGCAAGATTATTGAACTTAAACCAATCAAATCTTTAGAGTTGGGGCTTTCCGGAATCTGATTATATTTTTCAGACATAATCTGTTTTTTTATTTTTAATTCGTGACGATCAAAAACAACAAGAAGATATAAATTTATCAGTAAAGTAAAAATCACTGTGGAAAAAACAAAGAGTTTTATTGTTTTTGTTTTATTGAGCATAAAAATTAACAATTTTATAATAACAACTGCGAACAACCCCAATCAAAATAATAATTGGGTTCAATTGATCTTACATAAAAAATTATAACAAATGCTAATAAAATCATACTCAACAAAATAAGCTCTTCTTTCCATGAAAATACTTTTTTTCTAAAAATTATGCTACCAACTTTTACAATTGTTGTTATTGCTATTGAAATTAAGATTGTTAAATATGACCAAATACCTAAAACAGCAGCGATTGGTATAAAAGAATCTGGCTTAAGTTTTAAACAATCATCTCTAAGATATCCGAATTCAGCTTCTGTGTTTTTGTTGGAATTGGAAGCTATCTCATTATTATAAGATATATATTCTCTGCAATATTCAATATATTCAAGACGCGCTAAATTTAAAAATAGAGTAAAAATTATTATTGAAAAAACAAGGAGTTTTATTAGTTTTGTTTTATTAAACATATAAATTAATTAAGTATTATACTATAAATTATATCACAGAAAACTAAAAAAAATAAGGAGCAGTTTTTTCTGCTCCTGTCGTTTCTTTAAGCTGGTTTATCCAGCTCCGCCTCCGCCTCCGCCAGATCCACCGCCAGCAGTTTGCAGATATATCTCGTTGGCATAGTTCGGTTCTATCCATATATATCTTTCGGGAATGAATAGTACTGATTTACCTAAACCATAATCTTGCCATTCCCACTGTTGTGGATTGCTGTGCGGATAGAGATAAAAATATCTCCAACCACTATTATCAACCCCTCCTACATATGGGTGCTGCCAACTATGTTCCAGATTGTAAACTAATCCGTAATGCACTCCAGCTGCGTCTGTTTTTGTTGTTGTGTCAGACGCATATATCCTGCCTGCCGAAGCCGTCGTTACCGTTGCGCAAAGCGCGACAATTAGCAGTGTTGCCACTACTAATGTTTTTGTTGTGTTTCTTTTCACCTGTTTCTCTCCTCAATTTTCTGTTTCCGGATCATCAATCATCACGATTTTAATCGCTCATTCTTTAGAAACAGCAAGAAGTTTTCCAAACCAATAAAAAACTCTCTGCTATCTCCAAACACAAAAAAAAAGCGCAATGCTTTTTTTTATTATAATACAAAACAATCTATACAAACCTTGTGCAGTCGTCCTGTGATAGTTTTTGTTTTAACGCCAATTGCTTGACATAAACCTGTTCTATCTAAAACAACTTAGAGAATGATCTTAATAAATACGATAAATCGCCATATAGAGACGCGATAAATCGCCGTGCCGTATAGAGACGCGATAAATCGCCGTCTCTACAATAATAAAATTAAGATCAGTCGATCTGGGTAGGGGCATAAAATTTTATGCCCATACCGGCAAAGATAT
>JAYEHC010000008.1:0-1231 GCA_034659355.1 Patescibacteria group bacterium | reverse complement strand
TATAGAGACGCGATAAATCGCCGTGCCGTATAGAGACGCGATAAATCGCCGTCTCTACAATAATAAAATTAAGATCAGTCGATCTGGGTAGGGGCATAAAATTTTATGCCCATACCGGCAAAGATATAATAAATTATATCCCTACACCGATAACTCCCTAGAAAGGAGGTGATCCATCCACAGCTTCCGCTACGGATGCCTTGTTACGACTTCACCCTTATTACCGATCCTACCGTGAGCCCTCTTAAAAGAGAGACTTCGGGTATTACCGACTCTACTGGTGTGACGGGCGGTGAGTACAAGACCTGAGAACGTATTCACCGTGACATAGCTGATTCACGATTACTAGCGATTCCGGCTTCATGAGGGCGAGTTGCAGCCCTCAATCCGAACTGAGAAAAGTTTTGGTGGGATTGGCTCCATCTTGCGATTTGGCAACCCTTTATAACTTTCCATTGTAACATGTGTGTAGCCCAAGGCGTCAAGGGCCATGCTGATTTGACGTCGTCCCCGCCTTCCTCCCAGTTAACCCGGGCAGTCTCAGATGAGAAATATAACATCTGAAAGGGGTTGCGCTCGTTACTGGACTTAACCGAACACCTCACGGCACGAGCTGACGGCAACCATGCAGCACCTGTCATCTAGCTCCTTGCGGCACTTCCCGGTTTCTCGGGAATTCTAGAGATTTCAAGCCTTGGTAAGGTTCCTCGTTTATCATCGAATTAAACCACATGTTCCACCGCTTGTGCAGGTCCCCGTCTATTCCTTTGAGTTTTAAGCTTGCGCTCGTACTTCCCAGGCGGGATATTTAATGCGTTAACTTCGGCACTAAAAGGGTCGACACTCCTAATGCCTAATATCCATCGTTTACGGCGTGGACTACTGGGGTATCTAATCCCATTCGCTACCCACGCTTTCGTCTCTCAGTGTCAGGAACGGTCCAGCAAGATGCCTTCGCATTTGGTATTCCTTATAGTATCAACGCATTTTACTGCTACTCTATAAGTTCTACTTGCCTCTGCCGTCCTCTAGAATAAACGTTTCAGATGCGGTTTCAAAGTTGAGCCCTGAAATTTAACATCTGACTATTTATTCCACCTACAGACGCTTTACGCCCAATAAATCCGGATAACGCTTGAGGTCTCTGTATTACCGCTGCTGCTGGCACAGAGTTAGCAACCTCTTATTCGTTAGGTAATATCAATTGGTAACTGCTTTTTGAGTGTTAGAA
>JAYEHC010000007.1:17390-21457 GCA_034659355.1 Patescibacteria group bacterium | reverse complement strand
CTTCTTTGCACCAACACTAAAATACGAGTATTATTTTTTAAACTTTTTTTTGATAAATTTAGAACGTCTTTATATTGTCTTTTTGAAGCATTTTTATTATAACTCAAACCTTCACGCGCCACAATAGGCTTATCTGTTAAACAAGGTATTTTTTGAGACACAAAATATTTCAAATAAATTTTATGTGCCTTTGGTTCAGTAGATATAACAACATAATCTATTTCCGATTTCGCTACAACTTTGTCTAATTTCTGTTTTAACTCCTTACTAATTATTTTAGGAACTATCTGATCTTTATCAGGAACATAAAAGATATATTTTGGCTTAACAACTTTATTTTTTAGAAAATATTCAACCTCTTTCCTTTTACTTTCCAACTCAACAAGAACAGAAAAATAAAGAATTTCTTTCAAAACATCACTTTCTATAAACTTATAGTATATTCTTTTTGCGTGAGGCCCTAATCCAATCAAAGCAATTTTTTTCATATAAAACGTTTAATGACATATTAAGCTCGTCCTTAACTTACTATTTTCTCCTATTACCTTCTTTATATATTATATATTTAAATAATTGATTTAACAATTACTTCCTAGTATAATACGCTATTATCTAATCAAATTCAATCGAGGGAGTTTGATTTATATTTAGGGATATAAAAAACGACCCTTTGTTTAAGGGATAATTTAGTATGTACCGCCTAGGGGAATCGAACCCCTGTTACCAGGATGAGAACCTGGCGTCCTAACCACTAGACGAAGGCGGCAAAACGGTTTATAAACCGGTGAAATCTAACACTTTGCAAATTTTCAACTTTACAAACTTTTAACTCTTCTAATCTATCACGATTTAAATTATTTTACAAGAATTTGTTGGCAAATTCTTGTAATCTTGTATAATGAGAATAAGTTAGAAAATTTAAAAAAATAATCAGTAATTATGCTCCTCCATAATACCTACACCAAAAAACTGGAAGAATTCAAGCCGATTGAAAAAGGGAAGGTTGGCATTTATTCTTGCGGACCGACTGTTTATGATTTTGTGCATATTGGAAATCTCCGAACTTTTTTACTGGCTGATTTTTTGCGGCGATCTTTTATTTATTCGGGCTATGAAGTAAAGCATATTAAAAACATTACCGATGTCGGACATTTAACTCAAGACGACATAGAAGCCGGCGAAGATAAAATGATTAAGGCGGCGAAAAGAGAAAAGAAAAACCCTTATGATATTGCCAGATTTTACGAGCAGGCATTTTATAAGGATGAGCGGAAATTAAATATTTTGCCCGCTTATAAGTTTCCGAGAGCGACGGAGTATATAAAAGAAATGATCGCGATGGTTGAAAAGCTTATTAAAAACGGCTATGCTTATGAAACTAACGGCTCGGTTTTTTATGATATCGCGAAATTTAAAGATTATGGAAAATTATCCGGAAACACTTTGGAGAACTTAAAAGCTTGCGCGCGACTGGAAAAACATCCTGACAAAAAGAACTTCCACGATTTTGCGCTGTGGCTTAAAGCAAGCCCCGAACATCTGATGCAATGGGATTCGCCTTGGAGCAAAGGTTATCCCGGCTGGCACATAGAATGCTCCGCGATGAGCGTCGCTAATTTGGGAAATACGATGGATATTCACACTGGCGGAGAGGATAATATCTTCCCCCATCACGAAGATGAAATCGCGCAATCAGAAGGCGCGACCGGGAAAAAGTTCGTTAACTATTGGGTTCACGGACGGCACTTGCTTGTTGATAAAGAAAAAATGTCAAAATCAAAAGGCAATTTTTATGTCTTGGCGGATATTGAAAAAAGAGGATTCAATCCCCTTTCGTTCAGATATTTATGCCTTACCGCGCATTACCAATCCCAGCTTAATTTTACCTGGCAAAGTTTAAGGGCAAGTGAAAACGCTTTAAATAAATTATCTGATTTTATAGTAGCTCCCCCTTTATCAAAGGGGGCTGGGAGGATTTCGTCGCAAAGGAAACTAGGGGGATTTTTAGAAAAATTTCAAAAAGCTCTGGAAAACAATCTTGACACGCCCAAAGCGCTGGCGATAATTTGGGAAATGATTAAATCAAAAGAATTGAGCTATGATAATAAAAAAAGAAATTTATTGAAATTTGATCAAGTCCTAGGATTAGACCTGGATAAAATTAAAAAAGAAGATGTTAAAATATCTGAAAAAATAAAGGATTTAATCAAACAAAGAGAAGAAGCCAGAAAAAATAAAGACTGGCAAAAAGCGGATGAACTAAGAGATGAAATAAAAAAAGGGGGCTATGCCGTTCAAGACATGCCCGTTGGGTAAAATCTTAATCCCGTATCGGCTCTGCGCTGGAGACAAGAGTTCTTCCCGCATATGTTCCCTTATATGGACCCTCATTCACAAAAAGATATACTTTTCCTTTTACAGTTTCTAAAAGCCCATTCCTTATGCGTATTGTTCTATTTTGCTTTTTAAGAAAAATAGAACAACATATTCTTGCGCTTTTTGACCCTTCTTCTATCATAGTTACCAGATCTTCTATTTTCTTCTTTATGCTATTCCTCTCCTGCTGTTTTAACAAAACAATCATATCATAATTATAAAATTACGCAAGGGCAAAGTTTGTTTTTTTATAATTCAATGCTATACTTGAAATAATATAAAATGATTATTATTCTAAATTTTCCAATAAATTCCATAACTCTATGGCAACAAAGAATAAAAATCCGGATTTTGAAACAGCTGAGAAACTTCCTCCGCAGAATGTTGAGGCGGAGCAGTCAGTTCTTGGCGCTTTGATGATAGACAAAAACGCGATTATTAAAATCGCTGATTTGATTAATGAGGAAGATTTTTACAAAAACAGCCACAGCAAAATTTATAAAACGATGCTCTATCTCTACGAACATCACGAACCGATTGATTTGCTAAGTTTATCAAATCGTTTGAAAGAAACGGGCAATTTAAAAGAAGTCGGCGAACATAGTTATTTAGCGTCGCTTGCCAACAGCGTGCCAACGGCGGCAAATGTCGTTCATTACGCGAAGATCGTCGCCAAAAAATCAGTGCTGAGACGGCTTATTGATAACTCCTCGCAAATTATTGCCAACGCTTATAACGAAACAGAGGAGATTGATAAAATTCTAGATGAAGCAGAGCAAAAAATATTCGCTGTTTCTCAAAAACATATTCGCCAAGATTTCACTCCCGTCAAACCGATTTTGGAAGAAGCGTTTAACAGAATAGATGAACTGCACAAAAACAAAGGAAAGTTGCGCGGAGTGCCGACCGGCTTTAAAGATTTGGACAGCATTTTGGCGGGGTTGCAAAAATCAAACTTGATTATTCTCGGAGCGCGTCCCAGTGTTGGAAAATCATCGCTTGCTCTTGATTTGGCTCGGCACGCGGCAATCAAAGAAAAAGTTTCCGTGGGAGTTTTTTCTCTGGAAATGTCCAAAGAAGAAGTGATTGATCGTTTGATTTGCGCGCAGGCAAATGTTGACCTCTGGAAATTGCGAACGGGAAACCTTTCCAGTTCGGCAGATAACGACGACTTTGCGAGAATTGGACACGCCATGGGAGCGTTATCCGAAGCGCCGATTTATATAGACGACACTGCCGGGCTTAATGTGATGGAAATGCGAACAATGGCGCGACGACTGCAAGCGGAACATGGGCTGGAAATGATTATTGTTGATTATCTCCAGTTAATGGAAGGTCGTGGAAATATAGATAATCGAGTTCAGGAAGTAAGCGAAATTTCCAGATCATTAAAAGGACTGGCGCGAGAATTGAATATCCCGGTAGTCGCTCTTTCTCAACTTTCCAGAGGAATTGAATCTCGCGGAGGAGGAGATCAAAAACCGCGACTTTCTGATTTAAGAGATAGCGGATCAATTGAGCAAGACGCTGATGTTGTTTTGTTTATTTACAGAGAACCAAAAGAGGATTCGGAAAATAAAAATATCGCCAGCATTATAATCGCCAAACACAGAAACGGTCCGATTGGAGAAGTGAAATTATTTTTCAACCAGCAATATACAAGTTTTAGAAATTTAGATAAGATGAGATAA
>JAYEHC010000007.1:0-17290 GCA_034659355.1 Patescibacteria group bacterium | reverse complement strand
GGATTCGGAAAATAAAAATATCGCCAGCATTATAATCGCCAAACACAGAAACGGTCCGATTGGAGAAGTGAAATTATTTTTCAACCAGCAATATACAAGTTTTAGAAATTTAGATAAGATGAGATAAGATATTTCTTAAGATTTCCCCGTTTCAGTCTGTCTAAAAAACTGTCATTCTGAACTTGTTTCAGAATCTTCGTTTTATTGCATCAATCAAACTTATAAATCATTAAACTCTTTATCTCCCCGTCGCAGTTTCTCGATAGAGGACTGCGACGAGAAAACGCACAATCCGCTACAGTCCTCTATCAAAAGACTGTAGCGAGGCGGAAATTTAGCTCAAATTTACGAAAGAATTTATTAGTTTAATAGTAAATAATTACCTTTATCCATTGTTCATATATTCATTGTTCATAATTTATGCAAAATAAAATAAAAAACGAAAATATTACCTGGATAAATATCGTCAACCCGAATGAGAAAGATCTTGAATTCCTAAAAGCTGAATTTAAGATCTGCTCTTCGGTTTTAAAAGAATACCGACCGAAAATTAAGAGACCGAAAGTTGAAGATTTTAAAAACTATCTTTTTGTCGTTATTCACTTTCCAGTTTTTAACAATAAGACAAGAAAAACGATGTCAGTGGAGCTTGATATAGTTTTATTTGAAGACATTTTAATTACCAGCTACGCAGGATCATTTCCAGAATTGAAAAAAGTGTTTAATAAATGCAGTAATAATAAGCAAGTTAAAAATTATTATCTGGAGAAAAACGCGATTTGCCTCGCTTATAAAATTTTGGATAAACTTATTGATACCAGAATGCCAATGCTTGATCATATTGACGATCGCATTGACGATATAGAGGAGGAAATTTTTAACGGCAACGAAAGAAAAATGGTCAGTGAGATCGCCATTGTAAAACACGACATTATCGGTTTCAGAAAAATAGTCAAACCGCAAAGAATGGTTTTAGAAAGCTTAATCAGAATAGCGACAAAAATAACAAACGAAAATTTAACCAGAGTTTCCGCAGAAGTTATCGGATCAAATACTAAAGTTTGGCACACTTTGGAAAATCACAAAGAAACAATTGAAGCGCTTGAGCACACAAATGAATCGTTATTATCTTACAAATTAAGCGACACAATGAAAGTGCTGACTGCTTTTTCCGTGCTTGTTCTTCCAATGTCGTTAATCGCCAATGCCTTTGGAATGAACCTCATCAACGGAATGCCTTTCGTGGAATCGCCTTCCGGCTTTTGGATTGTTATTATAATTATGTTTATTATAATGACTTTTTCGTTTATATTTTTCAAATTCAAAAAGTGGATATAATTCTCCAAACAATTGTTCGTTTTTTTATTTGACATTAATTATTGATTTGCTACACTGAAAATATAAAAAATATTAATTTTATGAATCAAGCTACTAAAATCGCTACTCCTGCCGGAATTGTCATTAAGCAAAAAGTTAGATTTGGCAAACCCTGTATTAAAGGCACAAGAATCGCTATAACTGATATTCTTCACCTTTTGCAAAGCGGTTATAATATAGAAGATGTTCCAAAACAATATCCTGATATTACTGTTGCTGACGCCGAAATCGCTTTAAATTACGCAGCCCGCGTTTTAGGCAAAGAAGAAATTTTGGAAATTGAGCCTAATTAAAATATTATGCTTAAATTGTTTGTTGACGAATGTATTAATTGGGATATTATCTCTGCCTTGCGTCAAAATAGTTTTGACGCGCTTACTGTCAAGGATGCAAAATTAACTGGTTCTGGCGATGAAACAATTTTTAAATTCGCTTGCGAGAATAAAAGGATATTATTAACTTACGACAGAGGATTTGGAGATATTTTTCGTTTTAATATATCCAAAAGCGATGGTGTTATAATTGTTTTAACCAGCGGGATGAAAAAGGATGAAATCGTTAATATCGTTTTGGGTTTTATTTCTACTATTGATAAACAAACTGATTTACGCGGCAAGTTGGTTATTATTGGGAGAAGTAAAATTAGAATTACTGAAAGATAGTTTGCTTTATTATAAACATCCCGCTTCAAACAACGCCAGAAATGGTGTTTTTGTTTTGTCTGGAATATTCGGAACAAATACATAAACTATTTTATTTTTTTAACAGTTGGATCATCAAGCAAAGTTTTCAACGGAATGCCTTTCGTGGAGTCGCCTTCCGGCTTTTGGGTTGTTATTATAATTATGTTTGTTATAATGACTTTTTCGTTTATATTTTTCAAATTCAAAAAGTGGATATAATTTTTCAAACTTAAAAAATAACCGTTATTTTTTACTTGGCGTTAGACGCCAATTTTTTATTAGCATAATAATTAGTAAGATATTTTGAACACCTTAATTGTTTTTACCGAATTGTCTTCATAAAAAACTTCCGCCTCTTCGGAATATTTATCCAAGTCCATCATTTCTTCATAATTATCTCTTACTCCCAGCCACCTTTTGTCAATTACGATATAATTAACATTTCGCGCTTCGGCAAAATTTAAAATGTTTTCTGGGTTGGTATACGGAACAGGAACACTTCCTTTTTCGCTTCCCGCGTAAAAAGAAACAAACGGTTTTCTTGACATTATAATTGATCTTTCCGAATCGTAATCAGGACTATTTTTTAAATATTCCCCGACTAATTTATGCTCCAGTGGATAATTCGGCGCGCTATACAAACTATTTATATAAATAGCAATAAAATTACAGGAAACCAAAAAGATTATCATAAACTTCAAAATTTTCAAAAATGACGCGCTGGAAAATTTGAAGCCTTTAATATCTGGAATCGCTTTACTCTTTACAGATAATCCGAGAGCGGAAAGCAGAATTATAAAAATCATCACTTGAAGCAAATATCGGCTTTCCAAATGAAAAGCTGGAAACAGCGCTAAAAAAATAATTGGAAACAACGATAATATAGATATTTCCTTAAATAATTTTTTTGTTTTAATTGAAAAAATAAAAAGCAGAAAAATTGGCACTAGGAAAATATTCAGCAGATATTGGCTCACTAAAATTTCAATTTCGGACCAAAATCCTTTTAGATATCTTCTTGAAAATTCGTTTGGATTATCAAACAAATTTCCTTTCGTACTGATATTCGCAAATTCTTCGGACAGTTTTATGGAATTTGTTTCCTCGTCATAGTTTGAAAAAGTTTTTTCGTAAAAATTAACATCGTTTTTACTCATCTTGCCCATATCTTTTCCATCAAGAATTACGCCTGTAATTAAATTTGGCTTTGCTTTTGTTGTTAGGCATAATTTTCCGGTGTTTTGATAAAGAAAATGGAGATAAGGAGCGACAATAATAAAAAAAGTGAAAACAATCGCCAATGAACCGCTAAGCGCTTTTTTGAGTTTTAAATTGCGCGACCTTTGAAATAAAAAAGTTCCCGCCAGTAATAAAAATATTACTCCTTCGGGACGAATTAAATAAGTTATGCCGATTGAAAGCCCCAATAATATCGCTATCGCCAAAGAAACTTTGTAATTTTTGATTAATTTTAAATATAGATAAACCGTTGTTAAAATAAAAAATAGGTGCAACGCTTCCGACCAAGTCTCTTGAGAGATTAAAATAAAAAGATAAAGCGTTGTCGCGAAAAAGGAAGCAAGTATTCCTGTTTTTTTATTATTCAATTCTTTTCCAACTAAATAAAAAAGATAGACAGATAAAAAACCAGCGACAAACGAAACCAGCCTAGCGGAAAAAACAAGGTTATTGAAAAAAATATCAGCTATTCCGACAGCCAGCGAGTACCCCGGCGGAAAAATTAACTGTGGACTGCCAAAAATTTCATACTTTCCGGTCTCAACCAGATTTTTCCCGGACAAAAGATACTGAACCCCGTCAGTCGTCACAAATCCTTCTTGAGAAAAAAAATAAAGCCTGGAAAGAAACGCCAGAATTAAAATAAATAATAAAATTATTATATCGGAATTATTTTTAAAATAATTTTTCATTAGCGCTTGTTATTTATTATCTTCTTATAGATCTCCTCATATCCGTCAATCATTTTTTCTATCGTAAAATTATCTTCAACATTCTTCCGACAATCAGCCCTGTCTATTTGATCTATTTTTTTTATCGCTTCAACCATTTCTTTTTCGTTTTTTACTATAAAACCGGTTTTGTTCTGTTTTATTATTTCGGAAACAGAGCCTTTATCAAAAGCGATTACGGGAACACCGCAAGCCATTGCTTCAATCATGACCAAACCAAACGGTTCTTCCCATCTAATTGGAAACAAGAGAGCCTTGGCGTTTCTTAGAAAACCAGATACTTTTTTGCCGTTTAAAAATCCCAAATCTTCAATTTTGTCTTTTTTTAGATATGGCTTTATTTTCTCGTTGTAAAATCCTCCTCCCCAAATTGTACCCGCCATTTTTAGTTTCTCTTTTGATTTCATTGCAACCGCCACGGCAATATCAGCGCCTTTTTCATACGAATATCTTCCTAAAAAAGCAAGATAATCGCCCCGCGTTTTTTTAAATTTAAACTTTTCAATCTCCATTCCATTATAAACTGTTCCGGCGTAATTCAAATTCGGCATTCCTTTTCTTTGGTTATCGCTGATGGAAATATAACGCGCCTTGTTTTTCCACGGACAGTATTTTACCGCTTTATTCCAATCCGCCGACATTGGATCGTGCAAAGTAAAAACCGTCGGCGTTTTTACCAGATTCACAAACGGCAATATCTTCGGCGTTAAATGAAAGACATGAAGAAGATCGTATTTATTTTTTTGCGCGTCGGCATACATTTTGGAAGCCAAAAACTGTTCGTGAATCATTAATTGCTGCTGATTATGAAATCCTCCCGACATTGCTTTGTCTTTTAAACGATAATATGAAATCATTCCCCCGCTTATTTTTTTAACTTTAATTTCCGAATCGGAAGGAGTATAAAAAGTAATTTTATGCCCGCGTTTTTTTAATCCTTTTACAATTTTTTCCGCCAATCCCATCGGCGCGTAGACAATTTCCTTTGGCAAAGGACACGAAAATTCACTCGTGCAATAAAAAGCTATTCTCATTTTTTAGATTTAAAGATTATTAATTTCATTATACCTCAAAAAACTTATAAACAAAATATGTTATGACTTCCTCACTTTCCTGTCATTCCGGAATTTTTTGTAGCGGTAGCGGAAAAAATATCCGGAATCTTAGTTTAAAATACAATAAAATACTTTTTCTTGACTAATCCTTATTTATGAAGTAATATAAAGCAAATAAGATAAGTGCTTTTAGAAATAGCGACTTATACTAAAATCAAGGATTATTTATAGTTCCTGATTTGTAATTCATAATTCAATCAAATATGACAGTAATTTTACAAGAGTTTAATCATAGCCGTACAAAAACTGATTTACCGGACATAAAACCGGGACATATTGTTAAAGTTTATCAAAAAATAGTTGAAAAAAAAGGTAGCGGAAAAAAGCAGGAAATAAAAGAAAGGGTTCAAGTCTTTGAAGGACTTGTTCTTGGAAGAAGAGGCGGAAACGGAATAAGCGCAACAATTACGGTTCGCAAAATTTCGGACGGAATAGGAGTTGAAAGAGTTTTCCCTCTTAACGCTCCGACAATAGAAAAAATAGAGTTAATTAAGAAAGTGAAAGCAAGACGGGCAAAACTGAATTATATGAGAGACCGGATTGGAAAAGCTACTAGACCAAAGGGAGAACTTATTAAGCCAAAAGAAAACGAGCAAAAGAAACCAGACCAAGAAACAAAGAAAGAAGAAACAAAGAAAGAAAGCGATGAACAGCAAGAAACAAAAAATGAAACTGCTCCAAAAAAGTAAATTCTAAAATCGCGCGCTCCAGCTTTTCAGCCGGAGCGTTTTTTTATGCTGTTTTTCAATAACAACTTTAAATAAAAAATAGTTCGTTCTGCAAATTTGTTTAATATTTCATTGCTCAAAGCAAAAATAGATGATATAATTACATTGTAATTTGGTAATCAAGACAGGATGAAAAAGGTTGCGCTTATAATTTTAGACGGATGGGGCATCAAAGAAGAGGCTGTTGGAAACGCTGTTCTTAAAGCTTCAACTCCAAATATGGATGCTCTTGAAAAATTTTATCCCAGCACCGCTCTTCAAGCGTCTGGAATGGCAGTCGGCTTGCCGTGGAACAAAATGGGTAATTCTGAAGTTGGACATTTAACACTGGGAGCCGGTAAAATTATTTACCAAAATTTACCGCGAGTTTCAATGTCAATTCAGGATAGAAGTTTTTTTGAAAACAAAACTTTACTAAAAACAATCCGGCATACTACCGATAATAAAGATTCTAATCTTCATTTAATGGGTATGCTTAGTGATGGCGGAGTTCACAGTCATCTTGATCATCTCTATGCTCTTTTAGAACTTTTAAAAGAAAAAAATGTAGACTCTGACAGAGTTTTTATCCATATTTTTACTGACGGAAGAGATACTAATCCAAAATCCGGCGTTGAGTTTGTATCCAAACTTCTCAAAAATATGAAAGAAGAAAAATGGCCGGGAAGAATTGCCAGTATTATGGGTCGCTATTACGCTATGGATAGAAACGAAAATTGGGAGAGGACCAAACTTGCCTATTATTGTTTAGTCAACAGTGTTGGCATAAGAGAGAACGATCCTATGGAAGCATTAAAAAAATATTATCTTGAAAATATTACCGACGAATTTATAAAACCGACTCTGGTTGTTGATGAAAAAAATAACTTCACTCCAATAAAAAAAGATGATTCTGTTATATTTTTCAATATCAGACAAGATCGAGCAAGACAACTTTCAAAAGCGTTTGTCCTTGATGAATTTGAAGGCTTTGACAGAGAAGGCAAACTGCAAAATCTTTGTTTTACGACAATGATTGAATACGAAAAAAACCTTCCAACAAATATTATTTTCTCGACTCAAGATGTTAATTGCCCTCTTGGAAAAATTATTAGCGACGCTGGAATGAAACAGCTTAGAATCGCTGAAACCGAAAAATACGCGCATGTAACATATTTTTTTAATGGCGGGAAAGAAAAACCATTTAAAAATGAGTTCCGAACACTTGTTCCATCTTTGACAGTCGCGCAATTTGACGATGCTCCAAAAATGAGCGCGGAAGCGATTACGAAGGAGGTGATCAAAGGAATGGAATCAGATAAATTCAATTTCATTCTTGTTAATTACGCGAATTCTGATATGGTTGGACATACTGGAAACTGTAAAGCTGCGATAGAAGGAATAGAGTTTGTTGATGAATGTATTGGAAAATTGTACAAAACCGCAATGGAAAACGGCTTTTCTCTTTTGATAACAGCGGATCATGGAAATGCTGAAGAAATGATTAATCCAAGAACTGGTGAAAAATTGACTGAGCATACCACGAACCCGGTTCCATTTATAATTGTTGATAAAAGATTTGCCGAAGAAAGAGATTATAAAATAAACAAAGAAATAGGCGGCATATTAAGCGATGTCGCCCCTACCGTTTTGGAAATTTTAGAACTTGACCAGCCGGAAAAAATGACGGGGAAAAGTTTACTGAATGAATTGGATTAGATTTTATACGAAATTTGTAGCAAAAATCCAATCATAATAAAAATAACAGCTAAAACACCCAAAACTTGTTCTTGCTTCATTTGCCTTAAGACATCTTCATCTATCTTGTGTTCTTTGAGAATATGCCAGTGGATAATAAGTATTGTTACTCCAAGCAAAATTTCACCGGTCGTAGTTAAAATAAACCCTATTGCATCTCCATTCATATTTATAACAGTTATAAATTAAAAATTGTTTTTTGAATATTTTTCTTTCCAGTTCTGAATATTTTTATGATTACCGCTTAGCAAAACGGCTGGAACTTTCCAGTTTGTTTTTTTATTTGGAGAAAAATTCTCTGGTCTTGTATAATGCGGATATTCCAAATAGTCTTTTTTTGAAAACGACTCCTCTTTAATAGATTCTTCGTTTCCAACAACGCCTTTTATTAATCTTGAAACAGCATCAACGATAATCATCGCCGGAATTTCTCCCCCTGTAAGAATATAATCGCCCGCGGAAATTTCTTCGTCCGCTAAATTTTTCGCGACCCTCTCATCAACTCCTTCATACCTCCCGCAAATCAAAACTAATTTATCCAATTTGGAAAGTCTCTTTGCCATTGCTTGATCAAATTTTTTTCCCTTGGCGGATAATAAAATAATTTTAGTTTTATTTTTAGAATTATTCTTGATTTTTAATTCTTGATTCTTATCGCCCCGTCGCAATCTCTCAATGGAGGACTGCGACGAGAAAGGATATAATCCGCTCTTAATTCCTTTTCTAAAACACTTTAGCTTGCTTTCACCAATAATCTTTACTAGCGCTTTATAAATTGGCTCCACTTTCAACACCATCCCCGCTCCCCCGCCATAAGGAGTGTCATCAACTGTTTTATGTTTATCGCTTGTATAATCTCTTAAATTATGCGTATTTATTTTAATCAATTTTTCCTTTCGCGCCCGCGCCAAAATGCTTTCATTAAAATATGAATCAAAAATTTTTGGAAAGATTGTAATAATCTCAAATTGCATTATTTTTTATTTAGAGTAATCCTTTTTTCATTATACCAAAATTTTGATAAAAGTCACTATTATTATTGCACCAATATAATAAAGAAACATGAACAAATCTTAATTGAAAATTTCCCTGAGATATATTATCTCCTTGGGAACTTATTTTATATGAATCATAATCTATAATAATCAACATTAGGAAGATAATTATATTTCTAAACCTCCTATTTCAAATCAGGAATGCAAACACCTTTATCCAAAGCCAAATTTACAAATTTAGTTCTAATGTCCTCCACTACGCCACCCACATTGGAAAAAGCAGGCACGAAAAGTCTGCTTTTTAAATTGATTAATAATAAGATAATTTCCAATATGAGGTGGATTAGAGTAGGTATAAGCTATTGACTTAATTTAAATTATTTGATTAAATGTAAGTAAACCATATAGGAGGAGATTAACAATGAAAATAATAGAATTTCTAGATCTTTTAGAAAAAAGGACTGTCCTTGAACAAGGAGGTCCGATAGAAGAAGGAAGCAGGTTTAAAACTGGGAATGTTTTAAAAGACCTAACTCGTAAGAAACCTCTTTACTTTTATCTTGTTGTAGGATTTAGTGAACAAGGAAGACAAAAGCGTCTTTGGTATACAAACTCGAAGTTTACTATTTCCAACGGCAATGGATCTAATTCCTTAAAAAATCAAGAAAAAAAGATAAACTAAAATCTATAGATAAAAAAATCCCAAAAAAGATTGGGATAAAATTTCGATGTATTATTCTCTTTTACAAAAACACTCTTCACGCCGTTATTTTTTTCTTTTCTGATAATCTCCTTAAATTTCGGAAGAAGCGTTTTTGCTTCCTTTGAATTATACTTGGCAATTTTAGTCAATCCGTAAGCCGCGCACCAGCGGATTACCGTGCTGGATTTTTTTAGGTTTACAAAAAGCTTGGGAATCGCCTCCGCAATTTCCTCGGGAAATTTTTCCGCCATATTTCCAATCGCTTCCGGCACGCCCCATTTCACTCTCGTCACATCAGAATTGATGTATCCTATAATTTCATTTATGTGTAATTTGGCAATTTCCGTATTATCTTTCGTAATATGCTTTATCGCATCCGCGCAAGTCCCCTTCTCCACATCAGTTCCCGTTTCCAAAATTTCCATCAGTTCTTTAAACAATTTTTTATCTTTTTTAATTTTCTCCGTCAGCAAAATAACTTTTTCTTTCGGCTTTATTTTTGCTTGAAGAGTTTTTTGAATTGTGTTCATAATGATTAGAACTAAATAATTAATTTAAATTATAAAATATCGTTTTTGGACATATAGATAAAACATTATGAACCTGCACTGTCATTCCCGCGGAGGCGAGAATCCATTGCTACAATAAGCTAAAATTAGCACATTTATTTTTCAAAAATAATATATAGTGCGATTTCCAGATGTGATATCTATATGTTCTTAAGAAATACAAGGTTCAGGTCAGGAGACCTGAACCAACATCGAAACTCATTCTCATTATGACACAATTTTTGAAAACAAAAAAACAGCAAATAAAATAATAGCCGCTTGTCTAAAAAAGCACAAGTGTGTTATAATATAAATATGAGGTTTTAGAACTTCTAAATTAACTAATTTTTAAGAACAAAACTATGGCAAAATTTGAGGTTTATCAAGGCAAAGACGAAAATTATTATTTTCGCCTAAAAGCTGGCAACGGCGAAATAATTCTCTCCAGCGAGGGCTATACCTCCGAATCAGCTTGCCGGGATGGAATTGATTCGGTAAAGGTCAACGCAACAACAGACGAACAATATGATCGTAAAGAATCTTCTAACGGAAAATATTATTTCAATTTAGTGGCTACGAACAAAGAAATTATTGGAAAAAGCGAAATGTATGAAGCGTCTTCCGGGATGGAAAACGGTATCGCGTCTGTCAAAGAGAACACGCCCGAAGCGGAAGTAGTGAAAATAGAGAAACAGTAGAGACAGGACATTGTCTTGTTTAAGATTCTATCTAAAAAAATATTTAGGGCTTTTTAAAAACCCGAGTATGACTCGGGTTTTTTGCGTTATTTTTATTTTAAATGTTTCTAATATTCACTCCTCCAAAAATCTATTTCCTCAAAAACATTTCCCTCGCTGTTAAATCTCCATCTGGTATTTCCATAATTTTTTAAACGATTGTTATATATCTTTGAAACAAAATCTCTGGAGGGTAAAACTTTCAGAGAACTGAAGTGAATTTTATCAACGATTTTTTCGTCTTTTATTTTGAATTTATATTGCGTTAGTTCCTGTTCCCTAAAATCATATCCAAAGAACTTTATTTCCTCCCAATTGCAAGCTCCGTATTTATAAAGAGTGAAGAAATCTTGATTATTATCAGGATTCAATTTATTGACAAACAAAGAGCCGTCATGAGACTCCCCCTCCACAAATTCATTTCCTCCGAGATCTATTTTTGATTCTTTGAAACTTAAATAGAAATTCCCGTTATATACATTCGCGTCAATATCCGCGCCGCAATATGGAGTTTTATTTTTTGTAACTGTCATATCCGGCGAACGAAGCGAAACTATTCCTTGAACATCGTCAGAGAAATATACATCCACGAAAGAAAGTTCAGAATCAGAAATTATTCCGCTTTTTTCCGTAAACTGAAAACTGAAAACAATTTTTTTGAGTAATTTCATTTTCTCGGCAACATCAGAGTCCCATTCTTCAAATCCGTTTTCTTTATCGGCAGCGGCATAATAATCATCCTTATCCATATAGCGCTTGTCACTCGTATTGCCAATCGGCAAGAAATCAAAAGCGATAATATTGTTATCTTCAACCAATAGCGCTCTATAAAATAAATATTTTATATATCTATTTTCTCCATATCCATAAAATTCCAAACCGTTAATCTCATTAGCGTTAATTTTTTTTACATTTCCAATTTCTATTTTTTCAGCAAACGGAGAAGCAATCGCATCAAAATATATTTCCCCGTTTTTCAGTTTGTTTACAAACTCGTCGCTGATATCGCCGTTTTTTATTTTGTCTAAATAATCAAGTTGTTCGCTCAAAACAAACCTGTCTTCATATTTCTTACGCTTATCGGCATATTCTTTAAACTTGTCAAATGTGCTATGTCTCATTGCATTGTGAATAGTTGTGCGATCAAAATCAAATTCAAATAAATTATGGATTCCAAGATATGTATTATACCGATCGGACGGTCCGGATCCCACTCTGGCACACGGAGGATATTTAAATTCAAATCCCAATTCCCTATTTTGATATGTCTCCCAGTGATAATTGTCTATATTTTCCATCTTATCCTTAATCTCCCTTTTCACTTTTTCAGAATCAACATTCTCAGGAATTAATTGCATTGCGTTAAACTTTTCATCAAATTCTCGCCACGCTTTTTCTTCTTCGTCGGCAAGAATATAATTCACGGTCGCGCCTAATAAATTGGAAAATTGAACTTCAAAATCAGAACTCTTTTCATATTCACCCATACATTTTTCCGCTTCCTTAAGATAATCCTCTTTGAAATCAACACGGCTTTTCGTCAAACCCTCATCAGATATTAAATAGTACTGCTTGAAAAAATAAGAACTGGCGTGAGAGACATAAAAATAAACAAATCTGTCGTCATCAATTGAGAGATATAATCTTCCATTTTTTTCGGTTAGATCGTCAATTGAGATACCAGCGTTCCTTAAATCAAAAATTTCCAGCAATTCTAAATTATCTTTTTTATCCAATTTAAAAACATAAGTCGTCAAACAACAATGCGCTCCTCTGGAATGATTGCTGATCAAAATATATTTATCGCCTCTGTATTCAAAAGCAAACAGATCGCGAACTTCTTCTCTGCTTAATTTATTGGAAGTGTAAATTTTTTCATCATTGCAATACACTTCAAAATATCCCGATTCATCTTTTTCTTCCTCAAAAGGAAATATCTTAAATTCAGCCGCGCCTATTTTATATTCAAGCAACTCATTAGAATCTCCAAAAATAAGTTCCTCTGTTTCTATGATTGAATAGATCGGTTCTTTGACTATATTCACAGGTTCATCAGAATCAACAATAATTGTTGATTCTATTCTTTCATCCTGCGTACTATTTATATATCCAAAAATTCCAATTCCAACACAAATAATCAAAAAGAATATTAAACCAACTTTTAACGCTACTAAGAATGTTTTTTTGCTCATATATTTTTGTTTTAGTTTTTTATTTTAATCACCATTTATTTTTATTTCAAATTCCACCATTTCAATTTCTCCTGATTATGTTTTTTATTTTCGGCGAAATAAAACAAGTAACGGCAAACATAAAAAACACAGCGATCAACACTACACTTTTTAAAAGCGAAAATCTTAGAATATAATTTTTCCGGATTTTTCTTCTTGAGATCAGAGATATTTTTAACACCGACATCCCAAAAAATCTCCGCGATAACCTTTTCAACTCCAAAGATTTTTTGCAATTCTTTAAGTTGTTGGTTTTTGTTAATCTTTAATCCGTAAATTCAAATGTAGAAATAATTCTATCCATCAGTGAACAATCTTCTTTATTGCCATTATTACAGCTCTCACTCCAGCCATAAATATGATATGCATAATTTCCCTTGCTCGCATAAAAAGACGAAACGGGATTAATATTTTCATCAGAAACAATTATAAATTTTTCGATTCCGTTTAAACTAACATCAAAAATTTCCGCTTTATTCTCAGTTGTTTCTTCCAAATAAGAAAACAGTGACTGATCATTTCCTTTTTTATGAGTCAGAACATTTACATGAATTTTTTCTTTCGACATTATATTCTGAACTCCCATTTTTTCCATATCAGAAATAATGAGACTCATAGCGCCACTGTCGCATATTGGACATGTTGATATATCTCCCGGATATTTACCTCCTTGCGCATCAGGAATTATATAAAAATCTGGAGGATATTTTATTGAATATTTCCATCCTTCGCTTTGGTATGTTTTCCAATCGGAAATTTCATCATCTTTTTTGTTTTCTTCTTCGTTCATCGTTTCATTTATTATTTCCTCATTCTCTTTATTGTTTGTGAATCTGAAAGTGGAAATAATATTCTTAATTAAATTCATTCTCTCGGCAAAATCGGAATCCCATTCTTCAAAACCGTTTTCCTTATCAGAAGCATTATAATAATCATCTAAAAATTTATTCCATCTTGGATCATCTTCTTTAATTTGTTTAGGTATGTAATGAAGAAACCCTCGAGGATTCCAATATTTTTTCAAAAATTTCTCATATAAATAATCTTTTTCTTCGCATCTAACTGGATGGAAATCAAAAATAATAATATTATTGCCTTTGACTAACAATACTTTATAAGTCGCTTCTTCCGCTTCCATATCGCAACATTCCCGTCTATAAAATTCAAGTCCGTTAATTCCATTAATACTGATTTTCCTTATTCTCCCGGCGTTTAAATTAGAAAATGTTTCATCAAGAACCTCCAAACGTATTTCTTCGTCTTTAAGCTTATTTATAAATTCGTCGTCAATATCGCCATTTTCTATTCTGTCCAAATAATCAATCTGTTTATTCAGCGCAGAACTGTCTTTTCCTGCACAGGGATTAAAAAGAGAAACGACACTGCGATCTCTTTGCCCCGCATAATTAGAAACGCATTGTTCTTTAAAATTGCCAACTGTAATGTGTTTTATTGAATTACATGAGAAACAGCCCATAGATTCTTCAACAAATAAATTATGCAACTTAAAATAGGTATTAAACAAAGCATCCTCCGCAATTTCCGTTTTGGCATTAGGCGGATATTTAAACTCAAACCCATATTTTTCATTTTTGTATATTTCCCAGCCGTCAGTTTCATTAATAGCATCATAATTTGTTATTTCTTCATTTTCATTTTCCACTTCTACTTCCACCACCTCCATTGTTGTTTGCTCTATTTCCTTGTCTCGCGTAATCGTGTATCCTAAAAACCCAAACACCGTTCCTGCGCAAATAATCAGAATAATTGACAAAACAAATTTCGGCATTGATAATGAAGATGATTTTTCAAAATTTTCGCTTTTTCTTTTTGCCATTCTTCCTAAAAAAATTATAACAATAATCCCCACAACTAAAATACCGGCAACTGGAAATATTAATGAAGAAAGAATATATTCCTCATTTTCATTTTCTTCATTTTCTTCATTTTCTTGAGTAGATATTATTTTTTTATTATTATCTTCTTCTTTCTGAACAGAAATTATTTCGTTAATTTCTTCTTTCTTTTCCTCTTCTTCTTCCTCCTCCTCTTCTTCATTTTCCGCAATCTCAGCTATTTTTTCAACTCCGGCAAACTCTATTTTTCCGACTCCAAAATAATCATTGCCATCTCCCACGCCCGAATAAGCGTCTTGAAATAAAAATTTAACACTGCTTGTCGGATTGTCTAATAATTCAACTTTCTGAAATTCGTTCGGTGTATCATTCAGAACAACCTTTTGAAAAGTTCCGTCAGAAAAAACAATTGTCATTGTTTTCGGTCGCTTAAAAGTATCGTAGAAATGTTCCACTTCCCATGTTGTCTGTAAAACTCCAGTTTTAATTTTTAGCTGTTTAATTTTATAAATTCCATTAAATTTGAACTTCACCCATTCGTTGAAAACATTTTCTTTTTGTTCTATCAGCCAGCCACTTCCTTTTCCCAAAAGATTAATTGGATTAATCTCCGCCATTTCTCCACCGGGAAAAACTTCACCTGTTCTAACTCCCGCGGGCAAATAAATTTCCCGTTCTGAAATACTGTCTTGAATATTTTTTATGTAAATCGGACGCTCTGCCCAAATATCAATATTTTTTGGAACAAAAGATATTTTTATATTATGTGTTTCATCCGGCTCTAAGTCAGTAAAATTCCAAACCAAATCACCGTTTTCAATTTCAAAAATTTCATCTATGTCGGTCTCAATCCCTAAAGTTCCGCTTACCTTAAAATCAGAACCACTTGTGTCAAAAAAAACAATCGTGCTGTCAAGATCGCGCCAAAAATCAAAAATAATTTCACCGCTACCAATTGCTCCCGCCCAGTGAGAACCTGTTTCCATAAGATATTCAAAGGATACTACGAAACTTTTAGGCTCATTTACCGCTCTTAAATCATATTCCACTCTTATATCAGTTTCACTATTCGGAGAAAAATCAGCATCAAAAATTCCCGCCACAACTTCAAAACTCTGCTCGCGCGGAAGAACAAATTGTTCATAGGAAGTATCTACTTCTTTTTGATTAATCGTCACTTTCGTGTTTTTGGCTTGCGCCACAGTTTCCAACCATTCTACTTCTCCATTAAGATGAAACGGGAAAAATAATTTTTTAGTTATTTTTTGATCGGTAAGATTTTTCATTACAAAATCGGCCGTTACATAAGCATAGCAAGAAGTATTTTCATTAAATGTACCATCATCATTCTTTTTTACTTCAAAAACAACCTTTTCCGCTTTCATTTCAATTCCGTCTATTTTGTTTCCGGGAGTTATCAACCCTCCTGGATCTGGCGCTTCTCCAACATCCGCACTGGCAATCGGCAAATTAAATTGAGATAGAGCTGTCAAAATCAAAACAAAAGAAACTGCCAATATAACACTTCTTTTGTTTAAAGCTTTCATATTTTTATTTTTATTTTTTAAATTCAGATAACTATAAAATTTTATTTATTTCAAATAAAATTTTCTTTTTTCATCGCTAAATTTTTCAATCGCGTATCGCAACATCACTCTTGGCATTTTTAAATTATATTTTTTCAAAAATTCCTCCTCAATTTTTTGATCTCTTTTCCCTACTTCCCGCAACATCAAACCAACTGCTTTGTGAATTAAGTCGTGTTTGTCGTTTAATAAAATTTTAGCGATCTTTAAAATATCGTCAAATTCATTATTTCTAATAAATATCCAGGTGGAAATAATCGCGATTCTTTTTTTCCACAAATTATTTTATCTTGCTAATTTATAGAGAATATCTCTTGACTTATCTAACAAATAATCCCCAACTATTTTCGGCGCGGAAATATCAACCAAGTCCCAGTTATTTATGTTCTTCGTATTTTTTAAATAAAAATCAAAAATCTTTTTCTTCCCACGCTCATCCTCTTTTTTATATTTGCCAATTAAAATAAACAAAGCCACCATTCTATGTTCATGAATCTTGCTGTTTAATAATTTTTCTATATCTCGCAAAGATAAATCTTTAAACTTCTCAACCACTTTTCTCTGCGCCGAAACTTTAACGCCCAAAAAAATATCTCCCTCGCCATATTACCCTTTTCCTGTCTTAAAAAACCTTTGCAGAATTTTCGCTTGCCGCGGATTAGACAATTCTTTTAGTTCTTTTTTGAGTTGAGACAGAGATGGCATAATTCAAATTAAAAATCCTGTTTTAATTATCAATATTAATTTTCATATCCAAATTTTCTTACTTTTTTATTATACCAAAATTTTGATAAAAGTCACTATTTTGTGTTAGAATAAAGTATAACTCTTAAGAACAATAAAATGTCAGAAGAAATTATTTTAGTGAACAAAAACGATCAAGAAATTGGAACAGGTGAAAAAATGAAAGTCCATCAAGACGGGAAATTACATCGCGCGTTTTCTATTTTTATTTTTAATTCTAAAAACGAAATGCTCTTGCAAAAAAGAGCAAAAGCAAAATATCACTGTGGCGGACTTTGGA
>JAYEHC010000006.1:10425-21677 GCA_034659355.1 Patescibacteria group bacterium | reverse complement strand
TGTCGCATAAGAATTTTATTATTGTTTTGTAGGGACGGGTCGCGACCCGTCCCTACAAAACAACATCTATCTCCATTATACTCCCTCTTTCATTTTTTGTCAACAGCTCTTGACAATAATTTTGTATAAAATAACGGCTATTTACAGCCGTTATTTAATTTCACTAAATAAAAAGCATTTATTTTAACTACTGACCATTAACAGATTACTATAAGGATAAGGTGAAGGATTATGAAAGAGAATTATTGGAATAAAGCTTTTCTCTTACGAAAAGAAATACAAGAGGAAAGAATAAAGGGAAATCTAGAAAATATCCCCGAAAAAGTAGAGGAACTAAAATCTCTATTCTGTAACGAAAGGGAACAGCTGATTGTACAAGAAGAAGTGTTTAACATGCTTTTCTTTTGGCTGTTTCAGGAAGAGAGAGACATAAGGTTGCTAGCCGCAGAAATAATTGCGAAAGATTTAGTGTCTGTGTCACAAACACATATTCTTCATATTTCGAGAAAAACCCGAATATATAAAGAATAACCATAGACGGGAAATTGAATCAGCGCTTGATTCAATCCCCGCTTTTTTTATTTCTGAAAACCTACTTTGCGCTTGCTTAACATAATAGTACCATAGACCGTACTATAGTACCACACAAACAAATTGCCAAACAGGATGGTAATTTGTTTTAATCAAGTTCAATATATTCATCTTCGGATCCGTAATCTTGGACTTTGCTTTCTAGAAGATTTTCGGGAATATCGGAAATAAAGCGGGAGGGATAGTTGGCTTGAATAGAGCCGTAGATTTTTCTGGTTTTGGCGAACAAAAGATATACTCTTTTTTTCGCTCTGGTAATTCCGACATAGCACAATCTTCTTTCTTCCTCCATTTCCGCCAAATCGCTCAGACTTCTGGAATGCGGAAGCAAGCCTTCTTCAAGTCCGATAATAAAGACGGTGTTAAATTCCAATCCCTTGGAAGAATGAAGTGTCATCAGAGTTACGGAGTTATGAGAATTATCCAGACCATCTATATCGGCGGCAAGAGTAATTTCTTCCAAAAATATTCTCACGCCGTCGCGCGCGGGAATATTTTTATATTTCTCAACAGCTGTGAAAAGCTCCAGCACATTTTCCCATCTTCTTTCTCCTTCTTCAGTGCCGTCTTTAATATATTTTTCAAATCCAATTTCTTTTATCAAATAACCTAAAAATTCCAAAGTTTTTGTTTCCGAACATTTTTTCTGTCCGTCTTTAATAAGTTTGGCAAATTCTTTCAGTTTCTTAATTTTGTCGCTCGTCAAATTATTATTGTCATAACTCAAAATTGTTTCTGTGATATCTTTTCTTTCTTTTCTTGATTCCGCGAGAACTTTTTCGGTTGTTGTCTTGCCAATTTTACGCAGAGGAACATTCACTATTCTTTCAAAACTGACGGGATCATTTGGGTTTTGAATAAGGCGTAAATAGGCGGTGATGTCTTTAATCTCTTGGCGCGCGTAAAATTTTACGCCGCCGATGATTTTATAAGGTACGCCATATTGTAAAAACGCTTCTTCAATAGATCTTGATTGCGCGTTGGTGCGATAGAGAATAGCGATGTCTCCAAGCGGAACACTTTTTTCTTCCCCATTTTGTTTATTTAATCTGGCGATTTCTGAAACCACAAATTCCGCTTCGCCTTTTTCGTCTTTTGCTTCGTAGGCGACAATTGGATAGCCCGCTATCTCGTCAGTCCAGAGTTTTTTTTCTTTCTTCTTTACATTTTTTGCGATTAGATAAGAAGAGGCGTTAAGAATTGTCTGCGTGGAACGATAGTTTTGTTCAAGCAAAACAACCATTGTCTCGGGATAATTTTTCTCAAACTCCAAAATGTTTTTAATATCCGCGCCGCGCCATTTATAAATACTTTGCCAGTCGTCGCCGACTACGCACAAATTCCGATGCGCTTTGCTCAAAAGATTTACCAAATTATATTGCGCGTGATTGGTGTCTTGATATTCATCAACCAAAACATATTTATATCTATCCTGATATTTTTTTAGAACCGCGGGATTTTTGGCGAATAAAATAGTTGTTTGCATAATTAAATCATCAAAATCCATCGCGTTGCTTTCTAGTAGTTTCTTCTGATAGCCGTCATAAATCTTGCTAATATTTTCCTGAAAATAATCTTCCGCTATTTCACTGTAATCGCGCGCGGTTTTCAATTCGTTTTTTGCGTTGGAAATTTGAGAGAGAACGGAAGTCGGTTTGAATTGTTCGGGATTAATTTGCAATTCTTTCATCACTTTTTTCACTGTTGAAATTTGATCGGCGCTGTCATAAATCACGAAATCTTTTTTATATTTAATGAAAGGCGTTTCCATTCGCAAAATTCTGACACAGATGCTGTGAAAAGTGCCGACAATGGGCAATTGGATATTGGAAGATTTAGATAACGGGATATTATTTTCGTCTACTAGCCCCTCAAAATTATCCCCGAGGTATTCTTCGTTTTCTGTTTCCCGAAGCAGTTTTTTTATTCTTTCTTTCATTTCCTGCGCGGCTTTATTTGTAAAAGTTACAGCAAGAATATTGTTTGGATTTATTCCTTTGCTTTTAATAAGATAAGCAATCCGATGGGTAAGAACTTTCGTTTTTCCGGATCCCGGTCCGGCAATTACCAAAACAGGACCGTCAGTCGCTTGCACCGCCTCTTTTTGTTTAGGGTTTAGATTTTTCAAAATATCTTTCATAAAGATAGTATAGCACACATAAGCAAAAGACTTAATAAAAATTTGACGGAACAATATTTAACTTATATAATCATTTAAGACAAAGCTTAAGAATACTTTGGAATTTGCGGGTTTGTACTTTGAAAATATGATTTTTATTGGTGTTGCAAGTTATTTGTTAATTTGCCGAGGTGGCGGAATTGGTATACGCGGCAGGTTGAGGGCCTGTGCTCATTATGGGCGTGAGGGTTCAAGTCCCTCTCTCGGCACAAAATAACTAATAATCCATAACTGATAACCTAAATAACTGAATTTGTTATAACTTATAACTTAATTATGCCGAGGTAGCTCAGTTGGTAGAGCAAAGGACTGAAAATCCTTGTGTCGGCGGTTCAAGTCCGCCTCTCGGCACAGAAAATAATTCATAACTAATGACCGATAATTTAATAACGGTGATAGTGTTATTAAAAAAAACAACGAGATAGATCTCGTTGTTTTTTGTTTCTAATAATTTCTGAGCGGATGACCGGAGTCGAACCGGCGACCTTCTCCTTGGCAAGGAGACGTTCTAGCCACTGAACTACATCCGCAATTACTAATACAATATAGCATATATTTAGAATAGTACAAGGTTTTTAATATTTATAACGGCGCTTGTTGACAGCAAGCAAAAAATCGTGTATACTTAAGGTAGAATAAGTGAGATGGCTTGGGCGTAGCGGGTAAAATAAAAAACGAAAAAGGGTGGATAGCTCTTCTTTTTTTTATCGCTTTTTCGCTTATTTAAAGCAAAAATAAACAAAAGGGTGACCTAAATAATATAGGTCTAAAATGAAAACAAAAATAAATTTCAAAACAAAAATTGTCTTAATACAAGCAGTAAGTTTGTTCTTCACGCTGTTTTTAACAGTGGTAAATAGCGAGGTTATTTTGGCGGATAATTTGTCTTATAATAACCCGCAAATTACGCCAGCGAAAATTCTTAGTCTGACAAATAAAGCAAGAAAAGAAAAAGGACTTCCTGCTTTAGTTGTTAATCAGAAACTTGTTAGCGCTGCTGAAGCGAAAGCGGGCGATATGTTTAGGTATCAATATTTTGAACATAACAGCCCAAGCGGAGCGACTCCGTGGAGCTGGATAAAAGCAGCTGGGTATGATTATCATTATGCGGGAGAAAATTTGGCGATTGATTTTGTTACGGCGGAGCGCGCGCATAAAGCTTTGATGGCAAGCGATTCTCATCGGGAGAACATTTTAAATCAGAAATATACTGAAATTGGGATTTCTGTGAAAAAAGATATTTTTGAAAAAAGCGAGAGCATTATCATTGTTATGGAGTTTGGAACTCCGCTTAAAGTAAAAGCGGTTCACACGGACAGTGATAAGATAGACACAGAAATTAAAGTAGTTGCTGGCGTAGAATTAGATAATAATAAAAATAATGTAAATAACGCTAAGAAAAAGTCAGAAAATAAAATAATAAATTTGCAACCGTCTGTAGTCCCTTTGAATATTGGAACAGATATTAAAAAAGACAATCACCAAGAAGCTGAGAAAAATATCAAGAGACAAGAGAATAAAAAGAATAAGAATAATCAGAATAGCAAAAAAATCGCCAATCGCGTGAGGATGATTAAACTCGTCGGAGTGTCAGCAGAGAGTATTAAAAAGAACAAGCTTAAAAAAGTATACGCGGAAGATATTTATTGGAAAAGTTATCGCGAGAAAAATATAAATAGGCAAGCGATAGTTATGTCGTCGGGCAAGCAAAATAGGAGGGGAGGTTTTAATTTAAATGTTTTTTTCGTTTCTGTCGCATTAGTTTTATTTGCGTTTGAATCTTCATATTTATTTTCAAATTTTGTAATAGCCGGAAAACTTAAAGCAGAAAGTATCCGATCTGGCGAATCTTAACAGAGTTGCTTAATATCTAGGCTCTGC
The DNA here is from genome assembly GCA_034659355.1 of Patescibacteria group bacterium. Taxonomy (GTDB): domain Bacteria; phylum Patescibacteriota; class Minisyncoccia; order JAHIHE01; family JAGLIN01; genus JAYEHC01. The sequence continues at coordinate 17,026 of JAYEHC010000006.1, read as the reverse complement.
TGATTTTCATCTATTTTTTATAAAAAGAGATAAATCAGAATATACCTTAAAAAATAATTTAGCTTGTTTTAACTAATCCTGTCTGGAAATCCCCCTAGCCCCCTTTTACAAAGGGGGAATAATTGGAGAAAATCAGCAGAGCTTACTTATTTTAAAACGACGGACACTTTTATAAAGTGTCCGTCGTTGTTATTTTTTTCTTGATAAATTTAAGATTTATGCTATGCTTATTTTATAATCAGCTAAAATAAAAAAAATGAATATTATTATCAAAGGCACAAATTTGGAATTGCACAATGATTTAAAAGAGTATGTTCACGAAAAAATCGGCGGGTTGAAAAAATTTATTGAAAATGAAAATATGGATATGGAAAGTGTAACGGCAAGAGTAGAATTAGCGAGAACTACAAGGCATCACCAGCACGGTGAGGTGTACAAAGCGGAAGTTAATTTACAGCTTCCGGGAAAAATGCTCAGAAATGTTGTGGAGAGCGAGGATATTTATAAATCTATTGATGATGTCAAGGATGAGTTAAGGGAAATGATTAATAACTATAAAGGCGAAAGAATTAGAAAGACACGGCGTGGCGCGAGGATGATTAAAAAATTATTGCATCTTTCACCAATGAGTTGGGTAAAAGGGGAATTTAAGAAAATTAGAAGAAAGAGATATAAGAGATAATATGAATAAAGAAAAATATCAAAAAGAATTGGATAAATTATCCAAACAAATTATAAAGAAATATCAACCGGAAAAAATAATTTTGTTCGGCAGTTTAGCTGAGGGCAATTTAAGAAAAGGGAGTGATATTGATTTACTGGTGATTAAAAAAAGTGATAAGGATTACTGGGAAAGAGCGGAAGAAATCGCTGAAATAATAGATATAGATGTGCCGTGCGATGTTTTGAATATTACACCGAAAGAATTAAAGAATAGATTAGCCGTTAATGATTTTTTTATTGGGGATATAATAAACAAGGGAAAGGTGGTTTATGAAAGAGCTTAATTTGAAAGATGCTAGAGAATGGTTTAGCATTGGCAACAATGAATTTGGTTTTGCTTGTTTGGGATTAGATGACAAACAAGACAGATTTTACGCGCAAATTTGTTTTTTATTTCAACAAGCGATTGAGAAATATTTAAAAGGATATTTAGTAGCCAACAATGTTAAAGTGGAGAAAGTTCATGATCTCGGATATTTGTGCAAACAATGTTCTTTTATAAACGGGAATTTTATAAAATTTTACAACGACTGTAAAATAGTTAGCCAGTATTATATTCCTTCCAGATATCCGGCTCATTGGCCAGAGCACACAAGAAAACAGGCGGAGAAAAGTTATAAAACGGCGAAGAAAATTATTAAGTTTGTTAAGAAAAATTTGGAATTGGAATAAAAAAAGACCGCTTGGGCGGTCGAAATATTACATTCCTTCTACTTAGGCGGATTAGGCGGACTACTTAGAAGAGCTACCATGGAGATTGTGAAGCCCACTAAGAAAATTAAACCAGATAATTTTCTTATTTCAACGGGAGCGTTCAAACTTAAACCCATGACAAATAGCCCGACAAATCCCGCTATTAATTTTAATAGCGACTTTGCTGTTGATTTTAATTGCATTCTTATTACCTCTTATTATCAGTCTAACTAAAACCAAATTTATGTCAAATATCCTAAACAAAATCTTCGGCGATCCGAACGAAAAGGCGTTGAAGAAAATTTATCCGATTGTTGATGAGATTAATAAGCTGGAAAGCAAATTCCAGTCGTTTTCTGATGAGGAATTAAAAAACCAAACGGCGATATTTAAAAAGAGAATAGAAAAAGGAGAAACACTGGATCAGATTTTGCCGGAAGCGTTCGCGGTCGTGCGGGAAACAGCGAAAAGAGTTTTGGGACAAAGACATTATGATGTCCAGCTAGTCGGCGGAATTGTTTTGCATCAGGGAAACATCTCAGAAATGAAAACAGGGGAAGGAAAAACGCTTGTTTCAACTTTGGCAATTTATCTAAACGCAATTTCTGGAAAAGGGGCTCATGTTGTTACTGTCAATGACTATCTTGCTAAAAGAGACGCCAATTGGATGGGACCGATTTATCATTTTTTAGGATTAAGTCTGGGAACTATTCAGCACGATGTTTCTTTTCTTTTTGATCCGCAGACAAAGCCGGATGAAAACGAAGCAACGGTGGAAATGGAAAATCTAAGAGAAATTACTCGCCAAGAAGCGTACGCTTGCGATATAACTTACGGAACGAATAATGAATTCGGATTTGATTATCTGCGTGATAATATGGCGGTGGCAAAAAAAGATATGGCGCAGAGAGAACTGAATTACGCGATCGTTGACGAGGTAGACAGTATTTTGATTGACGAAGCGAGAACGCCTTTGATTATTTCCGCGCCGGATACGGAATCCAACACAATGTATCAAACATTCTCGCGATTGGTTCCAAGATTGCAAAAAGAAAAAGATTATACGGTTGATGAAAAAATGAACGCGGTAAGTTTAACCGACGAAGGAATAGAAAAAGTAGAAAGAATGCTGGGAATGAAAGATATTTACAGCGAGGGCGGGATTATGTTCGTCCATCATTTGGAGCAAGCATTGAAAGCGGAGATATTATTTAAAAGAGATAAAGAATATGTCGTTAAAGACGGAGAAGTGATTATCGTTGATGAGTTTACCGGACGAATGATGCCAGGACGAAGATTCAGCGAGGGATTGCATCAGGCGATAGAAGCGAAAGAAAGCGTTAAAGTGCAAAAAGAAAGCCGAACTTTGGCAACGGTAACTTTTCAGAACTATTTTAGGCTATACGACAAACTTGCGGGAATGACGGGGACGGCGGTTACGAACGCGGAAGAATTTTCAAAAGTTTATAGTTTGGATGTGGTAACTGTTCCGCCGAATAAAACAATTATTAGAAAAGATCTGAATGATTCTGTTTATAAAACAGAAATAGGAAAATTCAAAGCGTTAATCCGTGAAATTAAAGAACGCAATGAAAAAGGTCAGCCTGTTCTAGTGGGAACGATTGCGATTGATAAATCAGAACTTTTAAGCGAAATGTTGAAGAGAGAAGGGGTCAAACACGAAGTCTTAAACGCGAAATTTCACGAAAAAGAAGCGTTGATTATTTCCAACGCCGGACAAAGAAGTGCCGTGACAATTGCCACTAATATGGCAGGGCGCGGAACAGATATTAAATTGGGCGAAGGAGTGGATAAACTGGGCGGGTTATGTATTTTTGGAACAGAAAGGCATGAAGCGAGAAGAATTGACAATCAGCTTAGAGGTCGTTCGGGACGGCAGGGCGAGCCGGGCGAAACGAGATTTTTTGTTTCTATGGAGGATCATGTGATGCGCGTTTTTGGCTCTGATAAAATGAAAATGGTGATGGACAAGCTTGGCATTGACGAGGATATGCCGATTGAAAATTCTTTTATCTCTAAGTCCATTGAGAATGCGCAGGGAAAAATTGAAGGATATAATTTTGATATTAGAAAGCATGTTTTGGATTATGACGATGTAATGAATAAACAGAGAGAAGCGATTTATAAAAAAAGAAAAGAGGTTTTGGAAATTACAAAGAAGACAGAAGAAACGGATAAAGAAATTAACAAAGAAAATTTCCCGGAACTTTTGGAATTGAAAGATAAAGTTTTGGAAATGTTTGAAAGCGAGGCGCAACATATTGTTTCAGTACGCGGCGCGGAAAACAGAAGCGATTGGGATATCAAAGGAATGACAGAATCAATTCACAAAATAACTCCAGTCAATGGAGAGCTGGAAGGCAAATTAAAAGATATTATCAGTTCCAATAAACCGGACGAGGAAGCAAGAAGTCTGGCGACTGATTTGGTTTTTGATGTTTTGTCTGGCGCTTATAATAAACGGGAGGAAGAAATCGGCTATATTTCCGCAAGGCAAATAGAAAAAATGGTGATGCTTCGCAATGTTGATGTTCTTTGGATGGAGCATCTTGATGCGATGGATCGTCTGCGAGACGGGATTGGTTTGCGTGGATACGGGCAGAGAGATCCTCTTATTGAATATAAAAAAGAAAGCTACCGAATGTTTCAAACGCTTCTTGGCGCGATTGAAGAAAATGTCGTCTCCGCGATTTTCAAAGTGCAGGTTGTGCAAAAAGTCAAATCGCCGATGGAAAATAAAAATGTCTCCGCCAGTGGCGGAGACGAGACAGTAAGCAACGCTATTACTCCAAAGATCAAACTAAAAAAAGTCGGACGGAATGATCCCTGTCCCTGCGGGAGCGGGAAGAAGTTTAAGAAGTGTTGTATGAATAAATAAACATTTATGATGAAATTAAAATATTGGTTATTTGGAACTTTGATACTGGCAATTATTGGGATTACTTTTGTTGTTTTTATTCAGCAAGAAAAATTGAGCGAGAATAAAAAAGAGAATTTTGAAAGAGGATTTGAAGAAATAGAGAAAACAAAAGATGCAAACGAAAAGATGGAAGAAGGAAATATAGCGTTAACAAATACTGGTGTTAAGTTAACTCCCACACCGCAAAGGGGAACTTCTTCGCAAGGAGGGTCGCAAATGCAGTCTCAATACATGAAGTCTGAGGTGATGAATGTAACGGCTGGACAGAGGTGGAATAAGAACACTAAGCTAAAATATTGTTTTAAGTATAAATCAAACGCAAGTTATAGAAGTACGATTCTTTCCGCAAGTTCTTCTCTGAGAAATAAATATTTTTTTCAAATAAATGTCTGGAAAGATCCTTCAGATCATCCTTGTAGCCAATGGGCTTTTGCTAAAAGTCTTTGGGATAAAGGCAAAGGAAGAGGAACTTATAGCATAAATATTTCTCCCAAAGCATCTCTTTCAAATGAAGATGTTTTTCACGAAATATGTATAGATGATATAAATTCTCAATTGAATCACTGTGCGTCAAAATGGGGAATTAGCGAGGACGATGCTTATTTGACTAATATTTATCAGGTTTCTATAAATAGTTCCGCTAGCAGTTCGGTGATATTTGATTATGTTAGAATATTTGTTGACGGAAACCAAATTTCAGAATCACTATTCCCAAATCAAGATTTCAGCAAATTTTCAGGTCTGGCAGACGACGATAGTTCTGATGATTTTGTAGGATGGACAGAACATAGTGATATCTACGCGGTTGATATTAAGGAGTAATTTTTTTGACAAATTCTAAAAATTGATTTAGATTGTTTAAGTGGTTAAACAATCTTACATTTTGCTTTATAAACTTTTAACTCATTTTATGTCCACTAAAAGAAAAACTCTCTTGAATTTTTTCTTAATAATAATCCTAGCGGTTGTTGTTATTTATATCGTCCATCCGAAAAATCAGGGAATTAAAATTCAGCAGTACGGCATCAATTATTACAACGATTTGGAATTTCATCTCGGTCTTGATTTGCAGGGTGGAACGCATCTTGTTTATCAAGCAGACTTGTCGAAGATAAAAGAAGAAGATAAAAGTTCGGCAATAGAAGGAGTTCGCGATGTGATTGAAAGGCGAGTGAACGCTTTTGGCGTGGCTGAGCCGATAATTCAGACAACGCAAAAAGACAGACTAATTGTTGAGCTTGCCGGAATAAAAGATGTTAATCAGGCAATCAATATGATTGGCGAAACTCCGCTTTTGGAGTTTAAAGAGGAAATGAACGAAGAAGAGAAAAATGCGACCCGAGAACAATTTAAAGATTTGAATCTTCCGGAAGAAATTTTGGCGCAGTTTTTCTATAAAAACACAGAGTTGGGAGGAAAGCAACTGGATCGCGCCGATGTTGTTTTCAGTCCGAATACCGCTGAGCCGGAAGTACAGTTGCAGTTTGACGGCGAAGGAAAAAAACTTTTTGGCGAGTTGACAAGCAGAAATGTCGGCAAGAAAGTAGCGATATTTTTAGACCAAATGCCGATTAGCATTCCTGTCGTTAATGAGCCGATAACTGACGGCAAGGCAATCATCTCTGGAAATTTTTCAGTGGATGAGGCGAAAATTTTAGTTCAGCGATTGAATGCCGGGGCGTTGCCGGTGCCGATTGATTTAATTAGCCAGCAAACGGTTGACGCAAGTCTGGGAAAAGATTCCGTTGATAAAAGTTTAATCGCGGGAATCGCGGGACTGATTATTCTTTCTTTATTTATGATTATTTATTATCGGCTGCAGGGAATTTTGGCGGTTATTTCTCTTCTTATTTATTCTTGCATAGTTTTGTCTCTATTTAAATTTATTCCAATCACGCTTACCTTGTCCGGAATAGCGGGATTTATTTTGTCTATTGGAATAGCGGTTGACGCGAATGTTTTAATTTTTGAAAGAGTAAAAGAAGAACTCAGAAGAGGAAAACCGATAAATATTGCTATTAACGAAGGATTTGCCCGCGCTTGGAATTCAATCTTTGATTCAAATGTGTCTACGATTATAACTTGTTTAATTCTTGCTTATTTCGGTACAAGCATTATTGAAGGATTTGCCATCACTCTCGGACTGGGAGTTGTCATCAGTATGTTCTCAGCGATATTTATTACGAAGACATTTTTGAAAGTTGTGACGATGACGAAGCTGGGAAGGAAATCGTGGATGTTTGG
>JAYEHC010000006.1:0-10325 GCA_034659355.1 Patescibacteria group bacterium | reverse complement strand
TTTATATGATTAAAATTGTTCAAAAAAGAAAAATTTGGTTTGCGTTTTCCGCGGTTTTGGTTTCCGCAAGTTTAATCGCTCTTTTAGCATGGGGACTAAAGTTCGGAATTGATTTTACTGGCGGAACTTTGATGGAATTTAGTTTCAAAGAAGAAACTTTAAATAGCCAAGAAATAAAGGAAGCTTTGGCTGATCTTAATCTCGGAGAAATAAATATCCAGTTTTCCGGAGAAAAAGATGTCTTATTAAGATTTAAAGATGTTGACGAAGACACTCATCAGAAGATCCTTACTGCTTTAGATTTCGCAATTTCCGGAGAAGATAATTCTGAAGAAAATAATAATGAAAATAAAAGTGGCGAAGAAGAAGATATTTCCGAAGAGAACGAAAAAGAAAACAAAGAAGAGAATAACATTGAGGGTATTGAAGAAAGCAAGCCTTTTAGCGGATTTATTAAAAAAGCGTTAGCGGCAGATGAGGAGGCGCCAGGCGAAACAGAAAATATGGAGGATGCGGAAAGCGCAGAAGAAAACGGAATTAAAGTTACCACAGAATCAGGAGAAGAAATAAATATAAATGCCGGAGAGATTGATCTTGGCAACATTGAAAACGAAGAGATTGATTTAGACGCTATGGCGGGAACTGGCAGGGAAAATGCTAATATCAAAGAAAAAAGATTTAATTCAATCGGACCGGTAATTGGCAATGAACTTAAAAGGAGCGCCGTCTGGGCGATTGTTATCGCGCTAATCGCGATCGTGCTTTATATCGGGTTTGCGTTTAGAAAAGTTTCTTTTCCAGTCTCCAGTTTTAAATATGGTATTATTGCCACAATCGCGCTTTTTCACGATGTGATTATAACTCTTGGCGTATTTGCGGTTTTGGGGCATTTTTTCAGTATCGAAATTGGGATTCCCTTTGTGGCGGCAATTCTTGCTATTCTAGGATATTCTGTAAATGACACAATTGTTGTTTTTGACAGAACACGCGAGAATTTGCTAAAATCGGGAATTGATGATTTTGAGGAAGTCGTCAATAAAAGCGTCAACGAAACCTTAATAAGATCAATCAATACTTCCTTCACAACACTGATAGTTTTAGCCGCTCTATATCTATTCGGCGGAGATACAATAAGATATTTTGTTGTTGCTTTGATGGTTGGAATTTCCGCTGGAACATATTCATCTATCTTTATTGCCAGCCCGCTTCTTGTAACATGGCAAAAGTGGGATTTAAAAAGAAAAGCGTAAAATAATAAATGATAGCCGTATTTTATTTTTGGCGCCTTGGCTAGTAGTATGATATAATACAACTAGCTGGATTGCGCTGGTTTTTAGTCCTAAAATTATTAAAAATATCAAATGCCGGAAAACAAAAAAATAACTTTAAAAGAAGTTGAGCATATTGCGGAGTTGGCAAGAATAGAATTGACAAAAAAAGATCAGGAGAAATTTTCCGATGAATTATCGGGCGTTTTGGGTTATGTGGAACAGCTTCAAGAAGTGGACACAAAAAATGTGAAGCCAGTTTCGCAAGTAACGGGTTTAATTAATGTTGTCAAGGAAGATGTCGCTGAAGATTTTCCGGAAGACGGCAGAGAAATAATGATTAAAAATTTTCCGGAAGAAAAAGATAAATGCATTAAAGTGAAGCAGGTAATGTAGAATAGATTCATAATTTAATGTCCATGAAACTTAATGAATTAAATATTATGCAAGCTAGCAAAGGTCTGCAAAACGGAGAATTCTCTTCCGTTGAATTAACGCGGGCTTGTTTGGATAGGATTAAAAATACCGATGACAAAATAAAAGCGTTTATTACCGTGACGAAAAACTACGCTTTGTTGCAGGCGGAGAAAGCGGACCAAAGAATTAAAGCTGGCGATGAAAAAGATAATTTTTTATTGGGTGTTCCTTGTTCAATCAAAGACATCGTTCTTACCAAAAATATCTTGACAACCGCGGCGTCAAAAATTTTGAATAATTATATTCCTCCTTATGACGCGACTCTAATTACGAAACTAAAAAAAGCGGGAATGGTAATGTTGGGAAAAGTGAATTGCGATGCTTTCGCGCACGGTTCTTCAACGGAAAATTCCGATTTTTTCACAACTCATAACCCGTGGGATTTAAAAAGAGTGCCTGGCGGATCATCTGGCGGATCATCAGCGTCTGTAGTGGCAGATCAGTGTCTATATTCAATCGGAACTGATACGGGAGGATCAATCAGACAGCCGGCGGCGTTTTGCGGGATGGTGGGATTAAAACCGACTTACGGGCGAGTTTCAAGATATGGACTTGTCGCAATGACTTCTTCAACGGACTGTCCGAGCATAATGGCGAAAAATGTCAAAGACTCCGCTGTGATTTTAGAAAAAATAGCCGGAAAAGACAAAAGAGACGCGACAACACTAAATAAAAGCGTTGATAATTACGCGAATCTATTAGATAATTATAACATCAAAGGTGCGAAAATAGGCGTACCGAAAGAATATTTTACAAAAGAGCTAAATAACGCTGTTGGTGATTCAGTGAAAAGGGCCATAAAAAAATTGGAGGAATTGGGAGCTGAAATAATTGAAATTAGTTTGCCACATACCAAGTACGCCGTGCCAGCCTATTATATAATTACGCCGTCAGAGATAAGCTCAAATCTTTCGCGATTTGACGGAATTAGATTTGGCTATTCAGAAACCGGAAAAGAAAATAGCGAAGCAAAAAATTTACTGGATATTTATCTCAAGTCAAAAGGCGAAGGGTTTGGCTCTGAGGCGAAACGAAGAATAATGCTGGGAACTTACGCTTTGAGCAGCGGATATTATGATGCTTATTATCTTCAGGCGCAGAAAGTCAGGACGCTGATTAAAAAAGATTTTGAAGACGCTTTTCAAAAAGTCGATCTTATCATCGCGCCGACTTCTCCGACAGTCGCGTTTAAAATTGGAGAGCATAGTGATAATATTTTGGAAATGTATCTGGAAGATATTTTTTTAAGCGCTGTAAGTTTGGCGGGGCTTCCTGCTCTATCAATTCCTTGCGGTTTTGCCAAGCCGGAGAATGGAGACAAGGAAATGCCAATCGGCATGCAAATCATCGGAAAACCGTTTGATGAAAAATCAATTTTAGGAATTGCGAATGCGTATGAAGAAAATGCGAATTGGAGCAAGAAGAAATTAAGCGTTTAAAGTTTTTTATGTTGATAGTTATGGATAAAGTGCTATGAATTCACACTGTCATTCCTGCTTCCGCGGTAATGACAAATTTTGTTCCGCGAAATAAATTACGGATAAAATCTAAAGTAATAGATACTCTGAAACAAGCTCAGAATGACAAAAACTAAAAAACAACAAGTGAAAAAAGTAAAAATTAAAATTGATAATAAAGAAATATTTTGCTCTTCTAATAAGACGATTATGGAAGTGGCAAGAGAAAATGGAATAGAAATCCCAGGACTTTGTTATCATCCAGATTTTGAACCAAAAGCGAATTGTCGAATTTGCGTGGTGGAAATTAAAGGAGTAAAAAAATTAATGACTTCTTGTTCAACCAAAGTTCAGGATGGAATGGAAATTAAAACAAATACAGAACGAGTAAAAAGAGTTCGCAATTTAAATATTGAATTAATTTTTGCTGAGCATATTGAGAAATGTCCAGATTGTATTTGGAATGTAAATTGCAAGTTGCTGAGTTTAGCTGATAAGTATGATATTAAAATTAAGAGATTTACTGACAGAAAGGATAAGAGAAAAATTTATAAATTTGCTAATGCTGTAGAGATTGACGGAACACAATGTATTGATTGTCGTAATTGTATTGATGCCTGCTCAATTTTGCAGAATATAAATTATCTTAAACTTAAGGGTAAGGGAGCTGAACAAGAAGTTGTTCCGAATAAAAAAATCGGAAATAAAAAAATTGATTGTATTTATTGTGGACAATGTACAGTGCATTGTCCTGTTGGAGCGGCGCAAGAACAGAGTCATTGGGAAAAAGTGGAAAAAGTTTTATACGATAAAAGTAAAATTGTCATTGCGCAATTTGCGCCAGCTATTAGAGTAAGCATTGGTGAAGAATTTGGTTTGCCTTATGGAGAAATTGCCACTAATCAAGTTGTCGCCGGATTAAAAAAACTTGGCTTTGATCATGTTTTTGATGTTAACTTCGGTGCTGATGTAACGACAATTGTTGAAGCAAAAGAGCTGTTGAAAAGATTAGCAGATGCAGATAATGAAAGCTTGAAAATGAAACTTCCGATGATTACCTCTTGCTGTCCGGCTTGGGTTAAATATGTAGAATTTTATCATCCTGAATTAATTCCAAATTTAACAACTTCAAGATCACCGCATATTCATCTTGGTGGAATTATAAAAACATATTGGGCAGAAAGAAAGAAGGTTAAACCAGAAAATATTGTAGTTGTTTCTGTTATGCCTTGTACGGCTAAAAAATTTGAATCAACAAGAAAAGAGTTAAAGATAAAAAATACATCTCCAGTTGATTATGTTTTAACGACAAGAGAATTTGCTTGGATGATGAAAAGAGGATGTATTGACTTTGCAAAAATTAAAGGAGTAAAGGCAGACCGTCCATTAGAGGAACATAGTGGCGCGGCGGCGATTTATGGTGGAAGCGGAGGAGTGATGGAATCAGCTTTACGTAGCGCGCGATTTTTTGCTTGCGCAGGGGATAAGAAAAAAGAAAGCGAAATTTGCAAGTTAGATCTTGATTTTAAGGCTGTTCGTGGTCTCGAAAATGTTAAAGAGGCAACGGTCGTGGTTGCGGGCGCTAAATTACGAATTGCAGTTGTTAATGGTATTGGTAGTATTGAGCAAGTAATAGAGAATTTAAATAACTATGATTATATTGAGGTAATGGCGTGTCCCGGCGGGTGTATCGGAGGAGGAGGACAGCCAATACCAACAACAAATGAAATCAGAAAAAAAAGAATAGCAGCGTTATATCAGATTGATAAGAATAAAAAAAGCAGAGAAGCACATCGTAATAAAGGCGCTTTTAAAGTTCTGGAGTGGTTGGAAGAGCGGGGAGAATTGGAGCATAGTGTTTTGCATACAAAGTATCGAAATAGGACACAAACGAACACAGACTAAAGGTACAGAGGAATACTAATAAATTTTTAAATCGTTTGAAGAAATATTTTTTAATTTTTTGAGCTATAAAACTATGTCCAAAAAACATCTTGCCACTATCACTATTTTAGTCAAAGACCGACAAACAAATTCTGAAAATGTTAACAAGTTGCTTACTGATAATGGAAATTTGATTATGTCGCGGATGGGGGTTAATGTACAAAGAAGTTGTGTAAAAAATTGTACAGGTTTAATTACGGTAACAGTTGAAGGAACAGTAAAAGAAATTAATGATTTGACTAAGAAATTAGATGGGTTTTATGGAATTGTGGCGAAGGCAAGTGTGATGACAGAGTAATTTTTTGTATACTGACTTGTTTTGTCATTCCTGCGGAGGCGGGAATCCAGTTTATCTCAATGAATAATAATTATCGTAATAATTTTATTAAGTGAGACTAACTGGATCCCAAATATTTTTTCTTTCGCTTAGCTTCAAAAAAAATTTTGGGATGATAATAATAAAGTTATTTTATTATTAATTTAAAAATTATGCAGTATCTAAAAGAAAAAACATTTGAGCGAATTAATATTAATTACATCGCGCAATTTATGGCATTAGCTAGTGTGGCGGTATTTTTGCCATATTTAGTTCCTTCTCAGTGGATAGTTGGTCCGATTGTTAATGCAGTTTTAATTTTAACTTTACTTAAATTTGGGTTTCGTAATGCAATTGCTATTGCAATAGTTCCGAGCATAGTGGCTTTGTCTAGTGGATTATTGCCAGTAATTTTAGCGCCGATTGTTCCTTTTATTATGGCTAGTAATATAATTTTAATTTTTTGTGTGGATTGGTGTTATAATAATTTTCAAGACAAAACAAAAGGTTATTGGGTGGGCGTATTTGTCGGAGCGGGTTTGAAATTCTCATTTCTATTCCTGAGTGTTAGCATAATCAGCGGGCTTTTGATTCAGCAAGAGCTGGCAGTTAAAGTCGCCCAAATGATGAGCTGGCCGCAACTTTGCACAGCGGTGATTGGAGGGGTGATTGCTTGGGGAGTTTGGAAGAGATTGAAATAGAAAAATAATTAAGAAGTTTATTTTAAGAAGGGAGGTGAATAAATATTATGAGATTAAAATTTATAGGAAAACACAAGATAATTATTGTCGGAGGAATATGGGGATTATTTTCAGGCGTGCTGTATGCATGGGGAATTTTCGCCGAAGGATTTGCAGGACATCAATTTATTTTTCCAGAAAATTTAAGACTTATTTTTTTACCAGCACATCTTACACATTTAATTACTACTTCTTTAAGAAATTCATCATTAATTCTCTTTTTTATTTGGTTTGCCGGAATCCCTGTTTTGTTTGGTGTTACAATTGGAGCTGGAGTTGAATATTTAATTAATAAATTCAAAAAATAAATTTTTAACAAAAAAACTATGACAAAAATCGCAATTAATGGTTTTGGTCGGATCGGGAGACCAGCGTTAAAAGTAGCTTTAGAAAATTCTAATTTAGAAGTTGTCGCTATTAATGATTTAACTGATACAAAAACTTTAGCACACTTGCTAAAATATGATTCTAACTATGGCATTTATGAAAAAGATGTTAGCTATGACGATGAGCATGTTATTATAGATGGAAAACAAATAAAAGTATTTGCGCAGAAAGACCCAGAACTTTTGCCATGGAAAGATTTGGGAGTGGATGTTGTTTTGGAATGTACCGGATTTTTTAGAGACAAAGCAGGAGCGGAAAAACATTTAAAAGCAGGAGCGAAAAAAGTAATTATTTCCGCGCCGCCAAAAAGTGAAGGGATTAATACTTTTGTTTTAGGAGTGAACGAAGGAAAATATGATTCAAGAAAAGACAATATTATTTCCAATGCTTCCTGCACGACAAATTGTTTGGCGCCTGTAGTAAAAGTGTTGAATGATAATTTGGGGATTGAAAGAGGGGTAATGACTACAATTCACAGTTATACGAATGACCAGAAGATTTTGGACTTACCGCATAAAGATTTGCGAAGAGGTCGCGCGGCGGCGATGTCTATTATTCCAACGACAACAGGAGCCGCGAAGGCTGTTATCCAAACCATTCCAGAATTAGAAGGAAGATTAGATGGAATGGCAATGCGTGTGCCGACTCCAGTCGTTTCTATTGTTGACTTTGTGGCAACTTTGAAAAAACCAACTAGTATTGAAGAAGTAAATAATTTATTCAAGAAAGCGTCAGAGAATAGTCTCAAAAACATTTTGGCAGTTTCTGAAGATGAACTAGTTTCAATGGATTTTAAAATGAACAGAAATTCTTCAATCGTTGATTTGCCATTAACAATGGTTAATGAAAACTTGGTCAAGATTTGCTCTTGGTATGATAATGAGTTTGGGTATACTTGCCGATTGGTAGAGATGGCGGAGTTTATGGGAAAGAAATAATTCGACACAGACAAACACAGACTAAAGGCGCAGAATAACGCAGATAAAAATTTTAAAAACAGCGTTCGTCTGTGACTTCAGTCTGTGTTTATCAGTGTGTTATTATGTTTTACAAATTAATAAACAAATATGATTAAAAAAATAATTATTCTTTTTGGAGTAATAGTTTTGTTTGCTATATTTGGAATGTTGTATTTGCATTATATAAATTATTTTCCAGATCAAGAAGTGAGTCAAATTCAAATTCAAGAAAAAATTAATGGCACTTATGTTAACGAGCGTTTTGGCTATAAAATAATCTGTAATGATTCTTGGTATGTCTGGCCTTATTTTAGTCGCGAGATGGCAGTAGTCGGACAAATAAAGTTGTGGAAGTCACTAAGTTTTAGAAAAGAATGGACAGTAGAAAATAGTGAGATAATATTTTTGACTGATTCAGATCAAGAAGATCTAGACCAATTCTTTGATGAAGGTGGTCTTATTGATATAACAAATCTTCCGGTTGGACATTGGATACAGGTTTTTCCAACTGATATAGATCCTGATTTAAACAAAGACACATTAAAAGAAAAAGAATCATCGCGTATTGAAGTTAAGACTATCGCGCTTCAAAATGGTATTAGGGCTCAGCAAATGGATATAACGCTTGCAGGTCGTCGCACGCTTTCTGTTCTAGTGCCTTATAATTTTAATGTTGAATTAGACTCTGGCGAACAAGCTAAAAGTTTGAATTTCGTTACTGATGCCAAAGCGGGCAGTGATTCTGAAAAAGCGTTTTATGAAGTTATAAATTCTTTAAGTTTTAAATAAAAAAATGAAAATTGAAAAAATAATTAAATCATCGTTTGATCACAAAAAAACATTAAAAATTCTTGATGATTATTTTGTAAGCATTGGATATAAAATAACAGCAGATAGGGAATCATTAATTTATGGACGCGGTTCAATGTCTGGCAGTCTTTTTTCCCCCACTCCTAAACAGTGGAAATCAATAGTAAATATTGAAATATCTGGCAGAGAGAAAAATGTGATAGTGAAAATAAACGCAGATATAAATACAATTGGTCAAATGGTGGTAAAAAAAGAACGAGATTTTTTGGAAAATGAATTTAGTCAAATTGAAAATATTTTATTGGATGAAAATGAAGATGACAAATATGAACATAATAATATTTCAACGCCTGTTAATCAAAAAACTGCAAGTGGAATAAACAGCAGCCAGCAAAAAGACATAATGATTTCTCTTTCCGAATTTCCAAGATTGAAAGCAGTCGCGCTAATTTTTATCGCTTTAGGCATAGCAGAAGTTATATTTATAGTAAACGCTCTAACTTCCGGTCAAAATTTTGCTACCAGTTTTATTTTTGTTTTTTACGCATTTGTGGGGTTTAAATTGTTGTTGTTTAAAAATGGAATTAAAATAGAGACATATAAAAAGGTGAGGAATTTGATAAGCTTCTTTTTTGTTCTTGCTTTCGCAGCTGTCCTATTTGAAATTATGGACTTATTTTTCTTTTTATCAGTTAAATCTGTTTCTTTGGAATATGGCACAAAAGGTTTAGCTGACTTTTTTATTCCTGTTTTCTTTCTCTCTCATTTAGCGCTTGTTTATTTATTAAACAGACCGCTTATTAAACAGCGAGAGCTTTTGTTAAAACCGATTAAGCATTCTTTATTTATAATTGGTGGCGTTTTAGCTTTGCTGTTTATGAGTATTTTAAGCGGACCGCATCTCGTTCAAAATTCTTTTCAATCCATCGTTGACACAGCAGTTGCTGATCAGCAAATTAAAAAAGATGTCGGGGAGATAGAAAAGTTTGTTCTTAATAAAAATCAATACGTTTTTAATTGGGTTTTTTTCAGTGAGTGGGATATCGTGGGAAATAGATGTCGGGGAACTTATGCCGTGGAAGTTTCTCCAAAATACGAAGTTACTTTTGGAATCAGAAAATTGCAATGTCCTGAAGATGGTCAGCAAACGCAAAACAGAGAATATGTTCCTTCACTTATTAAAGACATTAGCATTAAACAAACTTCAAAAGCAATAGATGGAATATTATTAAGCACTTCTTTTGAAAATTTGGATCCTTCAAGTCCGGAAATAATAACGCCGTTTATAAACACTGGAAAGACAAAGTGGCAAATTTATATGAAAGACAGTAAAACGGGAAAATATTCCTTGAATGTTCTTCCTGATGGTAATTTTCCTGAGGGGTTTGGAGGTTTTTTCCCAGGTTTTTCTGACGGAAGTCAAAATAGCGCGATTATTAATTCTGTATTTTCAAATAAATACGAACCTTTTGATGTTTCAAATTATGATCGCATTGAATTTGAATTTTGGAGATATTCAAGTTCAAGTCCTAACAAAAAAGACGATTTCAGTCTTGGTGATTTAAAATTAAAATATAGAATTGATAGAGGAGAATGGAAATCGGCGATGTCTTTTTGCGGAGAACATCGGCTGGAAACCAGAGGCTGGCGTTTCAGTTCTTTGACTTTTGACACTAAAAATAAATCTACTATTGAGTTTAAGTTTGAATATGATTCTTTTATGATCAGAGAAGAAGACGCAACAGCATTTTATTTAATTGATGATTTGCAGATAAAAGGATTTAAAGGTAATCTGTTTAAAACAAAATAAATTAGATAAAAAACTTGTTAACAATATTACTTGTTAGATTTCAGAGCGTTGTTTATACTTTATAAGAATTTTTCTAAAAAAAGATTTTAACGCCAAATAGTAATTTTATCCGACTTGAGGATAAAAACTTCCCTAAATCTAATTTTGAGCATTACAA
>JAYEHC010000005.1:0-6207 GCA_034659355.1 Patescibacteria group bacterium | reverse complement strand
GGCAGTTTGGAATTAAAATTATTAATAAAAATCTTTGATGCTTACTTGGAGTTCTATAATCCTAAAGGCAAGATATATCTTTTTTTGGACGAGGTTCAATTAGTAAAAAACTGGGAAAAATTTGTAGTTTCTCTTTACGATCGAAAAGCTAATATAAAAATTTTTGTTACCGGTTCTTCTTCTAAGCTGCTTCAGAGTGAAATTTCAACTTTATTGAGCGGAAGATATATTTCAAAAACAGTTTATCCTCTGTCTTTCAGGGAATTTTTAGATTTTAAAAAGATAGAATATAAGCCGCTTCTAAAAACGCCAAAACTTTATAATCAATTAAGGGAATATCTTGAATTTGGCGGATTTCCAAAAATTGTTCTTGAAAAAAATAAACACAATAAAAGAATTCTTTTGGCCGAGTACTTTAATTCAATTGTGGAAAGAGATATTATTTTAAGGCATCAGATTAAAAACATAAAAGATGTTAGGGAAATCATCAGTTTTGTTTTCGCGAATGTTTCCAAGCAGACCTCCACCTATAAGTTAGAAAAAAACTTTGATATTTCCAGTCAGAATATTAGAAGGTATTTTGAATATTTTGATGAAGCGTTTTTATTGCAGTTCGTATCATTTTTTTCTTATTCAGTCAAAAAACAAATTTACAATCCGCAGAAGATATTTGCAATTGATACCGGTTTGCGAAACGCAGTTTCTTTTAAATTCAGCGAAGATATTGGCAAGCTTTTGGAAAACACTGTCTTTATGGAATTTTTAAGAAAAAAAGAACAACCTTATTATTGGGAAAATGGCACAGAGATTGATTTTTTAACAAGAAAGGGCTATCAAGTTTCCGAATTATTTAATGTTTGTTATTCTCTTGAAGACAAACAAACATTAAATAGGGAAATAAAATCACTTGAAAAAGGAATGGCGGAATTTAAAAAGTCCAAAGCTGTTTTAATCTATTGGGAAGGAGCGCCGATTAAGCATCCTAAAATTAAGTTTATAAATATTTTAGATTTTTTATTAAACTAAAAATAAAAAAATGAAAAATCAAACACTGTTTGATTTAACTTCAATGCCAAAAATGATTTTAATTATTACTCTGATTGTAATGATTGGATTATTATTTGGAGCGACAAGTTATTTATTAAAAATGCCAAAAACAGATTCTCCGATTGTAAATCCTGTTATTGAAACGCAATGTGAAATTGATTCTGATTGTATATTGGCTTATACAGGTTTTGATACCTGTCTTCCATGCGATACTTCAATAGAGGAATATAAATGTCTTCCATCGGAAGAGGCTAAAGAAATAGAAGAAGAAAGGTTTAAGAGAATGGTTGATGATAAAATTTTTTGTGAGAGATGTTTAGAAAAACCACAGCATACTTGCAAATGTGAAAATGGGAAATGCGAGAAGGTTAAAATAGAAACAGCGGAAGAGGTTGTTATTACGACAGATAAAACGGAATATGAGCAGGGGGAGGCAATAATAATAACTGTACAGAATGAGCAAAATAGAGAAATAGAAATTTGCGGTCAGCGTGATATGCTGGCAAGTTTTGAAAATTCTTTGCCTTTTGTGATAGAAATGTATGAGAATTATAAATGGCAGTATAAAGATGGTTATTACGCATGGCCTATATTTGAAGGAGATTATAAAGATTTTGATTTTATGACATTATTTAAGTATAATAAATATGAATACGATCTTTGTTGCGATGTTTTACCAAAAAGTTCACTTAAACTAAAATTTTCAACTTCTATCGTTGGAGAACGGATAAGAATAGCTTTTTATTTAGGTGATAGAAATATTCCTGTTTATTCCAACGAATTCACAATCAAAGAAAAATCAGCGCTTGATGCGAGATGCAGGGAGAAAGCAAGATATTTTGATAAAAAGGGGATAGGATATACTATATTGGGACATGGGTTTGAGTTCAATCTAAGTGAAGAAAAATGTATTGTAGTGGAAAGCGGTAGAGAAAATTGGTCGATGGAATCGCCTTTTAAAACTTTAGAAGAATGTCGGGAGGTTTGCGAAAAAAATATTGATACTTCCGACTGGCAGATTTATCGGAATGAGGAGTTTGGGTTTGAGTTTGAATATCCAGGAAAGTGGAGAATAAATAGTGGAGATAATTTTGCTTCTTTTATACAAGATAATTATTTTTATCATACATTAATAATTTGGAATAATCCCAAAAATTTAACACTGGATAATTTTTTTGGTAATTTAGAAAAATCAAAAAAAATTCCAGGCAATGAAGGATTAATGTATGATTGGCATGAATTAACAGAAAATAAATACAAAGAAATAATTGTAGACAACAAGAAGGCAATAAATTTCATTAATCTAATAGGCATGGCAGAGAATACTACTGTTATAATTCCAATAGAGAATAAAATCATTGAATTTAATGTTTTTGGCATAACAGAAGTAAAACGAGGAAATATTTTTGATCAAATCCTCTCCACTTTTAAATTTATAGAAAAATAAGAATAAA
Source organism: Patescibacteria group bacterium (assembly GCA_034659355.1). Classification (GTDB taxonomy): domain Bacteria; phylum Patescibacteriota; class Minisyncoccia; order JAHIHE01; family JAGLIN01; genus JAYEHC01. The sequence goes on along the minus strand of JAYEHC010000005.1, from coordinate 3,706 downwards.
ATAACATTTATTAAACTCAATTAAATCAAAAACCAATGAATCAAAAAATAAAAGTAAAACTAGTCAGAAAAAGAGATGGGAGAATCGTTAAATTTGACAAGAGCAAAATTGTCAAGGCGGTTTATAAAACATTTAATGTTACAGATGAAGGAAGTAAACGCAACGCGCAGGAGCTGGCGAAAAAAATGGAGTGCGAAATAAATAAGAGATTTACGGTTAGAAACGGTGGCGGAAAAATTAAGGCGGAAGTTCCGACAGTGGAGGAAATACAGGATATTGTGGAGAATTTTTTAATCAGGGAAAACTATATTGACACCGCGAAGGCATATATTATTTACAGAGAACAGCATCGGTTGTTGCGGGAAAATCAGGAAGTATTAAAAAAATCAGTAGATCTTGTTGATGATTACTTAACAAAAATTGATTGGCGAGTGAAAGAAAATAGCAATATGTCCTATTCCTTGCAAGGATTGAATAATTATATCGCCAATGTAATCACTTCCAAATATTGGGTGGAAAAAGTTTATCCGCCGGAGATAAGAGACGCTTATGATAGCGGTGATTTTCATATTCACGATCTTGGGCTTTTGGCGACTTATTGTTGCGGGTGGGACTTAAAGGATCTAATAACTCAAGGGTTTGGCGGAGTGAACGGAAAAGTAGAAAGCAAACCGCCGAAACATTTGAGGTCAGCGCTGGGACAAATTGTGAATTTTTTCTATACTTTGCAAGGCGAATCGGCTGGCGCGCAAGCATTTTCAAATTTTGACACGCTCCTAGCGCCGTTCATAAAATACGATCAGCTTACCTATAGAGATGTCAAGCAAGCGATGCAGGAGTTTATCTTTAATATGAATGTGCCAACGCGAGTAGGTTTCCAAACGCCATTTACAAATTTGACGATGGATTTGACAATTCCTTCCACACTTGCTGGCGAAGCGGTAATTATTGGGGGCGCTCCGCAAAAAGAACAATATAAAGATTTTACGAACGAAATCAGTTTAATCAATAAAGCGTTTGCCGAAATTATGTTAGAAGGCGACGCTAGCGGAAGGGTTTTTACATTTCCAATTCCAACTTACAATATTACAAAAGATTTTAATTGGAATGATCCGAATCTTGAACCGATTTGGGAAATGACCGCCAAGTATGGAATTCCGTATTTTGCGAATTATGTTAATAGTGATATGGACCCGGAAGACGCGCGATCAATGTGCTGTCGTCTGCGTCTTGACAATCGCGAGCTTTATAAGCGTGGCGGAGGATTGTTTGGGGCGCATCCTTTAACCGGATCTATCGGAGTGGTAACAATAAATTTGCCGCGACTTGGATATTTATCAAAAAATAAAAAGGATTTTTACGGTCGTTTGGAAAAGGTAATGGATTTGGCAAAGGAGAGTCTGGAAATAAAAAGAAAAACCATTGAGAATTTTACCGAAAAAGGATTGTATCCATATTCAAAGCATTTTCTTTCCAATATAAAATTGCAAAGAGGGGAATATTGGGGAAACCATTTTTCGACAATAGGAATAATTGGGATGAATGAAGCGTTGCAAAATTTCTTTGGTCCCAGAACTGACATCGCGACAAAAAAGGGAAATAAATTTGCTGAAGAAATATTGAATTTTATGCGCGACAGGATTATAAAATACCAAAAAGAAACAGACGGTCTTTATAATTTAGAAGCGACTCCCGCAGAAGGAACGGCTTATCGGTTGGCGAAGAAAGATGTCGTGAAATATCCTGATATTATTACCGCGACGGTTTAAAAATAATTGGAGATTAAAAGATAAAAGTGATGTTTATTGGCGGACTGCAAAAATTTACACTTCTTGATTATCCTGGCAAAATTGCCGCGGTTATTTTTACGGTGGGTTGTAATTTTCGCTGTCCGTTTTGCCATAACCCGGAACTTGTTGATCCGAAAGAGATTGATTATGAAAATAAAATTGAAGAGAAGGAGATTCTTAAATTTTTGAATTCAAGAAAGGAAGATCTGGACGGATTTTGTATCACGGGGGGAGAGCCGACCTTGCAGCTTGATTTGACTAAATTCATAAAAAAAGTAAAGAAACTTGGATTTTCAGTGAAACTTGATACAAATGGATCTTATCCTAATGTTGTCAAAAATTTAGTCGAAAATAAATTGGTTGATTATGTGGCAATAGATGTAAAAACGATTCCCGAAAAATATGATATTATGACTAGCGAAAAAAACATTATAGAAAAAATAGAGAAGAGTATAAAAGCTGTTGTAAATAGCAGCTCAGATTTAGAACTTAGAACAACAGTTGTTCCTGGAATTACTATTGTTAATGATTTTGACAAAATTGCTAGATGGATAAATAATATAGATCAAAAAGCTTTTTCCAAATTATCACGATATTCAATTCAGAATTTTAGAAAGGGGAAAACACTGCAGGATGATTTTAAAAATGTAAAGCCTTATTCCAAAGAGGAACTGGAAGAAATGGCAGAGAAGATTAGGAAATATTGTAAAAATGTGGTAATTGCGGATTAATATAAGACTTTTTTAATTAAGAAAAAAATATGGAAAACGATAAACAAAAAAATGATGAGAAAAAACCACAGGAAATAGCTGATTTGGGAGAGAATGTGAGAGGAGCTCTTTGCTATGTCTTAGGGTTTCTTAGCGGAGTTTTCTTTTTACTAACCGAGAAAGAAAATAAATTCGTGCGATTTCACGCAATGCAGTCAGTAGTGGTTTTTTTAAGCATTACCCTTCTGATGATGCTTCCTTTTATTGGCTTGGTGCTTTCTGTTTTTATCGCGCCACTGTCTTTGCTTCTTTGGCTGTTCCTGATGTACAAAGCGTATCAAGGAAAAAAGTTTAAATTGCCTATCATTGGCGATTTTGCTGAACAACAAGCTAATAAATTTGGAAAATAGACTTTAGCAGAAATATCTAGCGCTTAGCGTTTGTAAAGAAATAACATTTTCTAAGTTCGCTCAGCTTTATGCCGGATTGGTTTGAAAAAAGTTGAGGGATATTGCCATATGCTGAAAGTTTTTTCAAGCTAAGATGGTGTGAAGATGAGATGAAGTTAGAAAGGTTATTTATTTACAAGCGCTTAGTTGCGGGAACTGTTTTATAAAACAGTTCCTTTTGTTTAATATTTTTTTATCCCTACACCCTATAAGTGAATGATACCGAAAATAAATAAAATAAGTTAGTATATTCTACTCTATTGGGGAATGACAGTTTTTTTATTGATTATTTACAAATAATTTGATATACTTTTATTATCTGGAAATCGTACAAAAAAATTTGGATAAATCAACTCTATGAAACGCCATAAAATTTGGTATAAAAGAAAACTTTTTAAAAAACATTTCAAGTCATATCAGGATTGGGATAAGTTTAATCCTCCATCTGGAGATAAACACCAGGATAGATATAAGACTGATGCTTTGCAATGCAGAAACACAGAATGTCCGCGAGAGGGGATGCTCATTAGCGAGCATGAAGCGTTTTATTATTTTGCCAAACAGGCATCTGTAAAAATACTTTATAAAAAAACTGTCGCAAAAATAACCAAAAAAAGTAAAAGTAAAAACAGCGTCTATATTTGTCCGTTTTGCGGAGGGGACGACATAGGAGAGATTTAAAAGCGCAATTAGTTGCATTCTTTATAATAGAATAGCCAGCAAAGAAAACGCAAGATTGTAAGAATCGCATTATTTA
>JAYEHC010000004.1:0-6306 GCA_034659355.1 Patescibacteria group bacterium | reverse complement strand
TATGTATATCCCAATGAAAATTAAAAACAGTTCTCCTGAGAATGAACTAATGGCAAGGAATATTTTATTTGGAAGATATACCACACGAAATAATAAACCTGTTACTGCTCACGCTCTATATAATCCCGAATCCTCAAGTCTTGAGATAGAAGATAAAGTTGTTTGCGTCTCTATGAATTATTATAATGAATTGGACAAACGTGCAAAAATAGTATTAAAATGCTTTCTATCAAGCGATGGCACAAAAAAATATGAAGCTACTAAATACTTTGAAAATAAAAAAATTGGAATTGCCAAGGGAGGTGACGATTGGAATAGGTTTTTCACTCAAGTATCTTTCTTAAATTTTGTGGAAGGTGAAAAGGTTAGATTCAAAGAGATATAAACCTTATGGTCCGCTCTTTGTATTTATATTATGATAGTTTAGCGTTAGAAATCTTGATAAAATATTCATTCAAAATATTTTACAGCAAATTAAATTCCGTCATCACCGTCATCATTTTCTCAACATCATAATGTTTATATATTATTTAAATGGTTTCTAACACGTACAACCAGCGGATTATATAAATCATTGATATTCTATTAAATATATGTTAGTATGTAGATAGTTAATTCGTACAATTTCATAGCAGTATATGTCTCAATTTTGGGATATTTTTCAGAGCAAAGGTCGGCGTTAAACAGGCCTATACAACTGCATAATATTTTAACACAACAATAGCGAATTTCCTCTAAAATTAGCCAAATTTACAAGCGATAGACTTGCTTGGGTTGATGGTAAGGATAGGTCTGCGGTTCGAGTCCGCACAACGGCTCAAGGGTAATATAAAACAGCATGGTAATACATATTACCATGCTGTTTTATATTTTGATTTTTTAAAAATTAAACCGTTGGGAGCAGAAACTTATTTGTTGCGTTGGTTGTTTTAAAATGATACAATTAGGATGTTGGAATAATAAAAGCTGCATTTTTTTAAAGGTTTCTTGAATAAGGTAAATCTATGTCAAACAAAAAAATAGCCTGTGAAACGGGGCGTAAAAAATATGTCCTTAAAAAAAGTGTTTTTGAGAGGGAGATTGAGCTTTGTAAAAAACTGTCTAAGAAAAATAAAGGAGGATGTAATTGGGGAAAATGCAAGGATTGCGGAGTTCCGTTGCTTCTGCTAAAATTACACAAAGGCGAGTTAATTGAGGATAAAGATGAGATTAAGAAAATAAAAAAAGATATTTTGGGAACATAAATAAATAGTTTAAATATTTTATATGAACTATCAATTTAATAACCAATCATTAAATAGAAATTCAATGGAACCGCCAAACGAAAAACTTTTTTGGTTCGCGTTTTTGGGCGCGATTTTTATTTATAGCATTGTGGCGGTAATAATTTCACAAACAGGAGAAGGTTTTGAGGCGGGAAAAGGATTTATTGAATTTGATGGCAAAATATTTTCTGTGTTGTTTTACGCGTTTCTGTCTCTTGCTATAATCCAACTCATTATTTTATCCAAGTGGAATTCTAAGGTAGAACACAAGCGGACAGAGATATTGCCTGAAAACAAAAAAAGTTTATTTATGATAAAATATGCCTTGGCGGGCGCAATAGCAATTTATGGGTTAACACTTTTTTTAATGAATGGAAATTCTAATCATCTGATTTTATTCAGTGGCCTGGCAGTGGCTGGAATGCTTTTATCTTATCCAAAAAAATGATTTACTTTGAATTACGAAATACAATTTATTCCTCTCCTTAAGCAAGGATGGGCTAGGGGAGGTTTGAAATGTCAGCTATTTTTTCCAACCATTCCTAACCCCTCCTTGTCTAAGGAGGGGAAAATCAGGAGTTTCGTAATTCAAGGGATTTAGATATATTTAGGACTTCCTCGCTTTAATTTTATTTATTTCACGAAGTGTAGAGTGGAGCGATAGTGAAGTTCTACCTGAGCGGAAATTAAATGTTTTTTCAAGTCAAACTCCGCTATCGCTCGAAACGCGTAAGTTCTGAAATCAGCTAAAATAAAAATATGGAAATTGATCCTAAAAAAATGGACTTTGATAAAATGAAGTCTGGTAAAAATTTGAAAAGTGACGCGAATGTTAATCAAGCGGGCAATGTTGATGGCGTAGACAATGGCGTGAAATATAATCCCGCGCCTTCTTTTACGCCACCCGCAAATCCATCGCCAATTTCTAACCCTAGTCAGCCGACAACCTCTCTTAAAAAACCGACAGAATTATTGTCGGAAGCATGGGGGTTGTATAAAGCGAGATGGAAAACATTTTTGGGAATAATAGTCGCGCCAATACTGTTAATGCTTCTCGCTTTTTTAGTTTTTAGAATTGGCGCTTTTGGAATGGGGTTTTTGGACATTTCTTTTTCTGAATTTTCTGCTGTTAATATCTTAGTCTATTCTATCGGATTTGTTTTAATTCTCGCTCTCTTTTTGGCAATAATTATTATCCAAATTTGGAGCCAAGTTGCGTTGATTTACGCGATTAAAGACAATGAAGATATTGGAATAAAAAAAGCATACCAAAAAAGTAAAAGTAAAATAAAATCTTTTTTCTGGGCTTCAATATTAGTGGGATTTATAACAATGGGCGGATTTATTCTCTTTACCGTTCCCGGATTTATCTTCGCTGTTTGGTTTGCCTTCGCGGTTTTTATTGTTATTACGGAAAATTTAAAAGGAATGGACGCTGTTTTAAAAAGCAGGGAATATGCGAGGGGATATTGGTGGCAGATACTTTGGCGGTTTTTGTTCTTATATATAGTAATGATTGGAGTTATGATCGTTGCGTCTATCGTATTAATGCTAATACCGATTTTGGGCAATCTGGTTTCCATAGCTCTCACTCCGCTGATAATGATTTATATGTTTTTAATCTATGGAAATTTAAGAGAAATCAAAGGCAATTTTGAGTTCATGCCATCCGCAAAAGCAAAAAAATCATTTATTGCTGTCGGTGTGTTGGGAATTGTGGCGATACCATTATTATTTGGTTTAATTATAATTACAAGTCTGAATAGCGCCAAAGATAAAGTAATGGATGCTAATAATAAGTACGAAGAAAGTATAAATAGCGCAGAAGAATCTTTTGAAGACACTATTAAAAACAGGGACAAGCAACGGGTGCTAGATCTATATTCCATTTCCAAAATGTTAAAGCGCCATAAAGAGGAAAATGGAATTTATCCCGTGAGTTACACTTCTACCAAACTTAACGAAAATAATCAAGTGACTAGAAAAATTAAATCTGCCAATGAAAATGCGGATATTCCGGTTGACCCGAATGATCCTAGCTACTACTACAGTTATAAATCAGTCAACGGGAAATCTTTTGAAATCGCGGCAAGATTGGAAAATATGGAAGACAAAGATTGCGAAATTGTAAATAATATGTGTATTTATAAAATTTCAAATTAAAAATTTTATGACAGAAAAAAAAATCAAAAACATCTATCTTTATTTCGGCGAAGATGATTTTACGATTGCGGAGGAAATTAAAAAGGCAAAAGAGAGTTTTGAGAAAGAATTTAAAAATGCGGAGATAAGCGAGATTGATTGGAATGATGGAAATTTGAACGAGCAGGAAAAAATGGCGCGATTGCAAAATGGATTGATGGCAAATTCTCTTTTTGGAATTGATAAATTACTGATTATTAAAAATACTTTATTTTCTAAAAAATCTGAGTCTGCTTACGAGTTAAAACCTGAACTCCGGAATTCTGAATTTCAGTCCTCAGACGGGAAGGAAAAAATAGTTTTAAAATATCTGGAAAATCCGCGGGAAAATATAAAAGTATTTTTTGTGGAAAATAATTTAGACAAAAGAAAAAAAATCTACAAAGAAATTGTTAAACTTGAAAAATTCAAACGGGCGGAAGTGAAAGAATTTTTAACGCCAGCCAATTTTCAGTTTGATAATTGGATTAAAGAAACAGTGAAAAAATCAGGCGGGAAAATAGAAAGAGAAGCGGTTAACGCGCTGGCGATCTCACTGGGCAAAGGGCTTCAGCAGAAAGATAAAAACAAAAAGATTGTCCAGTCGTATAATCTTTGGGAGGCGAAAAGCGAAATTGAAAAGCTGGTTAGTTATTGCGATGATAAAGAAATTACCAAAGAAGTTGTGGGGCTTTTGGTGAAATCAAAAGTAGATATGAATATTTTTAGTTTGATTGATAGTATCGGTTCTAAAAATAAAAGAAAAGCAGTCAATTTGCTAAACGAGCAAATTGATGAAGGCGCGAATGAAATTTATATGCTGACAATGTTTGTTTATCAGTTTCGAAATTTACTAAAGATAAAAAGTTTATTAGACAAGGGAATGTCCTCTTATGAAATTGCTTCAGAGACAAAAATGCATCCGTTTGTTGTTCAAAAAAGCATTGAGCAATGCGGGAAATTTGAAATGAGTAATTTGAAAAAAATATATAAAAAGCTTTCTGACGCGGATCTGGCGATTAAAACAGGAAAAATTAATTCCAGATTAGTTCTAGATTTGTTGGTAGTTTCAGTTTGAGGTTTTATTAAGAATAGAATCCTCTTGTTTTTAATAAATGTCTCAATTGTCATTCTGAAACAAGTTCAGAATGACAAAAAGGAGGGGAATTCTAAACCAGTTTTTTCCAGTCTTCCAATTCTAATTCTTGCGCGCGGGCGTTTAAATTTATTTTTGCTTCCCATAATATTTTTTCAGTTTTGTTTTTATCAAGATGCGATCCCGCAGAAAGGTTGTTGGCAAGTTTTTTCCGCTTTGACGAAAAACCGATTTTTATAATTCTAAAAATTTCCCGGTAATAACTATCCGGGAATTCTTTTTTTATTTCGCCAATTTTTAAAATCGCGGAGTCTATTTTTGGCTCCGGATAAAATGATGATTTGCTGACATATCCAACGATTTCCGGTTTGCCGTAAATTTGAACGCTCAAAGCGAGAACGCTTAATTTTCCCGGCTTCGCGCAAATTCTTTCCGCGACTTCTTTTTGGACGAGCAAAATAATAGTTTCGGGCTGGATTTTATTTTCCAAAAATAATTTTATCACTGGCGAAGTTATGTAATAAGGAATATTTGAAACAAGTTTGTATTTTCCATCAGAACGATATTTTTTTATCAGTTCTTCCAAATTCATTTTTAAAACATCGCCGTTGACAATTTCAACCCTACCTGTCTCTCTCTTATCAGAGAAGGGAACTGTTTTTTCAACTTCTCCCAGTTTCTTTTTTAACAACTCTGCCAACTTCTTATCTTTTTCAATTGCGATTACTTGCCCGCATTTTTTTGATAATTCTCTTGTTAAAACTCCTAGTCCCGGACCAATTTCAATAACCAGATCATTTTTACTAAGTTCCGCCGTTTGAATAATTTTGTCCAAGACTTTTTCGTCAACTAAAAAATTCTGCCCTAAACTTTTTAGAACTTTAATGTCTTTTTCTTTTAAGATTTTTTTAATTTGGTCTTGAGAAAGCATTATTTTGATTTGTTTAAAATAATTTTTATTCCTCCGGCAAATTTTTTCCCTCCAATTCTTTCCATAAAGAATCAAACATAAATTTGAAAACCAGAAAAAGCTCTTTATTTTCAATGATGATACCGCTTAAAGGTTCTTTGAAAAAAATCAAAGCCACTTTGTCATCGTAAATATAGACAGTTGAATTCATATCAATCGTTCCGGGCATAAAACGGTATTCTCGAAAGTACTCTTTTAGTTTGTATGCTTTAATATTTTCAGAATGATGGTCGGAAATAATATACGCTTTAGTGCCAAGCTGTCTTCGCCTCTGAACGACATTTTTCATAAAACGTTTTAAGCCGAGAACATCGTAAATTTTCCCAGTGGCGATAATCCAAGCGTCCTGTTTTGATTCTATTAGATCATTGAAAATATTCCAAATTTCTTCTTTCCCCTCGTAATATCTTATCAAAGGCACAGTCGTGTCTTTTTTTCTTAGCGCTTTAAATTTCGGCAATGCCTCTTTTATCTTTTCCTCTTTTTTTATTATTTCCTCTTTTTCTTCTTCAACCGCTTTTAATAATTTTTCCGGATTTTCTGCGATAAAAACTTGTTTATTCTTTTGCTTGCTTAAAGAAACCAAACCCATTTCTTTTAGTTTTTCCAAAACGACATAAGCAGTTGGTCTTTTTATCTTCGCCTTTTTAGCTAGTTCGGTGATTGATCCTTTCCCCAATTTCAAAGCAGCGAGATAAACATCTGTTTCTTTATTTGAGAAGTTTAGTTGTTTGAGTATTTGTCGCATAAGAATTTTATTATTGTTTTGTAGGGACGGGTCGCGACCCGTCCCT
>JAYEHC010000003.1:0-6329 GCA_034659355.1 Patescibacteria group bacterium | reverse complement strand
CGTGAGACAGGTTGGCCTCCTATCTGCCGCAGGCGTGGATACTTGAGAAGCGTCTCTTCTAGTACGAGAGGACCGAAGAGAACAGACCTCTGGTGTACCAGTTGTTCCGCCAGGAGCATCGCTGGGTAGCTATGTCTGGGAAGGATAAGCGCTGAAAGCATATAAGCGCGAAGCCTACTTTAAGATTAGGTATCATTTAAGATTCCTGGAAGATTACCAGGTTGATAGGGCGCAGGTGTAAGTGCGGTGACGCATTCAGCCGAGCGCTACTAATAAGTCAAATGCTTATTAATGCTGCTGTGGTTTTAAGATTTATTTTGAAATCGCGGCTAGTTTGATTAACTAGCGTTTAATGATTGATAATTTAGTTGAAGGTTTATAAAGTTCATAAAGTTATAAAGTAAAATTTGACTTTATGAACTTTCTACTTTTAACTTTAGAACTTAGTTTGTTCGTTGATAATTTGCTTTTTGGAAGTTGGATAAAGGGACAAAGCGAGTCTCTTGTATTGGAGGAACAACATGACAACAAAATTGTCATTCTGAACTTGTTTCAGAATCTTTGTTATATTAGATTTTGACCTATACTATTTTCACTGTGCTTCCGTCCACGATGCAAACACAACTATCTCTCTATAATGATACAGTTATTGTATTTTCAACTTATTCAAGAGTTTGGTAATTTGTAGGTTTGGTTAAATGTAAAAGAAAGTAGATTCTGAAATAAATTCAGAATGACAGGATTATTTTCTTGTGTTGTAATATTCCTATGAAAAAGGAAATTAAAAAAACCAAATTAAAACCGAGGACAAAAGCCGAAGAAAAGCGGGATCAGCATACCGTGGTTCTTGAAGATGTGCGTTGTCAGTTTGGCGTGATGAAAGAAGGCTTTTCGGGTGTACATAAAAGATTTGACAGATTAGATAAAAAGGTTGATGATAATCACAAAGAAACTGATAGAAATTTCAAAACCCTTTTTGAATTTAGAAATGAAACACAGGACAATTTCAAAACTCTTTTTAAATTCAGAAACGAAACTAGTGACAATTTCAAAGTGAATTTTGAATATCTTTCAAAAATTGACGATGAGTTGCAATCAATAGAAATTGAAATAGCGGATTTGAAACTAAACTAAAAGGAAAAGCTGAATTAAAGAGATTAATGCAAGTGGAAAAAAAGAATGGTTATAGCGGAAAAGAAATTGGAAGCGATAATATTTTAAAAAAATATACGAAGAATATTATTCATTGAGATAAACCAGATTCCCGCCTGCGCGGGAATGACAAATACGATTTGCTCCAAAAATTCCCCGGTGATTTTGGCGGCGGGGTTACACCTGATCCCATCCCGAACTCAGAAGTTAAGCCCGCCAGCGCCGATGGTACTTGTCCCGTACGGGACCGGAAGAGTAGGACATTGCCGGAGATTTTTTGAAGCAAAGGAAAAGGATGTTAAACATCCTTTTTTTGTTGACCAATTTTTTTTAAAATGTTAAAATGCTAGTATGTTAAAATGCTAGTATATTAGAATGACTGATATCCAAAGAAAATTAAAAAAACTTTTTATTGCGGGAGTGGTTTTGTCTATTACTGTGTCTGTTGTTTGGATTGCGTTTAAACCAGAAGAACGGGTTTGTTTTAATGGCGTTCGGGATTTTGGAGAAGACGGTATTGACTGTGGGGGAATTTGCGCAAAAGTATGTCCTCCGAATCTTAGACCGCCGCAAGTAAGTGATATAAAAGTTGAGTGGATTAAATTTGTTCCAGATGGTAAAAATAATTATGACTTGGTTGCGAAACTATTAAACAATAATGAAAATTGGGGACTTTCTGTTTTGAATTATGAATTTGTTGTTTATAATAGGCAAGGAGTGATTATTGATTCTGTAAAAAATCAGACATTTATTATGCCAAAAGGCTTTTTAAAAAACAAGGGAAAAAGATATATAATTAAAAATGATTTTAAAACGAGTGAAAATATTGAAAAAATTGATTTAGTGTTGTCTAATTTTAATTGGAATGAAGTAAAAGATTTAAGAGATCTTCCTGAGTTGAATGCTGAAATAATAAAAATTCGCAATAAAAAATATGGATTTGTTGATGAGAAAGAAGATTTTTACTACGCATCGGGAATAACCGAAAATATCTCTAAACATAGCTTTTTCTATATTGATATAAATGTTATTTTATTTAATGAAAACAATGAACCAATTGCTGTTGGCAAAACAGATCAATGGACGCTTGAAGCGAATAGCGGATGGCAATTTGAAATTCGTTGGAAAAATCCATTTTTTGAAGATGTTGATTATGCCGATTTTGACGCGCAAACTAATATTTTCAATATGAATAATTTTATGAAAGAGCGAATGACTGGAGAGAAATATATAATTCCAAGATAGGAATAATAGTAAATAGTAAATAGTAAACAGTAAGCAGTAAGCAGTAAATTTACTATTTACTATTTACTATTTACTATTTGTAATGAAATTTCGTTTTTTTAGTAAATTAGATACAACGCTATTCATTGCTATTATTATTCTAGTCTTGCTGGGGCTGATAATAATTTTTAGCACCTCATACAGTTCTGTCGGAACTGATTTTTTAAATTTCAAGAAGCAGTTGATCTTTTCTATTATCGGTGTTATTTTAATGATTAGCGCAAGTTTTTTTGATTATCGGACTTTAAAGAATTATACGGGGTTGCTTTATATAATCGCTTGTTTTGTTTTGACCGCTGTTTTATTTTTTGGAATTTCAATTAGGGGAACTATGGGCTGGTTTGATTTCGGTCTTTTCAATTTTCAGCCAGTTGAATTTGTAAAAATAATAGCGATTATCGTAATGGCTAAATATCTATCAAAAACAGCAAATTGTTTGAACGATTTGAAAAGGGTAATTATTTCCGGGATATATGTTTCTTTGCCAGTGACGCTTATTATTTTTCAGCCAGATTTTGGAAGCGCTTTAGTATTGTCTTTCATCTGGTTTTCTATGCTTTTTGTAGCGGGAATAAATAAAAAATATATAGCGTTGATTATACTTTTTGGTCTAACGCTCTTTGCCGGAAGTTGGAATTATGTTTTAAAAGATTATCAAAAAGATAGAATTAGCGTTTTCATAAATCCGCAGGCAGATCCGCTGGGCGCCGGTTATAATGTTATTCAATCAACTATTGCTGTCGGCTCTGGAAATATCTGGGGCAAAGGTCTTGGACATGGATCGCAGAGCCAGTTAAATTTTTTACCGGAAAAACATACCGATTTTATTTTTGCGGTTATTGCCGAAGAAATGGGTTTGATAGGAGTTATCTTTATGTTTGGATTGTTTGGAATCGTCTTTCAACGCATTTTTAAAATTATATCTAAGACGCAGGATAATTTTGGCAAGTTGCTTGTTTTAGGCGCTTCATTTATGATTATGTTTCATCTGGCTGTAAATATCGGAATGAATATGGGAATTATGCCAGTAACTGGAATTCCTTTGCCCTTTGTTAGTTATGGAGGAAGTTCATTGATTAGTTTTTTGCTAATAATTGGGATAATTCAAAGTGTTTATATAAAAGGAGAAGGATATAAGATTGAAAAAGAGGAGGACTAAAATCAATTTTTGTCATTTACATCGAAAATTTTTTGTGTTAGGATATTGTTGTAGTTAAATGACATTTTTAATATTTATTTATGATAAAGGATAACGAAAATCTGATAAATAAGATTACATCGCTTGCCAAGCGGCGGGGTTTTATTTTTCCGGGTTCGGAAATTTATGGCGGGCTGGCGAATACTTGGGATTACGGACCGGTTGGCGTGGAGTTGAAAAATAATATCAAGCAAGCGTGGTGGAAAATGTTTGCGCAAAACAGAGAAGATGTTGTTGGTTTAGACGCGGCGATTTTGATGAACTCCGCTGTTTGGAAAGCGTCGGGACATACGGATGGATTTAACGACGCGCTTGTAGATTGCAAAAAATGTCGAGCGAGATTGAGAGCGGATCATTTGATAGAGGATAGTTTGAATATTAAAGTTGAAGGCAAGTCATTGGAAGAAATAACCGAGATAATTAAGAAGAATAATTTAAAATGTCCAGCTTGCGGAAAAAGCGATTTCACGGAAGCGCGGAAATTTAATTTGATGTTCAAGACATATCAAGGAGTGGTAGAAGAAGATAACGCGATTATTTATCTTCGTCCTGAAACGGCGCAGGCGATGTTCGTTGACTTCAAGAATGTTTTAAGTTCCACACACAAAAAAATTCCGTTCGGCATCGCCCAAATCGGAAAGTCATTTCGTAACGAGATAACTCCCGGAAATTTTATTTTTCGGACGATAGAATTTGAGCAGATGGAACTTGAATATTTTATCAAAGAAGAAAATTGGCGGGAGCAATTTGATTATTGGCAAAATGAAATGATTAAATGGCTGGACTATCTGGGGATTAAAAAAGAAAATTATTCAATTCGCGAACACGACAAAGAAGAATTATCACATTATTCCAAAAAAACAATTGACATAGAATATAATTTTCCGTTTGGGACAAAAGAGTTATATGGCTTAGCTTACCGCGGTAATTTTGATTTAACTCAGCATCAGAAACACAGCAAACAGAATATGGAATATTTTGACACGGAGAATAATAAAAAATTTATTCCTCATGTTATTGAACCGACATTCGGCGTAGATCGCAGTGTTTTGGCGGTGATGGTTGACGCTTATTGCGAAGAAGAAGCGCCAACAGCGAATGGTAAAACAGAAACGCGCGTTGTAATGAAATTCAGCAAAAACATCGCGCCGGTCAAAGTGGCAATTTTGCCTTTGAGCAAAAAAGAAAATCTAAGCAAGAAAGCGAAAGAAGTTTTTGATTTATTAAAAACAGAATTTACTTGCCAATATGACGAATCGCAAAGTATTGGGAAAAGATATCGCCGTCAAGATGAAATCGGCACGCCATATTGTGTTACGGTGGATTTTGAGTCGCTGGAAGACGGGGCGGTGACGATTAGGGATAGAGATATGATGAAGCAGGAGAGGGTGAAGATAGGGGAGGTGGCGGAGTGGTTGAGGGGAGTTTTTTAGAAATCTATTTTTATTAGGATCTCTTTATTTTTTATAAAATTACGGAATTTATCTTTTAGGATTTTATTTAAACAGTTCAAATAAATGAGATTTCAATGAAACCCTAAAGGGTAAATTCCAAAGGCAAGGAAGTTCTATTCAGATATAAAGATTAGTATAATTAAAATTTTATCAATTAAGAACAAAAACTATGAATTTTGAAAAAATTGAAGGTGATGTATCGCCTAAAGAACACCAAGAAAGATACTCAGAAGATTTTATAGAGAGAGTCAAAGCAGAGTTTCCTCCTTCAAGTAGTATTTATGAGGCTTTAGATTCAGGAAACGAATGGGTTGGTCGTTTTCTTGATGAAGAGCGTCATTTTCCAATGACACAAAAAGATATTGACAAAGCTATTCAGGATGGAAATGCGGAAGAAGTCATTAAAGAAATTACCAAAGCAATTGAAAGGGCGGACAGAATCAACAAGCTTTATTGTGAATGGGGTGAATCTCTTCCGGAAATTACCGAGGAAACAAATTTGTAATTTATAAACAGAGAAAAGAATTAAGAAAAGAAGGGTTTATAGTTTTTGATTTAAAAAATTTTTAAATAAATAAAATATTATCATGAGCATTGAAAAAGAAATAGGTTATCCTTTGGTTGGCGTTGCGGCGATTGAAGCGGGTCCGGAAATAATTAAAGATGCTGTTGGCGATTGGGGTGTGGGAGCGGAAGAAATTGCCGACACAGAATTGGGTGGAATATTGGAAAATACGGTTGATTTTGCTCAAGATGTAGCTCCGTCTGTTGCGACTCTGGCTGTTGTCTGGGCAGGATTTAAATATATGTTTAAAGGATTGGAAAATGATAAATCCAAGAAAAGAACAGGATTTGCTTCTTAATTTTTAAAAATAAAGTTTATGCAATCTATGACCGAGGAGGATAAAAAGTTATTTGAAAAGTTTGAAGAAATGATGAAAAGCATGCCTAGTGAAAATGAAGCGCTTGATTTTTGGTCAAAATTAAGTGTTGTGGAATATGATCGTTTGATCTATCTTTTTGAACAAAACAAAATAGATAAAATGTCTGAGAATATAAGATTAAAATTGGTGGTATTTTTTAAAAAAGTTAAAGAAAGATTAGCTCAAGTTGAGTGTAAATAATTAATTTTAACAAAAAAACAATGACAAAGAAAACAAATAATCTTGAATAAATTAAAAATCTTTTGGAAAAATTATCTAACGAGCATGGGATTTCGGGGCATGAGAAAGAAGTGAGGA
>JAYEHC010000002.1:0-6421 GCA_034659355.1 Patescibacteria group bacterium | reverse complement strand
TTAGAAATATCGTTAAAAATTTAAGAGGATTGCAAAGCGTTTCGGATGAATTTATAAAAGAAGCGGAGAAAAACGGAGTAATCAAATATATTAAAAAAAGAGATTATCAAGATTATAAAGCAACGATTGATTTTTATAAAAAAGAAAAAACCGGAAATGGAAAAGTTGATTTTAAAAGCATTTATCAGCTTTTGGAAAAAAACAAAAACTTGCTGAATGAAAACTTGGTTGTCGCGCACGGAGATTTTACGATGGCAAATCAAATTATAGAAGACGGAAGCAGCGAGATTTATCTTTCCGATTGGGAATCAGTTCGCATTGATAATTCAGCCGCGGATATCGCGCATCTCTGGGTTCAGTCATGGCGATATAAAAAATGGCAAGCAAAATTGTTGCGCGAATTTGTAAGCAGTCTTTTTAAAAAAGAAAAGGAAGATTTTTATAATATCTTCAGAATTATTGCTATTGAACAATCACTGGCAGAAATCAAATGGAATTCCGCTTTGTGTGAAAGAAAATATAGAAGAGGCGTTATTGATGCTTCGGTTAAGACAATAAAAAAAGCGTTAAAGGGTGAGGGGTTGTTGGGTTAATAGGTTTTATTTTGGAGTCCTCACGAAAGTGAGGAAGTTCTGACGGTTGATGGTTAACTAGAATATTGAATAAATTGAAAATAAAAAAAGAGGTATGACAAAGTGTCAGAGACCTCAACATGTGATTATTTCCTTTATTTGTCACCCATCCAAAAGAGTTTTGTGGAAATAAAGTCCAGTTGGAAAGCCAATGTTATATGTACGCACCTCATGGTTAATTGTCCACACTTTTCCACTCTTAAAATGGATCTCATACACTGGCAAAGTCCAAAAGGTTTCTTTTTCAATGCATTTTACTTCCTTTATTATTCCAACAACGAGAACATCTCTTCCATAGTTAAAAGATTTCTCATTTGTCTGACCAGTTGAGGAATCATAACTCTCAAACATACGAGTCAAGTTTTCTCTCATTGTTGGTGGTTGAGGTTGCGGTGGTTGCGGTTCAGATTCGGGCCATGCCCATCCCAAGAGAAATAGTGCTACAATTGCTATAACGAGAATAGTAAGCACTATACTTTTTCCTCCCTTTTCGTCGTTTTCGTCATCATCGTCTTCGCAATAGTTGTAGTGACGAGGCGGTTCTTGTTTAGTAAGGGGCATTATTATTTACCTCCTAATCAGAATCCGCTTTGTTTAAGCAGATTAACTGACTGTTTGTTTACTGTTATAATACATAAAATTGAGTTTATGTCAACAGCGAAATATTAAATAGATTTCCGTTGTAGGGGCGGGTCGCGACCCGCCTCTACAACAAGGAAATTTTCCGGAATGATAAAAAAGCGGAGAAGTTCTATACATCATAAATCTTAACAATAATTATATGATCAATCCAAATAGGTTTACAACAAAGTCGCAGGAGGCGATTGCTTCCGCGCAGAAAATTTCCGGCGATTATTCGCAACAGCAGGTTGATACGGCGCATTTGCTTTTTGCGCTGATTAAGCAAGAAGACGGTGTTGTCTTGTCAGTTCTTAATAAACTGAGCGTTCAGATGAATTTTTTGGAAACGGAAGTTGATGCGGAGATTAAAAAAATTCCTAAAATTGAAGTGACTCCGTCAGTTGCCGGGCAGGTTTATTTGACGCCATATTTGGGGCAAATTTTAGAGAGAGCAGACAAAGAAGCTGTTAAATTAAAAGACGATTTTATTAGCACGGAGCATATTTTATTGGCAATGACCGAAGTGTCGGGCGCGATAAAAGATTTGCTCGGCAAGTTTAAAATAACTTATGAAGATATTTTAAAAATTCTTGCTAATGTCAGAGGCGCGCAAAGAGTTACAGATACAGAACCTGAAAGCAAATTCCAAGTTTTGGAAAAATACGCGCAAAATCTGACCAAGCTTGCCAAAGAGGAAAAAATAGATCCGGTTATCGGCAGAGATAATGAGGTAAGAAGAGTGATGCAAGTGCTTTCCAGAAGAACGAAAAATAATCCCGTGCTGATTGGCGAGGCGGGAACCGGAAAGACTGCGATTGTGGAAGGACTGGCGCAAAGAATAGTTTCCGGCGATGTGCCGGAGTCGTTGAAAAATAAGGAAATAGTCGCGCTTGATCTTGGTTCGCTGGTGGCAGGGACAAAATTCAGAGGCGAGTTTGAGGAGCGGCTGAAAGCGGTTTTGAAAGAAATTGAGCAATCAAATGGAAAAGTAATTTTGTTTATTGACGAGTTGCATACACTCGTCGGAGCAGGTGCGGCGGAGGGATCAATGGACGCGTCAAATATGTTGAAGCCGGCGCTGGCAAGAGGGAAACTGCATTCAATCGGCGCGACTACTTTGAAAGAATATCAAAAATACATAGAAAAGGACGCGGCGCTGGAAAGAAGATTTCAGCCAGTTTATGTCAATGAGCCGAGCGTTGAAGATACGATTTCAATATTAAGAGGAATAAAAGAAAAATACGAAGTGCATCATGGAGTGAGAATTATGGATTCAGCTTTAGTAAGCGCGGCATCGTTGTCTCATCGCTATGTCGCGGATCGGTTTCTTCCGGACAAGGCGGTTGATTTGATGGACGAGGCGGCGTCGGCTTTGCGAATGGAAATAGACAGTATGCCAACCGAGCTTGACAGTTTAAAAAGAGAATTGCGAAGATATGAAATTGAAACGAAAGCGTTGGAAAAAGAAAAGAGCAAGGACGCTAAGGAAAAATTGAAAGAATTTAAAAAAACAATTGCCGATTTAAAGGAAAAAGGCAAGGATCTTGAAGTGCAGTGGAAAAATGAAAAAGAAATAATTTTGAAAATAAGAAGATCAAAAAAGGAAATTGATAAGTTAAGACAGGATGCGGAAATTGCTGAAAGGAACACAGAATTGCAGAAAGTTGCCGAGATCAGGTATGGGAAAATTCCGGAACTGGAAAAGAAAATTAAAAACGAAGAAAAAAATCTTGTTAGAATTCAAGGAAGCAGACCAATTCTAAAAGAGGAAGTCAGCGAGGAAGATATTGCTAAAGTTGTTTCCCGTTGGACAGGAATTCCAGTTATGAAAATGATAGAAGAAGAATCGGAAAAATTCGCGAGAATGGAAGACGAAATTTCCAAAAGAATTATTGGGCAGCAAAAAGCGGTTGAAGTTGTTTCCAATGCGGTGCGGAGAAGCAGAGCGGGGGTCGCGGAAGAAAATAAGCCGATTGGATCTTTTATTTTTATGGGACCGACCGGAGTTGGAAAAACAGAATTGGCAAAAGCGTTGGCAGAATTTATGTTCAATGATGAAGATGCGATGATTAGAATTGATATGAGCGAATATATGGAACGGCACGCGGTTGCTAAGATGATCGGTTCTCCTCCCGGCTATGTCGGATTTGAAGAAGGCGGGCGATTGACGGAAGCAATCAGAAAAAGACCGTATTCCGTTGTGCTTTTTGACGAAATTGAAAAGGCTCATCCGGAAGTTTTCAATATCTTTTTACAGATATTTGACAATGGACGGCTCACGGATTCAAAAGGACGAACCGTCAATTTCAAAAACACGGTAATCATAATGACTTCAAATATCGGAAACGATGTTATTCAGGAATATTCGTCCGTGGAATCTGTTAATCGTACTAAGAAAAAGAGTTCTAAAGAAAAGGAGTTTGACCAAAAAATAATGGCGGAGTTGAAAAATCATTTCAAGCCGGAGTTTCTGAATAGAATTGACGAGATAGTAGTTTTTCACGCCCTTAATGAAAAAGAAATAGCGCGAATTGTGGATTTACAGCTTGAAATTATCGCTAAAAGACTGGCGAAGAATGGTATTAAAATTGAAGTCACGGAAAAAGCGAAAAATCTAATCGCTCGCAAAGGCTACGAACCAAACTACGGTGCGCGACCGTTGAAGCGGGTTATTCAAAATGAAATTCTGGACGAACTGGCTTTGGAGATTATTGAAAAGAAAATTAAGGAAGGGGATGTTGCGAAGATTGACGCGAAGGGAGAGGAGATTGTTTTTGAGAGATAAAAAAATCTGTCATTGAAGCAAGAAATTCCCTTCTTGAGAGGGGTAATCCCGTTAGGGATGGGGTGTGTTAAAATCAAAACTATGCGCAAGATAATTCCTTATAATCCAGAACTAAAACAGCTCGCTAAAAATCTAAGAAACAACAGCACTCTGGCGGAAGTATTATTATGGCAGCATCTGAAAGGCAAAAAAATGAAGGGGTATGATTTTCACAGGCAGAAGCCGATTGGAAATTATATTGTTGACTTTTTCTGCAATGACTTAATGCTGGCGATTGAAATTGACGGCATTAGTCATAATGAAAAAAATGATAAGGATATAAAAAGGCAGAAGCAGATAGAAAGTTTTGGAATAAGTTTTTTGAGATTTAATGATTTTGATGTGAAGGGGAATATTGAGGGAGTGGTTGCGGCGACTGGGGAATGGATTGATGGGAACGATTTAAAACACACCCCATCCGCTTCGCGAATTACCCCTCTCAAGAGGGGAATAAATTAGAAAAGTTGTCGTAATATAAATTTCAATAACCTGCAATGAAAAGCTAAAAATATGAACTTAACAAAATATCTAAAATTTATAATCCCGACCGTGATTTTTTATATGGCGATGAAATTTTTTCTTGATAAAGACGGAATATCTTATTTCGCGCTGGGTGTTTTATTCGCGGTGTCTATTATAAGCGCCTTTTGGATTAGCAAATACAGAACTTTTCCAGCTTTGTTAGCGGCTATTTTTACAATAAGCAGTATTTTGTTTTTGCTCACTTTGGGTAAAAATAATTTTCAAGATTCATATCTCGCATTTTCTTCCTTGTTGTTTATTTTAATCCTGATTGGAATAAATAATTTTTTCTCCCAGCAAGAAAAATACAATCGTCAAGAAATAATAAACAAAAAAACATTATATTTCGGATTTAATTTAAATCAAACAATTGTTTTATTTTCAATATTTTTTTTAACGGGTGGCATTTATGGAATCTATATTGATTTAAGTTTTCCGATTTGGAGAGCTCTAGCAGCGGTTTTTGCGGGGGTTTCAATTTTAATGTTTTATCTTGCCAAAATAAATTTCTTAAAAAATAAAATAGCAAAAGACAGAATGGTTTCTTTCACGGATAAAACTTTCGCGTTCTACTCTTGTTTGTTTGGTTTTTTAGTCGTGGAAATTTTTTGGGCAATGAGTTTTTCGCCGGTAAATCATTTAACTGCCGGATCAATAATGCTTTGTCTCTGTTATTCTTTTTGGAGTATTCTGCAAGATAGATTAGAAGGCAAACTAACAAGAAAATCCGCTTTTTTGAATTTGCTGTTTTTTGCGGTTGCTGTTATTATTATTCTCGCGACAAGCAAATGGAGCGTCGTGTAGAACAGGTTGTGCCTGTAAAACATTTTTTCTACCCGGCTTTAGCCTAACGAGTTTCAAAAACACTTAAAGCTAAAGCTGGGTAGAAATTTAATAAACATCTAAATTATTATGCGATTATGCAAAAACATTGGATTATAAATAAAAAATATCCTCAGAAATTCGCGCAGAAATTTCCAGAATTTTCTCAGATTACTTTGCAACTTTTATGGGATAGAAACTTAAAAACGCAAACGCAAATTGACGAGTTTTTTAATCCGGATTATGAAGCGGATTTACATAATCCGGATTTGATAAAAGATATGGACAAGGCGGTTGAAAGAATTTATCAAGCGTTTGAAAAAGATGAAAAAATTATGGTCTACGGCGATTATGATGTTGATGGAATAACTTCTTCGCTGGTTATGGTAAGCGCGCTGGTAGAAATAAAATCGGCTTTAAGCGGAATAGAAAAAAATGAAGCGCAAAAATTTATAGGTATTTATATTCCAGACAGGGAATCAGAAGGGTATGGTTTAAATGATGAAGCAGTCAAAAAAATTAAAGACGACGGATTTGAATTAGTAATAACTGTTGATTGCGGAACTTCAAATTTTGCCAGTGTTGAATTAGCGAATAACTTAAATCTGGATGTGATTATAACAGACCATCATCATCCTCCGGAAAAAATTCCCAATGCTTTGGCGATAATTAATCCGCATCAAAATGATTGTGAATATCCTTTTAAAGAGTTGGCTGGAGTTGGCGTGGCTTTTAAACTGGCGCAAGCACTGTTTAAAAACCTACAAGCTAAAAAGCCAAAAACCTACAAGCTAATCCCTCCCGGTTTTGAAAAATGGCTTTTAGATTTAGTCGCCTTGGGAACGGTTGCTGACTGTGTAAATCTTACTGGCGAGAACAGAACACTGGTAAAATACGGGTTGCTTGTAATTAATAAAACAAAACGAGTTGGAATAAAAAAATTGATTTCAAAAACAGGATTGAAAATTAGAGAAAACGGCAGTGTTGTTGAAAAGAAAAT
>JAYEHC010000001.1:0-22777 GCA_034659355.1 Patescibacteria group bacterium | reverse complement strand
TTTATGATTTATTGCAACGCGGTAATAATTTTTATTTTACCGTGCTTGGTATTTTTATTACCACTTTTTTTCTAACTATAACAAGTGAAACAGAATCTAAAAATTTAATTGTAGCAATGTTAGTATTGTTTTATATTGCTATTGCATTTTCTTGGTATGGACACTCTCAAAGAACATATGTAAAATTAATGTCAAAACTTGAAAGAGCAAGACATATTGAGACATATTTTGCAAAGGAATACGGAGAGTTTATGCAAAAACTTGGCGATGGAGATTTTCAATCTAAACATTATTCCGAAGACAATTTTCTCAAAGAATGTTTTCAAAATTTTACTTTTACAACAAGACATTTGGATGAAGATAAAGATTGTAGAGGAAATAATTTGGATTTTCCAACCAAGCGAAACAGTTTTTTGGTAACAAAATTTCCTTTTATACTATTAATTATACTATTGTTTGGAATGCTTTCTCAATGTTTTATTTAAATTTTTTGTACAACTATGCCTAACAACCCACAAAAAATCCAAATTACCGTTGATAAGAGCCATCTTTTTACTTTGGGCGAGAAGATGTATCGGGAGAGTATAGAGTTTATCAGGGAACTGGTGAGCAACGCTTATGACGCGGATGCGACGGAGGTTTTTGTGATGATTGAGGATGATAAAATTGTTGTGGAAGACAATGGAAGCGGGATGAATGAAAAGGGACTGGATCAATTTTTTACAATCGGTTCGGAGGAGAAGAGAGAGAAAAATGTTTCGCCGCGGTTTGGACGGAAGAGAATCGGGCAGTTTGGGATTGGGAAGTTTTCCGCGTTGTCTTTGGCGGAGCAGTTTATTGTGCAGAGCGTGAAAGGAAAAAATAAATATTCTGTGACATTTGACAGCGCGGAGTGGAAAAAATCTGATAATTGGGATTTGCCGATTCGGAAAGAAAAAATTTCTTCGTTTGACAAAGAGGGGACGAAAATAATTTTGAATAAACTGTTTAAGAAAATCAATCTTGCGGAAGTGGAAAAATATCTCAAGCAATCCGTGCCGTTGCGAGCGAGAAAATTTAGTATTTATTTGAATAATAAAAAAATAACCGCCAAAACTGTGGCGGGAAAAATTGTTTCTATCAAAATAAAAACGATGTATGGAAAAATTGAAGGCGAGATTGTTGTCGCTTTAAATTCAAGAGATGTTGATGAGCCTGGCGTGGAATGCCGAGTGAAGCAGGTTTTTATAAAACGAGAATTATTCGGGCTTGATAAAAAACACCAGCAAGGAGTTTCGCGAATTACAGGAAGCGTTAACGCTGATTTTTTACAGCTTATTTCCTCGCGAAGCGATTTTATTAAAGATAATTCCGAATACAAATTATTTCATCAACTAATGCAAGCGGAACTGGAAAAAGTTTTGAAAGATATTAAGGAGCAAAGCGATATTAAGAACATCAAAAAAATCACAAAAGAATTGCAAGAAACAATGCAGCAGATCAGAGAAGCTTTACTGCTTAATCCTGATTTTGTCCCGCAGGGTCGAGCGATAACTCGTTTGAAAAAAGAGGGAAAGAAAAAAGTAGCTGTGGCAAGCGCTGATTTTTCCGAAGCGTCTCTGGAACAAAAAAATGAAGAGAAAAATCTTTCGGAAGAGTGGCAAAACAGAGAACGGGATAAAAATAAAGAGACAAAAAATAGAAATAGCAAAAATGATTCCGAGAAAAATATTGAAAAAGAAAAAGAAGAAACAAAAATTGAGGTAAAGCCACTCGTAATGAAAAAAATCAGATTAAATAAAATGGGAATTTCTTGCGGGATTACCAGTTTAGGCGAGCAGGGTCCGGAAGCGTTGAGTCAAGGAAACGCGGTTTATATCAATCAAGATCATCCAATTTATCGGCAGTTGTATAAAAAACATGATTTGCTAAGTTTACATCTGCTGCGTTTGCTGACGCAGGAAATAGTCCTAATGAAAAAATTAAGAATCACCGCGCGGGAGGCGTTTGAGTGGCAGAGTAAATTATTAAAAGATGCTTTAGTTAAAAAGAATGAAAACAAATAGATTTTTATTTTAGATAAAGGAAAGGAATATTGCGGTTTATATTATAATCCGTACTATTTGATAGTTTAAAATATTTTATTAATTAAATCACAAATTATGAAAATTAAAAATATTGTAAATTTCATTTTTGAAATAAATCAACTAAAAAGACAAATTCATAGTGGCTTTCAAATTGTGGGAATAAAGTACCCTGACACTGTGGCTGAACACGCGTTAAGATCAGCTCAAATTGGTTATATTTTAGCTATAATGGAAGGTAATAGTAATCCTGAAAAAGTGGCTTGTATGCTAATAATTCATGATAATCCGGAAACAAGAATAGGCGATCAGCATAAAGTCGCTGCCAGATATTTTTCTAACAAAAAAGCTGAAGAAGAAGTGTTCGAGGATCAAATTGATTTATTGGGAGAAAAAATAAAAAATAAATGGAAAATATATTTTAGTGAATACGAAAACAGAAATACAGAAGAGGGAATTATAGCCAAAGATGCTGATTGGATAGAGACGGCTTTTCAAGCAAAAGAATATGTTGATTTGGGATATGAAAGAGCTGTGGATTGGATAGATAATGTTGAAAAAGCAGTGGAAACAAAATCAGCTAAAAAAATAATAAAAGAAATTAGAAAAACAAAATTTACTGATTGGTGGAAAAATTTAAAAAGAATGACTTATAAAAAATTAAAGAAATAAAAATTGGAATTAGAAAAAGATAAGAATAAGATGAATAATAACAACCCGCAAAAGGTAAATACAGCAAGCCTGTTTATATTTTGTAATTGTTGTTGATAAGATTGTTTAGAGAACTGAACAAAAGGCTTCAGTCAGGAGACATGGAGCCAACAAATTAAAATAATTTATGCGGGAACGGATTTGCAATTCGTTTCAAATGTTTTGAAAACAGATAGAATCGTGTTCTAAAGTTTCTTTTTACAAAAACGCAAAATGAAATTTAGAAACAAAGAGAACTGATTGCAAATCAGTTCTCGTAGGGGGATGGAAAGGCGAAAGAAGTCATTAAAGAAATTACCAAAGCAATTGAAAGGGCGGACAGAATCAACAAGCTTTATCGTGAATGGGGTGAATCTCTTCCGAAACTTACCGAGGAAATAAATTTGTAATTTATAATTATGAAATGCCCGGATTGCGGTAAAAATTTGAAAGAAGTTTTGGCTTCCGCGAGATATGGAACCAAAATAAAAATTGACCAGTGCCAAAATTGCGGCGGGATCTGGTTTGACGATTTTGAGTTGCTTCCGATTCCCAAAGAAGAAGTTGAAAGAATAGAAAATGTGAATGTTAGCAAGCTTCAGAAAAAATCACTGTTTAAAGATAGTGACAATTTGTGTCCGAAATGTTTGGTTAAATTAAAAATATTCAAGGATTATAATTTTCCAAAACAGCTTGAAGTTGAATATTGTGAAAAGTGCGATGGGCTTTGGATGAATAGGGGGGAGGCGACCGATTTCAAGATTTGGCAGGAAGAAAAAATAGCAAGGAATAAAAAAGTGCTGACAGAGAATAAAAAAGTGTTAACGGAAGAGGATAAAAAATTTCAGGAAGATATAAGGATATTGCTTGCTTCTCATAAAGGCGATGATTTTGGCGTGCTTGGCGAAGTTGGAAAATTGCTTGCTACGCGGATGGATCCGAGAACCTTGCGGCCGCTTGATAGCGGTAGCGGTCACGCGAGAAGAGGAATGACGGGAACTAATAAAACCGCGCTTATAATAATGAATATATTATATGTTTTACTGAGGTTGTTTTTAAGGCGTTAGTGTAACGGGTTTAAATGAAAGTTTTAATTTAATGCTAAGGAATTTCAATATTTCTGTAAGGGACAGGCATGCCTGTCCCTTACAGAAATATGCAAAGCTTAATTTATAAGAATAGAACAGCGAGAGTTGGAGTGCGCTCTTCAGAGCGCGAGAAGTATCACCGAATTATATTTTTCCAAAGGAGTGTGGTAATTTAATATCTTACCCGCTTTCATGCAGGTTGAAACCCGCACTCCTGGAAAAATCAAACCTTTGCTATTTACAAAATTTCTTCCCGTTGGTTCAGGTTAGGAGACCTGAGCCAACAGCAGTTCAGGCAGATTTAAAAATATTTATAAATAGTTAAATAAAGTTTATGACGGGGCAAGAAATTATAAATTGGTTGAATGAGAATCAAGGAGTATTAGCTGTGATTAGTATCGTGGTTGCTATTTTGTTGGCGTTTTTATTTAAAAGCAAAGTAACAAAAGTTATTGAGTACATTGGGGGAAATAAAGTTTCTATATGGGGATTGTTTAATTTTACCAAAGTGAATGATAATTATGAAATTCTTAGAAAGTTAAGAGAAATAAAACAATCAATTAAGAGAAAAGATTTAGATGATCCCTTTCTAAAAAAATTCATATATGCGAGATATAGAAAAAATTATGAGGAATTAGATGAATATTCTAAAGCTGTTCTTTGGGAAGATTTAGGAAAATCTTTAAAAGAATTTGAGGAGTCGGAAGAAAAGTATAAGAAAATAAAACAGGAAATAACTGGCAAGGAATTGAAAGCGTTATTTTCTGAAGTTGATAAAGTGAGAGAAGAGTTTGATTATCAAAAAGTAGATCAATTACTCGCTGGATTTGAAGAAAAAAACAGTGATTTGATTGCGGATATAGCGAAAACATATTTCTTAAGAGCGGATAACTTTGCGTTACAAATTAAATATCGGAAAGCAGAAGAATATTATGAAAAAGCGGTGGTCTTGGATGATCAAAATCCGGGTTATTTAAATGATTATGCCTTAATACTTCGTATATTAGGCGAATACGATAAAGCAATTAAATATTACGAAAAAGCTTTGGAAGTTTATTTAAAAACTACTGGTGAAAATCATCCAAATACAGCAAATACTTATAATAATTTAGGAATTGTTTATGATTCAAAGAGTGATTATGATAAAGCAATTGAATATTACAAAAAAGCTTTAGAAATATATTTGAAAACTATCGGTGAAAATCATCCCGATATAGCAAATACTTATAATAATTTAGGGATTGTTTATAGATCAAAAGGAGAATACGATAAAGCAATTGAATATTACAAAAAAGCTTTAGAAATAAAGTTAAAAACTATTAGTGAGAATCATCCCGATGTAGCAGGTACTTATAATAATTTAGGAGTTGCTTATGAATCAAAAGGCGAATACGATAAAGCAATTGAATATTACGAAAAAGCTTTAGAAATAGAGTTAAAAACTCTTGGTGAAGATCATCCTAATACAGCAATGACTTACAATAATTTAGGAAATGTTTATGGTTCAAATGCTAATTACGATAAAGCGATTAAATATTATGAAAAAGCTTTAGGAATTTATGATAAGTCCGATTTACCAGAAAATCATCCAAATATTCAACAAACAAAAAATGGTCTTGAAATGGCAAAAAGATTAAAATCAAAAATAAAAAACTAAAACAAAAACCATGCCTAAAAAAATAACTTCAACAGACAAAATAGATTTCACTCCTCAAAACAAACCATTTCCTTCGCCGAGCGATTGGCGGGATCAATTTATATATTTTCTTTTGGTGGATCGGTTTGATGATAATAAGAAAAATACAAAATTATATAATCCGAATGAAATAGACAATTCCAATTTGCGCGAGCGGGATAAAAAACAAGGGAAAATGTTTCAGGGGGGAAATTTGAAAGGTTTGACGAGGCGGTTGGATTATATCAAGGATTTGGGATGCACGACAATTTGGCTGAGCCCGATTTTTAAGAATCGGCAGGAGATGGAAGACAGTTATCACGGGTATGGAATTCAAAATTTTTTGGAAGTGGATAAGAGATTTGGAACTACGGAAGATTTGCAAGAACTTGTGAAGAAAGCGCACCGGAAAGGGATGTTCGTTGTTTTGGATATCATTCTTAATCATACCGGAGACAACTGGGCGTATCCGGGTGATCATCCTTATTATTATTCTAAAGAAGCAACTGCGCCGTTTGATCTTGATTTTTGGCGGGAGACAAATTCCAAACCGGGATTTCAGAAAGACGATGCTGTTTGGCCGGATGAATTTCGGAAGGAAGAGTGTTATAAAAGAAGAGGGCAGATTCAGGATTGGAATAATACGGACGAAGCCATTGATGGGGATTTTTTCTCTTTGAAAGAATTGAATATCAAAAAGCCGGAGGTGCTGGACGCTTTGATCAAGTCGTATAAATATTGGATAAGTATCGCGGACATTGACGGTTTCAGAATAGACACGGTCAAACATATGGAAAACAGCGCCACGGCAATTTTTTGCAACGCGATACGGGAGTATGCTAAACGAATCGGAAAACATAATTTTTTCATCTTCGGCGAAGTGGTTGGAGATGATCTGACCCTGCAGAAATATATCGGACGCAACAGTCGTATTGAAGGGACAAACGAGAGATTTCCTTCGCTTGACGCTTGTTTGGATTTTCCGCTATACTTTGTTTTGGAAGAAGTCATCAAAGGATTTGAAAATCCATCTTCTCTGCGCAATCGCTATGAGCGGTTTAAAACGCTTTATGCCGATCACGGCGAAGCGGGGAGATATTTTGTTACCTTTGTGGACAATCACGATCAGATCAGCAAGCATAAACGATTTATGCGCGGCAATCCATATCCCGAGCAAGCGGTTTTGGCGATCGGGTATCTTCTTTTGAGTCAGGGCGTTCCCTGTATCTATTACGGAACCGAGCAGGGATTTGACGGAGGCGGGGATGACGATTGCTATTTCAGGGAATGTATGTTCGGCGGAAAATGGGGAGCGTTTGAAACAAAGGGAGTTCACTTTTTCAATAAAAAGAATCAAATTTACAAAGGCATCAAAGCCATAGCGGAAGCGAGAGCGAAAGAACCCGCTTTGAAATACGGGCGGCAATATTTCCGCAAAATATCTGGAGACGGCAATTCATTCGGCTATCCGATTGACGGAAAATGTGCGCTGACTTTTTCCAGAGTTTTGGATACGGAAGAAATTCTCGTTGTGATGAATCTTGATTCTTCCGAGAGGCGGGATTACATAACCGTTGATAAAAATCTCCTTCCGCCGGGAAGCAAAATGGTTGATTTGCTGGATGAAAATATTTCTTTGACTGTGGAAGATTTGCGCGGACGAGCTTGCGTGCGTGTTCCATTGCGAGAGCATCAAGTGGCGATTTTGAAGAAGGTCTATTGAGAGAGTGTTTAATTCATAAAATTACCTTTGTTGGTTCAGGTCTCCGACTTGAACCAATAGCGTTAAATTGTAGGGGCGGGTCGCGACCCGTCCCTACAATTTAAATATGATTTTTCAAATAAATGAAAAAATTCATCGTCATTTGCGATAGTCTGAGGAGCTTGCATAATGTCGGCTCTGTTTTTAGAACGGCGGATGGAGCGGGAATAGATAAAATTTATTTATGCGGCATAACCGGTCATCCCGATGTTCCGAAGGCGGAAAGAAAAATTTCCAAAGTCGCTTTGGGCGCGCAGGATTTTATAGAATGGGAATATGTTAAGCAGTCGTGGCGATTGGTTGAAAAATTAAAAAAAGAGGGCTATCAAATTGTATCTTTAGAGCAAACTTCAAAAAGTATAAATTACACAAAGTTCAAACCCAAATTTCCTTTGGCTTTGATTATCGGCAATGAAGGAAAGGGAGTGAAAAAATCTTTATTAAAAAGATCTGATAAAATTATTGACATTCCGATGCGCGGACAGAAAGAATCTTTAAATGTTTCGGTCGCTTTTGGAATTGCGGCTTATTGGATTGGGGGGTTTAAATAATTTTTATTACCAAACTTTTTGTTATTCCAGACATTTTTTCCCGTAGGAACGAGGCATTGCCTCGTTCCTACGGGAAAAAATGTCTGGAATCCACTATTATGGTATGACTTTACTATTTACAACAAATCTTATTATAAAGATAAGTCGTAGTAATGGATTCCTCCCGAAAGTTTTCGGGAGGAATGACACAAAACGGGGAAGTCCTAATAAAAGAGATAAATGTTAATTGATTTTATATAGATTTGATGATAGAATAAAAGCATTAACCAATAACAAATAAAAATGAAAAAAACTGTTTTAAGCAAGATTAATTTTTCAAAATTTACAGCGCTGGTTTTTGCTGTGACACTTTGCTTTTTTGCGATTGAACAGACGGAAAAGGCGAGCGCCAAATCTTTAAGCGAGCCAATAATTATTAATCATAATCACACAGATATAAGCCAAATACCTCAGGAATGGATAAACAAAGCCAAGAGCGATTATCGGATGAGTTATGGGCATACTTCTCACGGAAGCCAGATTATAAGCGGGATGAGTCATTTGAAAGGATCTTCTGGCTCTTTGTATTGGTTTGACAGCAGTGGTTCAGGCGGAGGACTTTCTCTGCACGACAGAACTCCTTCGGGAGATCTTGGAAATCCGGATAGAACAACTTGGGCGGCGAGAACAAGGACAATGCTTGACAAATCAAGCAACGATCGGAATATCGTGATGTGGTCGTGGTGCGGACAGGCCAACACAACGGAAGCGAATATGCAGACCTATCTTAATTTAATGAATCAATTAGAGGCGGATTATCCGGAAGTTACTTTCATTTATATGACCGGACATTTGAATGGTACGGGAGAGAGTGGAAATTTGAATTTGAGAAATAATCAAATTCGTGATTATTGCCAAGCGAATAATAAAATCCTTTTTGACTTTGCCGATATTGAAAGTTATGATCCGGACGGTAATTATTTTCTGAATCTAAACGCTAGCGATAGTTGCAGTTATAAGGGCGGTAATTGGGCGAATGAGTGGTGTGCCGCTAACCCGGGAGAATGTTCCAGCATTTCTTGCGCGCATTCCAAATCTATCAATTGCCAAATGAAAGGAAAAGCGTTTTGGTGGATGATGGCGAGAATTGCCGGATGGCAAGAAGGTTCAACGACTTCTGTTCCTGCCAATGAATTGAAAGAAGGAGATTTGATCAAGGCGGCAAATGGATATAAAGTGTATATTATCAATGGCAATTCCTACAAAAGGCATATCTTTAATCCAACCATTTTTGAGATGTATGGACATTTGAAGTGGCATAATATCAAGAGCGTTTCTCAAGAAACCTTAGATTCTTTTGTTACTTCTGACCTTTATCGCGCGGAAGGAGATGCCAAGATTTATTTTTTGGAAGAAGTAGACGAAGTTAAAGAAATAGCAAGGAAGCGTCATTTGAAAATGACTTCCGGACAATTTTTGAGCAAGGGCTATCACTGGGAACAAGTTTTTATTGTCAGCGCGCAAGAAAGGGACTTTTATCAAACAGGAGAAGATATGATTGAATAGAACCTATATGAATTATGAACAATAACAACCCGCAAAAAATTATAGAAAAAACTAGAGATGATTATAATTTAATCGCCAAGGAATGGGACTTGAGCAGAAACAGAGCCTCGCAACTAAAAATAAATTTAACAAAAAACATAAAACCAAAAACCAAAGTCTTGGATATTGGCTGTGGCAATGCTTTGATACTTCCTTTTATTCTGGAAAAAGACGCTTTTTATTGTGGCATAGATATATCAAAAAAACTCATTGAAATTGCCAGAGAAAAATATAAAAAAGAAATTGAAGAAAGGAAAGCGGAATTTTTTGTGGGACAGGCGACTGAGTTTCCTTTTAAAAATGAAGAATTTGACCTCGCGCTAAGTTTTGCCGTTTTGCATCATATTCCTTCAATGGAACTTCGCAAAAAGTTTTTTGAAGAAATAAAAAGAACATCAAAACCAAACGCAGAAGTGAAAATCATTGTTTGGAATCTTTTGAGCGCTTGGGTGAATGATAGATTTGACATTGAGAATAAGCTCAAAGGGAAAAATAGCGGAGATGTTTTTGTTCCCTGGAAAGCGACACAAGGAAAAATCATCAACCGTTTTACGCATCAATTTTCTAAAAAAGAATTATTGCTTCTCGCAAAAGAGGCGGGGTTTAAAAATATAGAAATTGATTATTATAATAGAGCGGGAGAAATAGTGGAAAATGGAGAAGAGATGGTTTTGAAGATGGAAAATGTATCACAAGACCAGCCTTGACTAACTATAAAAACCGTACTATACTACTTTTAGTTTAAACAAAGTTATATTAAGACAATGAAAAGAACATACCAGCCGAAAAAAAAGAAAAGAAAACGAGAGCATGGCTTTAAAGCGAGAATGCAAACTCCCGGAGGGAGAAGGGTTTTAGCTGCGCGCAGAAAAAAGGGAAGAAAAAATTTGACTGTTTAATAAAGATGCTGAAAAAAGAGTTTAGATTGAGAAAACAAAAGGACTTTGAAAATGTGTTTAATAAAGGTTTTTATTTTTCTGGCGATTTCCTATTATTAAAAACAGCAAAAAACGGTTTGCCAATTTCCAGATTTGGATTTATCGTAAGTAAGAAGATATCAAAAAAAGCCGTAGAACGCAATCGTGTTAAAAGATTATTAAGAGAATCAGTTAGGTTAATGCAAGAAAATGTTAGAGCTGGATTTGACGCGGTGTTTATTTCCAAAACGGGAATTGTCGGCAAAGAATTTAAGGAAATAAACTTAGCTGCGGGAGAATTATTAAAGAAGTCAAAATTGATTTTATAAAGTGAAGAAGTCCTATATTTGCCATTTACTGATTACCGTGCTTAAACAAACTATTCTAAAATTAATTAAACTTTATCAAAAAACCTTGTCTGTGGACCATGGTTTATTTTCTTTTTTGAGTAGTTCATTCTCTATCGGGTGCCGATTTCAACCGACTTGCAGCGAATACGCCTATCAAGCGGTAGAGAAATATGGCGCGCTAAAAGGTGTTTTTTTAAGCGTAAAGCGTATTTTACGCTGTCATCCTTTTTCTAAAGGAGGATTTGATCCAGTAAAATAATTTTAATTTTATAAACTTATGAATATTTTGGCATTTGTTTACAACGATTTATTGTACTACCCACTCTTTAATTTAATGGTGTTCTTTTACAATATTATTCCGGGACAAGACATTGGTGTTGCTATAATACTGCTTACTTTGCTTACGCGAATCGTTCTTTATCCTATTAATAACAAATCAATTAAGAGTCAGAAAAGATTGCAGGAAATCCAGCCGAAAATGAAAGAGGTTCAAAATAAATACAAGGAAGATAAGCAAAAACAGGCGAAAAAATTAATGGAATTATATCAGAAACATAAAGTAAATCCGCTTTCCGGGTGCTTGCCGCTTCTTCTTCAATTTCCGATATTGATAGCATTGTACCATGTTTTCATTAATGGATTTAAAGACGAGAGTTTAGTCGTTTTATATTCCTTTGTTCATAATCCGGGGCATATTGACGCGATGTCTTTTGGCATTATTAATTTATCAGAAACAAATATATATTTGGCTATTATCGCTGCGACACTGCAATATTTTCAAAGTAAAATGTTAATGGGCAGTAAAAAAGAAGAGAAGAAAGAAAAGGAAAAGGAAAATACTGAAAAAACAGCGGAAGAAAAAACACAAGATTTTGCGCAATCAATGACAAAAAATATGATCTACATAATGCCAGCCATAACTTTTGTTTTTGCGATGAGTTTTCCTTCCGGACTTGCGTTGTATTGGGCTGTAACCACTTTATTCGCTATTGTCCAACAGCAGATTATAACTAAAAAAGAGGAGTCTAATAAAATTTAAGATATATGACTATGAATGGAAAAAACCAGAAAGTTATAACCGAAACAATCATTGAGATTTTTGATGTTATGGGAATAGAAGTAGATATAGAGGAGGAAAAAATTGAGAATATTGGCGGTGAGAGAGAAGAAGTTTTTACCGTTAATTTATCAACGGAACAGCCAAATCTTTTGATTGGTCAGTATGGATCAAATTTGCAGTCGTTACAACATTTAATAGGTGTTATAGTGAGAAGAAAAGTGTTAGAAAATGAAACTGCGGAAAATGACAGTGAAAATAAAATACGGTTTAATATTGATGTTAATGGTTACAAAAAACAAAAGATGGAATCTTTGGTAAAACTTGCCGAAACGATGGCGGATCAAGTTTCTTACAATAAAAATTCCGTTGCTCTGAGACCGATGTCTTCCTATGAGAGAAAAATTATTCATCTGGAAATATCTGGCAAGAAAAATCTAGCGACAGAGAGCACCGGCGACGATTTAATGAGAAGAGTGGTTATCAAATATGTGGAAGAGTAGTATAGCGGTATTACTTTAAAAATAGCCATTTGTCATTTCTCCCGAGAACTTTCGGGAGGAATCCACTGCTACGCTAAGTGATAAATCTCGCATTAGACATTAAGATAAAAAGAGGTAAATTCAAAGTAATACCACTGTATAATATTTGCTTTTCTTAATTTTGTTATTCTGGAATGATAGGTTTTTTAGACAGGTTAAGGCGCGGAAGCTCTATAATAAATAAATGAAATCTAATCTTACCCAAAAAATTGCTTATAACGCTTTTTTCTCCGCAGGCGCTCGTATTATAGAAGTCATTCTCGCTTTTATAATTATCAGGTTGATTATTGGTTATTTTGGCGAGGACGGGTTTGGCGATTATATAATTGTAGTTGCTTTTGTTTATATTTTTTCGGTTTTTGCCGATCTGGGGTTATATTCTATTGTCGTTCGGGAAATTTCGCGCGAGGGCGCGGATGAGAAAAAAATTATTAATAACGCTTTTACACTGCGTCTTACGGCGGGGTTTTTTATTTTGGGTATAGCCTATTTTATTTCTTTGCTTTTTCCTTACTCAAATAATGTCCAGCGCGGCATTGCTATCGCTTCACTGGGGTTTTGGATTCTTTCTAACATTCAAGTATTAATGGGATTGTTTCAAAAACATTTAGCAATGGATAAAGTCGCTTTTGCTGAAATAGCGGGGCGGGTTATTCAGCTATTTTTTGTTTGGTATTTCATTACTTACGATTTTGGATTTTTATATATCATTTCTGCGATATTCTTTGGCGCAATGATAAATTTTATTTTAGTTTTGCGTTTTGCTTCTAAATACACAAAAATAAAACCGCGTTTTGATTTCCAATTTTGGAAAAAGTTATTGGCTCAATCTTATCCTTTGGCAATCTCGGCAATTCTAGTATTAATTTATTTCAAACTGGATACGATTTTCCTTTCGGTTATGCAAACAGGTGAAGCGGTTGGTATCTACGGACTAGCGTACAAAATTTTGGAAAATCTGATATTTTTTCCAGCAATGATTGTCGGCTTAACAATGCCGATTATAAGCAAATATATTTTTACCAATAGGGATAAATTCAAATCAGTCGTACAACGAACTTTGAATATTTTGATCGTCGCTTTTCTTCCGCTTGCTTTTGGCGCGATAATGATCTCTGATAAAATTATTATCTTATTCACAAAAGGCGATGGATTTCACGATTCTCCGATGGTTTTGAATATTTTGATTATTGCGCTGGGATTTATATTTCTCGGCGCGCTTTTTTCAAATGTTATTATTGCGGCAAATCAGCAAAAACGCTTGGCGCAAATTTATTTCGTGGGAATGATTTTTAATATCATCGCTAATTTTATTTTTATTCCCGAGTATTCTTATTTCGGCGCGGCGGTGACAACAGTAGCAACGGAATTTCTAGTAACGATATTAATGGTTGGTGTTGTTTATAAAACAATAAAATTTATACCGTCTTTTCAAGTTTTACCCAAAGCGTTTTTAGCATCGCTTTTAATGGCTTTTGCTCTTTTTTACTGCAGTCGCTTAAACATTTTCCTTCTTGTAATTATCGGTGCGGTTGTTTATCTCCCCGTAATTTATTTCATCGGCGGAATTTCTAAAGAGGAGATTAAAAAGTTAATGGGGAAATAGACCTCTTGCGTAATTAATTTCGTTACGAGATTTTCATATTTTGAGGCAAATTTTTCAAATAATTTTTGAAGTTAGCCTATCTCGCAATGTTGCGGGAGATAAAATTTTTGGGGAATTTGACCAAAATATGGAAATTGCAGTAGGAAGTAATTACGCAAGAGGTCTAATAAGGCGGGGAGGAAACGGAAGTAAAAGTGTTTTAAAAAAACAGCGCAAGTTCTTTGCGCCGTTTTTATATTTTCTGAAACCTTTTGTTCAGCAATCTTTTGACTCCAAAACATCAACGCCTAATTTTAACAAGTACTTGTATATTTTTCCAATCGGCAGTCCAACGGCGCTGTCAAAATTGCCGTTTATTTTTTTTACAAAAATGGCGCCAATTCCTTGAATAGTATAACTGCCAGCTTTATCTAGCGGCTCGCTGGTTCTTATATATTTTTCAATTTCTTTTTCGCTTAATTTTTTGAACCAAATTTCAGTAATTTCGCAGTCGGTAAAAACTTTATTTTTTTTAGTGTCTATAATCGCAACCCCCGTAATTATTTTGTGTTTTTTGCCACTTATTTTTCTAAGCATTTTCTTTGCTTTTTGCGGAGTATGCGGTTTTCCTAAAAGCTCTTTTCCTAAAATTAAAAAAGTGTCAGCGCCGATAACAATAGCGTCTTTATGTTTCTGGGCGATATCTTGCGCTTTGCCAAACGCCAGTTTTCGCGCTAATTTATAAGCGGGAATTTTTTCGGTCATATCTTCCAGGTAATCGCTTTTTTCAATCTCAAAATCAAGCCCGATAATTTTCAGGAGCTTTTCTCTCTGTTTTGATTTTGAAGCGAGGATTATTTTTCTCATAAATTAGCTAATAACTTACAACCCAATTCTTAATGCGGATAAAGCGCTGGCGATCTGTAATTGCTGTAGAATGTTTTTTTAAATCTCAATTTTCCATTCTGATTATAAACTTCTTGTGTCCAACTGGCTTTCATTGAGCCGTCTGGTTTTCTACTATAAACATAAGGACCTTTTAGAATGACTTCGCGTTTGTCGTTAGATCCGTAAAAATCGAAATACAATTTATTTCCTTCAATTCTTGTCTGAATTAAAACATAAGCGGGCGTGTTGTTTTTAAATTTTAGATCCGGACGCGGAGGGTAAATTGTTGCGTCTGTTCCCTGAGGGTTGTAATATTGTACGGGATAGGCGTGGCTTTCTCTTTCTGTAATTTCAAATCCCGCTTTAACCGCGCCACGAAAAGCAGTTGTTGAAACTTGGCATAAACCGCCGCCATATTCAAGAACAGTTTTATCTTTTTTGATAACCAATTCCGGAAGATAGCCTTGTTTCGCGCCGACTTTTCCCAAAGCGTTGTTGAAGGAAAATTCATCTTCTGGTCCGATTAGCGCGCCGTGAAATCTGCTTGCGCCGATTGCAATGTTATGTCTTCTGTTTCTTGGCGAGCCGTAAAAATTTGATTCTCCCGTCGCAAGAAGCGTCGTAATTCCCATATTGTCAATACTGGCTGTTGTAATTTCTGGCTGGACTTTTTTGGTAACAAGCTGAATTGTCAAATTTATTTCAGAATTGTTTTTACAATTTTCTTCAACAAAAATAGTTTTGCCGATTTCTTCCAAGCTTTTTTCAATTTGCAAAGCAACTCCTTCTTGGCTCAAGGAAAAAATGTCAACCTTTCCTGACTGATTAAATGTAAGCTGAGCGTTAATAGGTTCTGAATTTATTTGCGGAACGAGTGAGACTAAATATTTTTTTATTTTGTCTTTGTCAGCTGTTACGCCAAGCATTGCGCTATTACTAAAAGTGGCATTGTCATTTAGGAAATTGTCTTTGGTTCCAAAACCAATCCAAAGAGCAAAATCTTCTTTTTGAACTTCCCATTCCGTGGAATTGTATTTAAGAATGATTTTTTTAGACAGCAAATTTTGCGCTTCCGCAAGCGCGGATTTATTTAAATCCTTTTTTATTTCGGGAGCTACTTTTTTCAATTCCAATTTTATAGTCTCATTTTTCAACTCGGACAAATTGCTAAAGATGTCTTCTGTAAGCCGTTTTTTGTTAATAAGCATTCCGGATTTTGATTGGCTGGGAATAAATTTTTCGCC
Source organism: Patescibacteria group bacterium (assembly GCA_034659355.1). Classification (GTDB taxonomy): domain Bacteria; phylum Patescibacteriota; class Minisyncoccia; order JAHIHE01; family JAGLIN01; genus JAYEHC01. The sequence goes on along the minus strand of JAYEHC010000001.1, from coordinate 6,781 downwards.
ATCGTAAAAATAGCCGAAATTTTTTGGCGGTGTTTCAATCTCGGATAGTGTAGCGGAGATATAATTTTCCAGCGCTGTTTTGTTAACTCCAATCTCAATTTTAACATTTCTTTTCTGGCAAACAAGTTTAAGTTGCTCTCTGATATTTTGTAAAACATCTTTTTTATGTCCGTAAATAAAAGCATTATTAACAACTTTTTCTATATTTACAGCCGTTCCAATTTCTGAAATTTCAGCTTGATAAATTTTGTCTTGATAAGTAAAAATAAATCCGTTTTGATAAGCGTTTTTAATTTCTTTTTCCAGTTTTTCCGTTGCTTGTTTTTTTGTGAACCCGGAATAATCTGTTCCGTTGATCGTGATATTGGGAAATATCTTATTTGCGTAGACAACATTAAAATAAGTCGCAATGGCGATAACAGCAATAATGATTGTTATTAAAAACAGGGTTATTATTTTGATGACATTTATTTTGGTTGGCATTTTGAAAATTAAAAATAGATTATGGAAGAATAATCCTAAATTTTAAATAATCTTAATTATCTTCTAAAACTTCTCTGATAATAAAAGAAGGATATCCTTTGGATTGTAAATGCGCGCCGACTTTTTGGTAAATTTTATTTTTTTCCAGATTTTTACCTAAATACGCTAACTTTTTTTCAGCTGTTTTTTTTGCTAGTTCCAATTCTTTTTTTTCTGGTAGCAATTCTTTTATTTTCTCGTTTATAATATCTTCCGCAATTCCTTTTTCCCGCAACTCTTTTCTAATCAAAAAACTTCCGCGCGGGTTGAAATTTATACGGTCGTTTAGATACGCTTCCGCAAATTCTTCATCGTTTAGATATTTATATTCAAACAGCGTTTTAATTGTTTGATCTGCAACATCTTCCGTAAATTTTTTTTGCCACAATCTTTTCGTAATTTCAAAAACGGATCTTTTTCTAATACTAAGAAGTTTCAACGCAAATTTCAACGCTTGATTTTCGTCGTTCTCTTGCTCCATATAAAATAATTGATTTTTCTTACAAGTCTATTCTATCAAAAAATGATTGATTAGCATAGGCTTAGTTTTGCCAAATAAAAAAGTTTCTCAATAAAAGCATTTCAGGAGCCCCAGACACAATTAATTAAACGGTCCCCACAAAAGGCTTCAGTCAGGAGACTGGAGCCAACGAAAACGGGACTAGAGCAACGAAGCGCTTATTTCATACAAAAAACCCTTTGAAAACATTTATCAAAGGGTCTTTTGTTGCGATTGGCGGGGCTTAAGAGACGACTTTAAGACTATGGATTGGGCGGAAGTGAAGAGGGAATTGATGTTTGAAGCAAACAATACTTTTATAGCTGAGTTACTGGTATAAAAATTAATTTTTAGATTTCTATAATATCTTTTTGTTTCTTGTTTTCGCAAAAACGCAACAATCAAGAAATTTGTTATCTTTTTTTACTTTTTTTTAAGTATCCCCTCAAATTTATAACCGTTCTTTTCCAAAACTATCATCTCGCTTGTGAATGGAAACCCTGTTTTTAAGCGTCCAATGCCTTTGTTTACGCGAAAATCTCTTTTGTCTTTTAGATTGCTTTCTTCTTAGTTTTTGATACAAGCCGTCATATCTACCCTTTCCATTATAGATGTAATCATAAATACTTTCATAACTGATTGTTTTGTCGCGGCATTTCTTGGTTTCTTTTAGGCAACAGGTTTATGGAAGACATAATTGGTTTTAATTTTTAGCTATCTCAAACAGGTTCGTTGGCTCCAGTCTTCTAACTGGAGCCAAGAACTAGCAAAAATCTCTAAGGTGTCGTCTCATTCCACTCCGGCATATTTTCACCAATTGGAACGATTTTTTGTGCGCTCTGTTGAGATGCCCAACAGCTATATCCGGCAGAGTCAGTAACTCTCAGATTAACCGTGTAATCTTTTTCTTTTGCAAAAGAATAGATGACTTGCGGAGGAGTTGGGGGCGCTGGAGGATAAACATCAACAAGAGGGAAGTGAGTATCAAAGCTTGGATCTCCAACATCCGTAGAATCATAATCCCAATCCCAAACAAGATCTATATTTTCATCAATCGGAGTTCCGTCATATGTCGCAGAGCATCCGGGATCAAAAGTGATAACCTCAAATTGTAACAGCGGCGGCGGCGGAAAAGGGGTATAGGTAAAACAAACAGTTGGCCATTTATGTCTTGTTGTACTGAAAGAAGCTCCTGTTTTGGTAGTGCTTGAAGCGCCCGTACTGTCCCAAACAGTTATATCCCAGTCATAACCAACAATGGGATCATCATAAGTGACAAAGCCACCGCAGTTAGGAATATTCACTGCTGTAATGGAAGTATCACCGGATATCACTCTACCGGAACTGCAACTGATAGCTCCTTTTCTCAAATCTATCTGATATTCCGTCTGATTTCCATCTCCGTCTTCAGTGTCTTTGAATTCCCATGACAAAAGAATTTCTCCTGGAGAGGAATTGCACCAACTGGCTGGGATAGTGGGAGCGTAAGGATTCACAGTTGGATCAGTGTTACAGGCAAGACAGACATTTTCCTCGGAAAAAACAAAAGGAGTCGTTGTGAAAACAAGATTAGATTCGTTAATGGCAACATCACTAAAAGTATCTGCTACCACAGTTTCAATAATCGCCCAGGTAATAAACGAATTGGGAATTATTGCGCCAAAATCTTCCAGAGGAGGACTGCAGTCTTTTATATTTCCATTTTTGTCTAATTTAATAATAAGCGTGTCCATATTGCCTGCTCCGAAGCTATTCGTTCTCCCTGAAATAATATACCCTCCGTCTGAAGTTTGCTCAATAAAATTAAGATTATCTATATCATCTCCTTTGAATATTTTAGCCCATTCCTGAATGCCATTAGAATTAATCTTAACAAGCAAAATATTTGATCCTCCTGTGTAAAAAGAGATAACACTCAAAACAAAACCGCCATCGGATGTTTCACACGAGAAGCGAGAATGATCACTGTCAAGATCCGCTTTTTTATAAGATTTTACCCATTTTTTAATACCTAATGGATTAATTTTCATAACAAAAAAATCCTGCGGTCCGCCTATAACATTTTCTAAATAGCCAAAAACCAAATATCCATCATCCTTATCTCCGTCTCCGTCATCATCAGTTTGATAAATGCTGACCGCTGAATCTCTTAAATTGTTCTTTCCATATTCCTTTGCCCATATTTTAACAAGATTTGAGTCAAATTTAACAACTAAGATATTACCTCTGTTATCCGAGTGAGTTGTTTTACCCACTGCTATATAATTGCCATCCGAAGTTTTTTCAATCTCGCGAAACTCACCCTTGCTGCCTACAAGATTTCTCATCTTAAGCAAATGCCCGTTTGGATCAAGCTTTAAAATTGAAGCATCTATGCCTGACACTCCAGCTACAAAAAGATTTCCCGTAGAGGCGTCATAAACAGTTGTTTTGCTACTATCAAAATCAGCACTGCCTCCTCCGAATGCTCTTGCCCAGATTTTTACTCCTAACGGACTCAGTTTCATAACCAAAAAATCTTTATTTCCAGATCCTCCAGAATCCATAGTCCATCCCGTAGCAATATAGTTACCATCTGGGATTTGTTGAAGTGAACGAATATATTCATCCTTGTTGCCTCCATACGCATTTGCCCAAAGAAAATTTCCATCTTGATCCACCTTCGCGAAATAAACATCTCTTTTTTTTACACCAAAACTTTCTGTACCTCCCGCTATAAGATATCCGTCTGAAACTTGATAAATAACTTCAGACTCATCAAAATCAATTCCTCCATACGCCTTCGCCCAAGTATAATTTTCTTCTACCGTAAACGAATATCTCGTCGCGCAAGGAGCATTCCCGCAAATTTCCGAACCAACAGGATCATAAGTAGTAGGATTAGGAATAGTATCAGTCGCTTCAGACATATATTCTATTCTGTCGCCGTAGGCAAAATTGAGTGTGTGATCAAGAACAAGAAAGTTTACTCCTCCAGCTGCAGGAGCGGTGGTTGTGTCCCAAACTTTAACGCCGTTATTTTTTAAAGTTCCTCCGCTGTCATAATGCCACCATCTGATCTTTTGATCTGATATTCCCGAAGAAGGAGCGGGGTCTATCGCGATTGAATAGAAGGTAAGCTCTTCTCCTGCTTCGTCTATGTTACTGAGACTAATTACTCCGCTAGGAGATTTAGTAATAAAAGTTCCTGTCGACTCATTCGGAATCCACGCTTCGGTAGTGAGAATGGGAGAAGTGATGTCGGGCGCCATTTGACTCCAGCTTGTCAAAGGAAATCCCAGCGCCAAAACAACCAGCGCCAGTGTTTTTGTTTTTTTAAACTTTTTCATAATTTTTTCTCCTTTTTATGTTATATTTATATTATACTAAGTCGCCTTAGAATTTGAAACTTATGATTTATTAGATTTAGTATCTCTGAAAAATATTTGCTGTCTAAGTCGCGGCATATTTCTATTATCGCTTTTTGAAAATCCTTGAATTCTTTTCTATATTTATTGCGCAATTTCTTCTTAACAAATTTTCAGAGTCTTTCAATTAAGTTTAGATTGGGACTGTAGGCGGGAATAAACTTTAAAATAATATTTTGTCTAGCGGCGCGTTCTTTAACCTCAGACGATTTTTGGTATCTGGCGTTATCTATAAAAATCACGATAGGCTTGTTATCCGGGCATCTTTCTCTAATAATATTTATCTCCGTTTTAATAGTTTCCCGATCACAATTTGCTTCTGTTATCAAACTGCTGAATTTCTTTTCCAAGACATCAATGGCGCTAATGATGCTAATCCTTTTTTCCTGTATTGCTAGATAGTTTGAATGTTTTTTCTATTTCTTTTTCCTGCTAGCATAGAGCTTTAATTGACTTTCTAATAAGAGTAAGAATAAAATATCCAATTTCTTTTACATTTCCGGTTTATACTCGCTATGAATCGGCAATCTTTCTTCCATTATATCTTCCGGCGATATATCTTTAACTTCCACTTTCTCTCCAATTCCCACCCCCCCCTCTCCGGTCATTTTTATATCAGAAATCTCCCCGCAGCTTTTAATTGATACGCTATAAAATTTTCCATCCCGTTCAACGCTGGCGATTCTCGTTTTGCCATTAACAGTCATCGTAGCACTTTTAATTTCACAATCGCCTTTTACGCTAAGTTTGACTTTTGCCGTTGCTTTGCCGTTTTCGCAATTTTTCTTTTCTATCACTTCAAATGTTCCGCTGCACTTGGCAATCATTTCTTTCGTTTTTTCATTTTCGTAAGGAGATGTTTTCTCGCGAACTTTTTCTTGTATATTTCCAGCCTTGTCAGTAATTCTTACGCCATAGTTTTTTCCACAATCATAAACCCGGCAATCTGAAAATTCCGCCTCGTTGCAAAGAAACAAGAATTTACAATTCTGGTCTTTGCAAGAATCAACAAGAACGCTGCAATTTACAAATTTACTAACCGTTTTCTTGGGTTCTTTTTTCTCTGAAACAATGCCTGCAATAATAATAATGGTAAGAACCGCCATTGCCACTGCAACTATAATTACGGCTGTTTTTTGTTTTTGTGTTTTCATAATGCTATAAATTAGATATATTAAATAAAAGTGTTAGAATTAGATAAAGATTGAAGTTAGTTAAGCAGAATGCGCTAACTGTTAATCAAGAGTCTAATTAATTAAAATTAAAACTATGCCTAATGCTAACATCTATATTGGAGTTGATCTCCATAAAAAAACTTGCTATATCACTGTTATGGATTATGACGGAAAGATTGAAAAGCAAATAGAAATATCAACGGACAGAGACAAGGTAAGAAAGTTTTTTGAAAAATATCGGAAAGCGAAAGTGGCGGCTGGAGGAAAGTTATGTTCTGTTATTTTTGCCATGCTCGCTGATCAACAACCGTTTAGAGAATTTACACCAACCAAGCAACGATAGGATACTCTGCTAAAAATTATAGTCCTTATTAAGAGACTTCTTTCATAATTCAGAGACCCTAATCGTATTGCTTTATTTGCGGTTCTACTTTGTTGACCGCATATAGGTAACTGATCGTACATCGTACGCGATAGGAATATGATTGTCTTACCGTTGCTTGGCTGGTGTTTGGATTATTATTACTTGTAATGAGCGATAAAACTTTGGCTAATTCTAATAGAGTTGACTTAATTTATAGGTAAATTGTTTTTTTAAAGTATTGTTTCATTTATTAACCACATTATACCATTTTAAAAAATAGTGTAAAGGTTTTCGCTATGCTCCTACAAGATAAGTAATTCCAAAATATGATTACAATGAAAGTATAATCGCTGTGTTTAAATCCCTGCTTGAATATTTTGATAAAAACGGTATGCCAATTTCTATTTGTTAGATTGTCCAGCGTTGTTTATACTTTATAAGAATTTTTCTAAAAAAAGATTTTAACATCAAATAGTAATTTTATCCGACTTAAGGATAAAAACTTCCCTAGATCTAATTTTGAGCATTACAAGGAATATTTAAAAGTATAAACAACGCTAGCAATTCTTACATCTTTCTTAATCCAATGCGTTAAAACATCTTGAGTCGTTTCATTAAAATTATTGAAATCTTCACTGATTGTTTCTTGACTTCGTCGTTTTTAAAAATTCAAGCAGGAACGAGGCGGTGCCTCGTTCCTACGAACGGAATTATCTTAAACCTATCCCAATATTTCTCCCAATACTTTAACAACAGAATAAGAAATTAAGATTAGAACTAATCCTACTATGGCGGAAGTGAGTATTTTTTTAGA